>NZ_CP109450.1:2915000-3270000 GCF_041438865.1 Streptomyces sp. NBC_01471
CGGCAGGTGGAGCCGGGGACACCAAGCACCACCGGAGCGAATCGGTCCGCACCACCCAGCATGTCCCCACGGACCGTAGGGCTGACCCGGCAGGCGGTCCACGGAAGGAATTGCTGTCTTGGCAACGCACCGCAAACCGCGTTCCCGCGTACGCAGTACCGCTCCCGCCATCGGCATCACCACCGCGGCCCTCGCTTCGGTCTCGCTGTTCGCCCAGAGCGCCGGTGCCGCGCCGGCCCCCACCGTGAAGCCGAAGCCGAAGCAGAGCATCGAAGCGGTGCAGAAGAAGGTCGACGGGCTCTACCGCCAGGCCGGAACCGCCACCCAGCAGTACAACCAGGCCGAAGAGGCCACCACCACGCAGCGCAAGACGGTCGACGCCCTCCTCGACCAGGTCGCCGAGCGCACCGCGAAACTGAACGACTCCCGCCGCACCCTCGGCAACTACGCCGCGGCCCAGTACCGCGAAGGCACCCTCTCCACCACCGCCGCCCTGCTCCTCGCCGACAACCCGCAGTCGTACTTCGACCAGGACCAGCTGATGAAGCGGCTCGGCGACCGGCAGGAGAAGGCCGTCGCCGACTACGAGACACAGCAGCGGTCGGCGGCCAGGAAGCGCGGCGAGGCGGCACGCAGCCTGGAGGGTCTGACCGAGGCCCAGGCGGCGCTGAAGACGAGCAAGCAGTCCGTCCAGTCGAAGCTCGGCGAGGCGCGCGGCCTGCTCTCGAAGCTGACGGCCGAGGACAAGGCACGGCTCGCCGCGCTGGAGAAGAAGAAGGAAGCCGAGGCCAGGCGCAAGGCGGGGAAGCTGGCGCGGGAGCAGGCCGCGCTGGAGAAGAAGCGCAAGGCGACGGAGAAGGCACAGGGCGGCGACAGCGGCGGCACCGGTGCAGGCCGCGGCACCGGTACGGGCTCCGGCTCCGGTAAGTCGTCGAGCAAGGCCGCCGCGGCTCTCGCGTTCGCCCGCGCCCAGCTCGGCAAGCCGTACGTCTGGGGTGCCACCGGGCCCAGCTCCTACGACTGTTCGGGTCTCACCCAGGCCGCCTGGAAAGCCGCGGGCGTCAACCTCCCGCGGACCACCTGGGACCAGGTGAAGACCGGCACCCGGGTCGGGACGAAGAATCTGCGCCCCGGTGATCTGGTGTTCTTCTACGACGACATCAGCCACGTGGGGATGTACATCGGCAACGGGATGATGATCCACGCCCCGAAGCCCGGCGCGTATGTGCGCGAGGAGTCGATCTACTACATGCCGATCTACGGCAGCGTGCGGCCCGGATAACAGCAGGTCAGCGGTCAGTTCAGCGGGGCCGGAGCGGATCGGCTCCGGTCCGTCCCCGCAGGGCCGGGCACTCCGGGCGCGTACACTCTCCGTATGGGACATACACATGCGGTGACGGAGAGCCCGGTCCGGGCCCCTCGCCCGCCGGGTCCCGTCGCCCCCCGGGCGCGCTGCCGTGCGCTGCACGGCCACGGCTAGCAACCTTCCCGACGGGCCCACGCGTCCGCTCCACCCGCCTCCCCCTTCCCGCCCGGCCGACCCGCCCGCAGGAAGTGGCTCCACGGCGGGCCCCGCGCACCCCTGCCCCCTCCTGAGCCACTGCGATGGGCTCCCGCACCGCACACCCCCGCACTCCCCCCACTACTCCCTGCGGCCCACGCCCCCCGCGTACCGCCGGTGTCGCTTCCGGCGACCCCGGCGGGCCGGCCGCACCCGAGAGGACCCCTGTGAAGTTGAGCGAGTTGCTGGCCGGGCACGACCACGAAGTACTTCTGGGCGATCCGGAGACGAGAGTCACCGCGGGAGCATGCTTCGACGCCCACCGCGTCTCGCCGGGTTCGCTCTTCATCGCGGTGCCCGGGCACCGCGAGGGCGGCCCCGGGGCGGTCGGATCCGCGCTGGCGCGCGGCGCCGTGGCGGTGCTCGTCGAGGGGCCCGCGCCCGGGCTGCCCGCAGCGGTGTGGCCCTCGGCGGAGGGCGCCTGCGTCGTACGGGTGGCCGATACCCGTCAGGCCGCCGCGCTGATCACCTCGCGCTACTACGGGGAGCCCGGCCGGGCGATGGACATGGTGGCCGTCACCGGCACCAACGGGAAGACGTCCGTCTCGTACATGGTGGAGTCCGTGCTGCGGATCGCCGAGGGCGCGAAGGTGGGCGTGATCGGGACGGGCGGGAACCGGATCGGGGACGAGCTGATCCCGATGCCGCGCTCGGTACTGACCACTCCGGAGTCACCGGACTTCCAGTATCTGCTGGGGCACATGCGCGACCACGAAGTGGGCACCGTGGTCCTGGAGGCCACCTCGATGGGCCTGCTGAACCACCGGATCGACCATTCCTTCATCGACGTGGGCATCTTCACCAACCTCACCCAGGACCACCTGGACGACCACGGCACGATGGAGCACTACCGGGACGCCAAACTCCGGCTCTTCGGAGGGCTCTGCCGTCGCGCGGTGGTGAACGCGGACGACCCGGTGGGCGCGCTGATTCCGGCGATGATGCCGGGGCTGGTCCGTACGTACGCCCTAGACGCCGACGCGGACTACCGGGCGACCGACCTGGACATGGACGCCTTCGGTACGCGGTTCACGCTCCACCACGACGGGCGCAAGTATCCGGCCGCGATCCCCGTGCCCGGCAGGTTCTCGGTCGCCAACGCACTGGCCACCCTGGCCGCCTGCCACCTGCTGGGTCATGACCTGGCGGGTCTGGTGGCGGCGCTCGACCGGATGCCCCCGGTCCCAGGGCGGCTGGAACGGTTCGAGGCCCCGCAGGGCGCGTCCGTGATCGTGGACTACGCGCACTCGCCCGACTCCCTGGACAAGGTGCTCGCCGCCATCAGGGACTTCGCCGCCGCCCGGGTCATCACGGTCTTCGGCTGCGGCGGTGACCGGGACGTCACCAAGCGCGCCCGGATGGGCGAGATCGCCGGAGCCCACTCCGATCTGTGCGTGCTCACATCGGACAACCCCCGTGACGAGGACCCCGAGGCGATCATGGACCAGATCGTGCCGGGGCTGACGGCCACCGGCACCCCGTTCGAGCGGATCGCCGACCGCCGTGACGCCATCGCCTTCGCCCTGTCCGCCGCCGGTCCGGCCGACATCGTGCTGGTCGCGGGGAAGGGCAGCGAGCCGTACCAGATCGTGGGCGACCGGCTGATCCCGTTCAGCGACATGGCGACGGTGCGCGAGCTGTCAGCCGTGGCGGGGTAGGGCGTACCCGGGACAGGCGCGGCCCGTCAGCCGGACCGGATCTGATCCGGCCGGGCGGGGCCGGATCCGGCCGGATCAGGTCAGGCCCGCTCAGGCCAGATCCGCTCAGGCCAGGTCAGGTCAGGTCAGGTCCACAGCACCGCGATGAAGATGTTGACGACCGTGAGTCCGCCGACCGCCCCGAAGAGGCCCTTGTCGATGCGCTCGTCGTCGCGCTTCACATAGACGAGTCCCAGGATCACCACCAGGATCGCCAGCTTGATCCCGATCTTGATGGTGTTGATGGTGTTCCCGTCGGCCTGGTTCAGGCCGACCAGTGCCACGCCGGTCACCAGCATCGTCAGCGCGCCGTGCAGCATCGCCGGGCCGAACCGGGCCTCGCCCGTGCGCATCGCCTTCATCTGTGTCAGGAAACCGCCGAGCAGCGCGGCGATACCGATGATGTGCAGGCCGACGAAGGCATTGATGAGTACGTCCATGGGATTCGACCTTAGCCATCGCCCTCCGGGCCACCGTCACCGGTAGTCCCACAGTGGCCCCACAGAACCAGTCCCATCCGGTCATCGCCGACCGTATAAGGCAAAGCAGTGGCCAGATTCGACCACTATGTCCCATGAGGTCTCGTTCCCATAACCCCAGGTTTAGCGTTCTTACCCAGATGACCGGCTCCCCACCGCCGTCCCGTAACCGGGCCGCCGTCGGTCATCACCGCCGAGAGATCCGGCGGCGGCCCGCTCCCCCTGTGCGGGCCGCCGCCGGACACGTATCCGCTCCGCTCCCCCCGCGGATACGGCAAGGACGTACGGAAGGACGTGAACGCCCTCGTGGCCGCTCACCGAAAGCCCAGGCAACGCCCGCTCACCGGCCCCGCGGCCCGGACCGCCGCGACGCTCACCCTCGCGGGAGCCGCGTCCGCCACCGCCTTGCAGGGCGTCGGCCACGCGGCACCGCGTCTCACCCCCGCGCAGGTCAAGGCCCAGGTCGACACGCTGTACCAGGACGCGGAGACCGCCACCGAGAAGTACGACGGGGCGAAGGAGAAGACCGCGGCGTCGGAGAAGTCGCTGCGCTCCCTGCGCGACCAGGCCGCCCGCCGCACGGAGCAGCTCAACACCGCGCGCTCCGCGCTCGGTTCGACGGCGTCGGCCCAGTACCGCAACGGCGCCATCGACCCGTCACTCCAGGTGTTCCTCTCCTCCGATCCGTCGCACTATCTGGACCGGGCCGCCTATGTGGAGCACGCTGGTGACCAGCAGGCCGCCGAGGTCACCGGAGTGCGCCGGCAGCTCGGGCAGCTCGCCCAGCTGCGCTCCGAGGCGGACTCCACCCTCAGCAGGCTGCGGACCCAGCAGGCCGACCTGAAGAAGCAGAAGACCACCGTGCAGAGCAGGATCCGCGCGGCCGAGGCACTGCTCTCCCGGCTGTCGGCGCCCGAGCGCTCGCAGTACGAGTCACAGGGCGCCGGCAGGTCCGCCGCCCCGCAGGCCGCCGACCGGTCGGCGGTGCGGGGCCCGGTCGCCGCCCCCGGCTCCCGGGCGGCGCGGGCGGTCGCCTTCGCCTACAGCGCGCTCGGCAAGCCGTACGCCTGGGGGGCCACGGGGCCCTCGTCCTTCGACTGCTCGGGGCTGACCCAGGCCGCGTACCGCTCAGCGGGGGTTTCGCTCCCGCGCACCACGTACACCCAGATCAACTCCGGGCAGCGGGTGAACCGTTCCGAACTGGCCCCCGGCGATCTGGTGTTCTTCTTCTCCGGGATCAGCCACGTCGGCATCTACGTGGGCAACGGCCAGATGATCCACGCCCCGCACCCCGGCGCCCCGGTCAGGCTCGCGCCGATCGGTCAGATGCCCTTCGCGGGTGCGACACGGCCGGTGGCGGGCGCCTGACCGAGCGGTGCGCCGGTGTGGACCCTCGGTCTAAACTGCGCGCTCAGCCAGGTGAAGACATCAGGCACCTGCTTGCGCCAGACCGCCAGACTGTGTCCGCCCGTCACCGGGATGACCTGCACCGATGTCGGCGGCTTGGCCGCGGCGCGCAGGGCGAGGCCGTCCCGGTAACCGTCGCGGGGCGCGCCGGAGAGGAACAGCGAGACGCGCGGCGGGGTCTTGGCGTGGCGCAGGATCCACAGCGGATTGTTCGTACGCCGCAGCACGGGGTCCCTGGCGGTGATGGAGGCGTGCTCGGCCGCCGGATCGTTGTACCCGGAGAGCCCGGCCGCCGCGTGGTACCGGTCGGGGTGCGCCAGCGCCAGCTTCACCGCGCAGTGCGCCCCCGCCGAGTACCCGGCGACCGCCCACCCGGCCGCTCCGCGCTTCGCCCGGAAGGTGTCCTTCACCATCGTCGGCACATCGACGCTCAGCCAGGTGTCCGCGTTGATGACCCCGGACACGTTGGCACAGCCGGTGTCCTGACTGCCCAGGAGTGAGGTGCGCGGCGACACCAGGATGAACGGTGCGATCTCCCCCCGCTTCATCATCGGCGCGAGCTGCTTCCCCGCGCCGAGGCTGGAGAACCAGGCCTTCGCCGTACCGGGGAATCCGGAGAGCAGCTCGACCACCGGGAAGGTGTGGTGACGGTAGGCGGGTTCGTTGTACTCCGGCGGCAGCCAGACGTACACCTCACCGCGCACCCCCGACACCTGCCCCGTCAGCACCGTGCTGCGCACACCACTCATGCGCGGGTCGGCCACCGGCTTGAACACGGCCCGCTGGTGCGGTTCGGAGGCGAGCTGCCGCCCGCCGAGCCCGTCCGCACCGAGGTCCGGCGCGGCGACCACGTGATTGCCGGTGCCGAGCAGGTCGGCCCAGTTGTCGTACAGGCCGTTGCTGTTGTTCACCGCGACGAAGACGACCAGCACCGCGGTCGCCTGCGCGAACAACACCATCACCAGCCGGGCCGCACCACGTACGGCCGCGGGTCCGGCGACGCGCCCCCACAGCAGCAGGGGCAGCAGCACCGCGACGCCCATCATGGCGATAGCGGTGAGGAAGAACGGGGTTCCCGTCAGGCTCATCACGTGGGGAAAGATGCCCTATTGGGGCCTGGGGTTACCTGTTTTGCACCCTTTTTACGTCGTCACGTACGGCGATGACCCAACACATACGGTATACGTCCGTTTCCTTGCCTGCCGCTGGTCATCTCTGGCCGTACCTGCCCATACCCGTACGCGGTCGGCGGCCCGGCCGGAACGCCCGGACAGGACCCGGAGTCACCGGCAGGCCCGCGACAACCGACCCCACTGCCCGCGCCACGCCCCACACCACCACGACCACCGCGGCCGGGCTGGAGGCGGACGCCCCGGAGATGCCCACTCCGCATGTGCAGGAGACCCAGGCGCACGGCATCGCGGGCGGTGCCGCACTGCTGCTGACCCTGCTCGGCGCCGTGGTGGGGCTCGGGCTGCTCATCGGCGGGGGTGTCGCGAGCGGCAGCCTGGGCGCCACGCTGGTCGTGGTGGGCATCGTCGTGCTGGTCGGCTCCCCGTTCTGCATGACCGGCGTGAAGATGGTCGCTCCGGGCGAGGCCCGCGTCATCCAGCTGTTCGGGCGGTACGTGGGCACGATCCGCCAGAACGGGCTGCGCTGGGTGAATCCGCTGACGAGTGCACGGAAGATCTCCACCCGGGTGCGGAACAACGAGACGTCGGTCATGAAGGTCAACGACGCGTACGGCAACCCGATCGAGCTCGCGGCGGTCGTGGTGTGGAAGGTCGAGGACACCGCACAGGCGCTGTTCGAGGTGGACGACTACCGCAAGTTCGTGGCGACCCAGGCCGAGTCGGCGGTCCGCCACATCGCCAACGAGTACCCGTACGACGCACACGACGAGGACGCGCTGTCCCTGCGCGGCAACGCCGACGAGATCACCGAGAAGCTCTCGCTGGAGCTGACCGCACGCGTCCGGGCCGCGGGCGTCCGGATCATCGAGTTCCGGTCGCGTACGCGCCGGAGATCGCCTCCGCGATGCTCCAGCGCCAGCAGGCCGGGGCGGTCGCCGCGGCCCGTCAGCAGATCGTCGAGGGTGCGGTCGGCATGGTCGAGCAAGCCCTGGTCCGGATCAGCGAACAGGGCATCGTGGACCTGGACGAGGAGCGGAAGGCCGCCATGGTCAGCAACTTGATGGTGGTGCTGTGCGGCGACCGCGCCGTCCAACCGGTCCTGAACACCGGTTCCCTCTACCAGTGAGCGCTGGAAGGGCCGGTGAGCGGGGAAGAGCCGGTGAGCGGGCACGGGCCGGTGGGCGAGGAGGGGCCGGTGAGCGAGGAGAGCACCGGCGCCCCGGACCCCTCCGGCCCGGCGCCGCGGCGCGCGGCCAGGGCGCGCAAGCAGGTGCTGCTGCGGCTGGACCCGTCCGTGCACGACGCTCTGGCGCGCTGGGCGGCGGACGGACTCCGCAGCGCCAACGCCCAGATCGAGTTCCTGCTCCGCAAGGCCCTCTCCGACGCCGGGCGGCTGCCGCGCGACACGGGCGCCCTCCCCCGCCGCGGCAGGCCCCCGAAACCGGACCGCGGCGACGGAACGGGCTGACAGCCGACGGAATGCCGCAGTACGTGCGGCCCGCCTCCCGGCCGGCAGGTCCGGCCGGGAGGCCGCCCGGGTAGCGGAGGCGGGTGGCCGCCCCGGTGGCGGGTGGCCGCCCGTCAGACCAGCCGGCGGGCCGTCGCCCACCGGGTCAGTTCGTGGCGGTTCGACAACTGGAGCTTGCGCAGCACCGCGGAGACGTGCGACTCGACCGTCTTCACCGAGATGAAGAGCTGTTTGGCGATCTCCTTGTACGCGTATCCGCGGGCGATGAGGCGCAGGACCTCCCGCTCGCGCTGCGTGAGGCGGTCCATGTCCTCGTCGACCGGCGGTGCGTCCGTGGAGGCGAAGGCGTCGAGGACGAACCCCGCGAGGCGGGGCGAGAAGACCGCGTCGCCGTCCTGGACCCGGAAGACCGAGTCGACCAGGTCGGTGCCGGTGATCGTCTTCGTGACGTAACCGCGGGCGCCGCCCCTGATGACCCCGATCACGTCCTCCGCCGCGTCCGACACGGACAGGGCGAGGAAGCGGACCGGGTTCTCCGTGTCGGACATCAGAGCGGCCGAGCGGCGCAGCACTTCGACACCGCCGCCGCCCGGGAGGTGGACGTCGAGGAGGACCACCTCGGGACGGGTGGCCTTGATGACGGTGACGGCCTGGTCGACGTCGGCCGCTTCACCGACGACCTCGACACCGGTCGACTCGGTGCGGCCGATCTCCGCCTGCACCCCCGTGCGGAACATCCGGTGGTCGTCCACGAGGACGACGCGGACCCTGCGGCTCTCCCCGGGCAGTCCGCTTCCGGCGTCCCCCTGCGGCTCGTTGGCCCCGGTCCGGTCGGTGCGGTCGGTGGGCTCGGTCATGCTCGCTCCATCTCCAGTTCCACTACGGTGCCGCCGTCGGGAGCGGAACGCAGGCTTGCCGTGCCGCCGTTGCGCTGCATACGGCCGATGATCGATTCTCGTACGCCCATCCGGTCGCCGGGCACCGCGTCGAGATCGAAGCCGGGCCCCCGGTCGCGTACCGACACGAAGACCGTACGGCCTTCGACTTCCGCGTACACCTGTACCGCCCCGCCCTCGCCACCGTACTTGGCCGCGTTGACCATGGCCTCGCGTGCCGCCTGCATCTGGGCCGACAGCTTCTCGTCCAGCGGGCAGTCGCCCACGACCACCACTTCGAGCGGCACCCCGTGCTTGTCCTCGACCTCGGCGGCGGACTGCTTGACGGCTTCGGCGAGGGTCTCCGGTTCGTCGTCCTTGTCCTTGCCGGTGCCCTCGGGCCGGTAGAGCCAGGCGCGCAGTTCGCGCTCCTGGGCGCGGGCCAGTCTGCGGACCTCGCCCGGCTGCTCGGCGTTGCGCTGGATCAGGGTGAGCGTGTGCAGCACCGAGTCGTGGACGTGGGCCGCGACCTCGGCGCGCTCCTGGGCACGGATGCGCATCAGCCGCTCCTGGGAGAGGTCCTGGGTCATCCGGATGAGCCAGGGCCCCACGAGCAGGACGATCCCGGCGACCACGGCGAGTGCGGCGGTCAGGACGTTGCCGAGCTGCGCCGACGAGCCGCGGATCACGATGAACGCGGCGAGCCCCGCGCCGACCAGCGCGACGCCCGCCAGCGCCCGGCCCAGCGGGAGCAGCCTGCTGCTGCGGCCGACTTCCGCCCAGTGCGCACGGCGTGTGTTGTCCGCCTGGCGCCAGACGAGGACGACACCGGCGCCGATGAGCAGGACGGGCCAGATGTACGGACTGGCGTCGCCGCCGATGTCCACGTTCCCGATGAAGGCCGCCACACCGATGATCAGCGCGATGAGGGCGACGATCTGGCCCCGGTCGGGCTTGCGCAGTCGGCGGCGGCCGTCCGGGGACTCCTCGAACGGCGACGGCACACCGTGCCGCTGGACCCCGCCCGCGCCGAGCGGCACGACGAACCAGAACGCGGCATACAGCAGCGCCCCCAGCCCCTCCAGCGCGAAGAGCACGATGAACGCGGCCCGCACCCAGGAGACGGGCACCCCGAGGTGCCCGGCGAGCCCGCGCGCGACGCCGCCCAGCATCCGCCCTTCGGCGCTGCGGTACAGCTTGCGCGGCGCGGGCTCGTCCGGGGCTTCGGATGCGGCACCTGCGGCGCGGGGCGGGGCGACTGGCATGGTTCGATCGTCACATGGACGGACCGCCGCGGGCATCAGGGAAAACCCCCTGGTTCCGGGGTGCGAAATCAGGGATCGGCCAGGGTCGTCGCGGCCCCCGCCCGCGCGGGGCGACCGTCACCATGGGGGTATGACAACCCCGCCGCCGCAGAACGAGCCGCGACCGCACCTGCGGCGCCACCGGAGCAACAAGGTGGTCGCCGGGGTCTGCGGGGGGCTCGGCAGACACTTCGACCTGGATCCGGTGATCTTCCGCGTCGTTCTCGGTGTGCTGGCGGTGACCGGCGGGGTCGGGCTGATCTTCTACGGTTTCGCCTGGCTGCTGATCCAGCTGGAGGGTGAGGACGAGAACGAGGCGCGCAGACTGCTGACCGGCCGGGTCGAGGGCGCGTCCATGGCCGCGGTGCTCTTCGCACTGATCGGCTGCGGGCTGTTCCTGTCGATGCTGCACTACGTGACGGTGCTGGTCTTCGCGGCCCTGCTGTCGCTGGCCACCGCGGGCTCCGCGGTCTGGTCGGAGCGGCGCCGGCTCGCGACCCCCGAGGCGCCGGAACCGGCTGCCGGGCATCGGGTGGCAGGGCAGAAACCCGCCGGGCAGAAAGTGGCGGACGCACCGCCGGAGACGAAAGCCCCGCCGGCGCCCGGGGGCCCGTCCTGGTGGCGGGATCCGATCATCAAGGACGGCACCACCGGACCGGTCGGTTCCGGCTATCTCTGGGGCCCGTCGGACACCACCCCGGATCCGCCGCCGTCCCGCAGGTCGGCCCGGTCCGCCCCCGCCGCGAGCCGGGGGCCGCGCGGGATCGGCGGCCGGCTGTTCCTGCTCGCCCTGGTCGCGGCCGGACTCGGCACGGGCCTCTCCTGGGACAGCCGGCCGGTCGGCCCGAGCCTGCAGATCGGACTGGCCTGCGCACTCGCCGTCTTCGGCCTCGGGATGCTGCTCAGCTCGTTCATCGGCCGTACGGGATCGGGCACGATCGTGCTGGTGGTCCTCACGACGGCACTGCTGGCGGGCGCGAGCGCCCTGCCGAAGACCGTCACCTCGCACTGGACGCGTACGGAGTGGCGGCCCGCCTCGGTGTCGGCGGTGCACCCGCGGTACGAGGTGGGCACGGGGGTCGGCACGCTGAACCTGCGGAGTCTGAACGTGCCGCCGGGCGCCTCCGTCCGTACGCATGTGGAGGTCGGCGCGGGCCGGGTGTCGGTCGTCGTACCGAAGAACGTGACCGTGCGGCTCCATGCCGAGGTGGGTCTGGGCGACATCCAGTTGCCCGGTGAGAACCAGCAGGACATCGACATCTCCCCGGCCCGGGAGAGGACGATCACGCTCGCTCCCCGGGGCGGCGGCAGGACCGGAGGCACGGTCGACCTCCATCTGAAGGTCGGCGTGGGACAGGTGGAGGTGACCCGTGCACGGTGACGGTGACGGAGCGGGAACGGGCGGAGCCGGACCAGCCCGGACAGGCGGGGCGCGGTCCGAAAGTGCGGGGCAGCCCGGCGGTACGCGGTCCGGCGGGGCGCAGCGTGGCCGGCCGCGGCGGGAGTTCCTCCATGAGTTCCGGCCGGGAAAGGCGGTCGCGGGTCTTGTGCTGCTGGGCATCGCGGCCGTCTACCTCGGCGACGCGGGCGGCCTCTGGCGGACGCCGCCGGTAGCCGCACTGCCGATGCTGGCCGCCGGCCTCGTACTGGCGGGGATCGCCAGCACGGTCGGTTACGGCATGCGGCGGCGGGCAGCCAGAAGGGCGTCCACCGAGAGCAGCGGCGACCCGGCGAGCAGGAGCGGCAGCCAGGCCATGAGGTAGACGAGGTCGTTGCCGTAGTAGTACGGCGTGGACTGCCAGCTCACCGTCAGCCAGAGGCTCAGCGAGATCAGGGCGCCGCCGAGCGCCGCGACCCGGCCGTACAGCCCCAGCAGGGTGCCGATGCCGACGGCGAGTTCACCGATGGCGATCGCGTAGCCGAAGCCGGCCGGGCTCTTCAGTGCCAGGTCCACGAGCGCCGGGAAGGCCGCGGAGCCCCGCACGGAATGCATGAGCTCGCCGAGGGAACCGGTGCCTGTCGCGTGCAGGAAGGCGGAGTCGGTGAGCTTGTCGATCCCGGCGTACAGGAAGGTGACACCGAGGAAGATCCGCAGCGGAAGCAGCGAGTACCGACGGGCGGTCTCCTGCCAGCCACGCTTCCGGCTCCCCATACTCCCGCCGAGTCCGATGGGTGTGCCCGTCCGGTATCCCTGAACCATGGTGTGGTCCTGCCTCTCCGATTGCCGCGTGGCGCATGCCGGTGTGGCGGACGCAGCTACGATTTTGCGTCCTGCGCCGGGACGCCCCGCAGACGGGGTCCCTCTCCGGGACACTCGGGCCTCGCGCGCCGGGTCCGTACGCGTCAGGTCTGCCGGGCGCAGGACGCGAGGCGGTCGGCGAGCGCGGTGACGAGGTCGCGCAGTTCGTCGGGGCGCTCGATGACGAACGGCCGGTCGAGCGAGGCGAGTACCGCCGGCAACCAGTCGAGCCGCTCCACCCGTAGCTCCACGCGCCGCCAGCACTCCGTCGACTCCGTCGGCTCCGTCCCCTCCATCTCCGCAAGCTCCGCCACTCTCGCGACGGTGGCCGGAAGGCGGGCGCGGATCTGGGCGACCGTCGCGTGGATCCGCAGGACCACCTCGTACCGGTACTCGGCCGTGGCGAACCCGGACAGCACGCGCTGTGCCGGATCAGGTCCGGCGGGCTCCTCGAACGAACCGGGCAGGGTCCGCGCGGCCGCGATGCGATCCAGCCGGAAGGTCCGGTCCTCGCCGATCCCGGGGTCCGAGCCCGTGACGTACCACCGGCCCGAGTGGGCGACGATCCCGTACGGGTGCAGCGGGCGGTCACTGCGCCGGCCGTCGCGGTCGGTGTACCTGATCGAGACCGGACGCCGGTGGTGCACCGCATCGGCGACGGTGAGCAGGACGTCGGCGTCCGGGGTGGCGAACTCGCCGGGCGGCGCCGTGAACGCGAGGGATTCCAGGACCGTGTCGAGCCTGCGGGCCAGGTGCGCGGGGAGGACCCTGCGGATCTTGGCCGTTGCCGTCTCGCTCGCCGTGTCCGCCGCCGTCATGAGCCCCGCCCGGCGGCCGGCGACCAGGCCGAGCAGCACGGCGAGCGCCTCGTCGTCGCTGAGCATGAGCGGAGGAAGCCGGTATCCGGAGGCGAGCCGGTACCCGCCGTAGCGGCCCCGCACCGCCTCCACCGGCAGATCGAGGTCGATCAGCTGGTCCACGTACCGCCGCACGGTCCGCCCGTCGACGCCGAGCCGGTCGGCGAGTTCGGCCACGGTCCGGAGGCCGCCGGACTGCAGCAGCTCCAGGAGAGTCAGCACCCGTGCGGTAGGTCGGGACATGCCCAGAGCCTAACGCTCATACCGGGCCGATTCTGTCCTCTATTAGTCCTAGCCTGCGAAGTGAGCACCACGGCTCGTCAACCAGGGAGAACACCATGGACTTCGTCTCGATCCGCATCATCACCGGCGACGTCGCGCGCCTCGTCGGGTTCTACGAGAAGGCCACCGGGGTACAGGCGGTGTGGTCCACCGAGGACTTCGCCGAGCTCCGTACCCCGCACGCCACCCTCGCGATCGCGAGCACCCGCACCGTTCCGCTGTTCGCCCCGGGTTCGGCCCGCCCGGCGGACAACCACAGCGTGATCATCGAGTTCCTCGTCGATGACGTGGACCGTGTGCACGGCAACCTGACCGACCTGGTCACCGACTTCGTCCAGGGGCCCACCACGATGCCCTGGGGCAACCGGTCGCTGCTCTTCCGCGACCCCGACGGCACCCTCGTCAACTTCTTCACCCCGGTCACCCCGGACGCCGTCGAGAAGTTCGCCCGCTGACACCGCACCCAACCTCCGTGGACAGAACACCTAGTCCGTCACGTCGATCTCGCACGCCGCCGTCTCCACCCCGGCGGCCGTCACCACGCGTACCTCCACCCGGCCCGGCTCGACCTCCACCGGTACGGGCACGGTCAGCACCGTGTCCGACGGGTTGGCGAAACCGCCCGGCACCGGGACCAGCGGCACATGGACGTGCACCGCGCCGATCCGGACCACCATCCGGGCCAGCCGGTCCGGGGTCCGTGCCCCCGGCGGCACGAAGCCCGCGCCGCGGATCTCGATGTCGTCGCCGGTCCGGATCGGGGCGTCCAGGTCGCCGGCCTCCCGTGACCGGACCACCGAGAGCACCACGGGCCTGCCGCCCTCCGCGTACTTGCCCGCGAAGTACGTCGCGGCCGAGACCACGACCAGGAGCGCCAGCCCCCACGGGAGGTCGGGCAGCTGATCGGGGCGGCGGGCCAGGCGTACGCCGGCGAACAGCACCGCGGCAGAGCTGACCAGGACGTACTGCACGTCCGCGAAGCTGCCGCGCCCCGAGTCGTCGGTGAGGAGATCGGCTGCGCGCGGGCGGTCGGCGCGCACCTTCTGGAGCTTCTGGGCCAGCACCCGCAGCGCGACCACGCGCCGCACCACCACCGCCACGGCACAGACCAGCGCGAGCACGGTCACCATGCCCGCGCCCCGTGCCAGGTCGAGTCCGGCGATCAGCGCATCACGCCTGCCGTGGCCGGACGCCCCGGCGAGCTGGAGCGAGAGCACCAGGACGGAGAAGACGACGAGCAGGACCCACGCCCCGGCGACCGCACGGGAGGTGGAGAGCCGGTTGTCCTCGCCGATCACGGGGGCCAGGAGTCCACCGCGCGCCCGGTGTGTACGGGCCGCGCCGGTCAGCAGTGCGGCGGTGAGCACCGCGGCGATCAGCCCGGCGGTACGCGCCGTGCTCCAGCCCGCACCGATCGCGGTCAGCGCCTCGGCGAGCACGAGAGCCACCGCACTCCCCCACACCACCAGCAGCGTGCGCACCCACACCTGCTGGAACCAGGCTTCACCGGCCTCACGGCCGCGTTCGGCCACCGCGCGTGCCGACTCCGTCAGTTCGTCCGAGACCCACTGCCGCGAAGCTCCGGCCGAGTGGGCCACTCCGGCGGGCAGTCCCTCACCGGCCGCCAGCCCGTCCCGCCGGGCGAGGAACGCGGCAACGGCGCGCCGGTGCCCCTCGCGCGCGCCGTGCGGACAGTCCGGGCAGGCGCACCCGCCACCGTGCGCTCCGGCGTGCGGACCGTCGCCCTGTCTTGCTTCCTGTACCGCCACGCAGAACGCCGCCCTTTTCCCGCCCCGTGAACTTCCCTGCACACACGTGAACTTCCTTGCAGTTCAAGGGGATTGTGCCGCACCCGCGGAGCCGTACCGGCAGCAGGTCAGGTCAGACAGGGTGATTGACAGCGCGTCAAGTTGACGGCTACCCGCGGGGACGCGCTCGTACGGGTGCCGTTCACGCCCCTGCGTCGGGCCCGGTTCCGCTGATCTGCCGCCACAGCGGCTGGTAGTTGATCCAGGCCACCAGGTCGCTGCCCAGCTGCTCACGGGTGGCGACCGCGTTCCTGTGGTCGATCGGTACGGGCTTCCCCGCGGCCCGGGCGGTGAGCTGGACCTGACAGGAGCGTTCCATGGTGAGGAACCACCAGGCCGCCGCGTCGACCGAGTCGCCCACGGTCAGCAGCCCGTGGTTGCGGAGGATGAGCGCCTTGCGGTCGCCGAGTGCTGCGGCGATCCTGCGGCCCTCCTCCTCGTCCACGACGACGCCCGTATACGTGTCGTAGAGCCCGTGATCCTCGTAGAAGGCACAGGCCTCCTGGGTGATGGGGTCCAGCAGCTCGCCCAGCGCGGACAGCGCCCGCCCGTGCAGCGAGTGGGCGTGTGCGACCGCGACGACGGCGGGCCTGGCCCGGTGCACCTGGGCGTGTACGGCGAAGGCGGCCTGGTTGACGTGGTGGCGGCCATCGACGACCTGCCCGTCGCCGTTGACCAGGATCAGATCGCGCGCCCCCAGCCCCGCCAGTGGCGCCCCGAAGGGGTTCACCCAGAAGCAGTCGGGATACCCCGGGTCGCGGGCGGTGATGTGGCCCGAGACGCCGTCCTCGTATCCGTACCGCGCGAAGAGCCGCAGCGCCCCCGCGAGCCTCTCCTTGCGGTACTGCCGTTCCTCCGCCGGCGTGTCGTGGACCGGCGGCATCGCGAACCGGAGCTGATCGACCGGTACGGGCTCGGGCGCGGAGGCGGCCGGGACGTTGCCGGGCGCGGGGGCGGAGGCAGGGGCCGGTATCGGGGCTGGCATCTCAGTCATGGCCGGAAGCTACCGCGCGTTACCGCAGGTGAACAGAGTCGTGCACCGCCCAGTCGCGCATGGCCGCTCGTACGACGTCGGCCGTACACCGCCCCGTCGCGCACCGCCGGTCTCGCACCGTCCATGGAACGACAGCAGAGCGCCGCCGCATCGGACGTCCGGTGCGGCGGCGCTCGTCAACTGCGGGTCACTCCCACTCGATGGTGCCCGGGGGCTTGCTCGTCACATCGAGCACCACGCGGTTCACATCGGCGACCTCGTTGGTGATGCGCGTCGAGATCTTCCCCAGCACCTCGTACGGCAGGCGCGTCCAGTCCGCCGTCATGGCGTCCTCGGACGAGACGGGCCGCAGCACGATCGGGTGGCCGTAGGTGCGGCCGTCGCCCTGCACGCCGACCGACCGGACGTCCGCGAGCAGCACCACCGGGCACTGCCAGATCTCGCGGTCCAGACCGGCCGCCGTGAGCTCCTCACGCGCGATGGCGTCGGCCTCGCGCAGCAGGTCGAGCCGCTCCTTGGTGACCTCGCCGACGATACGGATACCGAGGCCGGGGCCGGGGAACGGCTGGCGCTGGACGATCTCCTCCGGCAGGCCGAGCTCCTGGCCGACCATCCGGACCTCGTCCTTGAAGAGCTGCCGCAACGGCTCGACCAGCTCGAACTCGATGTCGTCGGGGAGCCCGCCCACGTTGTGGTGGGACTTGATGTTGGCGGTGCCGGTGCCGCCGCCGGACTCGACGACGTCCGGGTACAGCGTGCCCTGCACCAGGAACGCGACGTCCTCGCCCGCGTCGGCGATGATCTCGACCTGCGCCTGCTCGAAGACCCGGATGAACTCCCGCCCGATGATCTTCCGCTTCTCCTCGGGGTCGGAGACACCCTTGAGCGCGGTCAGGAAGCGCTCCTCGGCGTCGACCACCTTGAGCTGGACACCCGTGGCGGCCACGAAGTCCTTCTCGACCTGCTCCGTCTCACCCTTGCGCATCAGACCGTGGTCGACGTACACGCAGGTCAGCTGGGAGCCGATGGCCTTCTGCACCAGGGCGGCCGCGACGGCGGAGTCGACGCCGCCGGAGAGCCCGCAGATGGCGCGCTTGGTGCCGACCTGCTCGCGGATCAGGGCGACCTGCTCCTCCACGACGTTCGTCGTGGTCCACGACGGGTCGATGCCCGCGCCCCGGTAGAGGAAGTGCTCAAGCACCTGCTGGCCGTAGGTGGAGTGCAGCACCTCGGGGTGGTACTGGACGCCGTACAGCTTCTTCTCGTCGTTCTCGAAGGCCGCCACCGGTACGACGCCGGTGGACGCCGTGACCGTGAACCCCTCGGGGGCGGCCGAGCAGGCGTCGCCGTGCGACATCCACACCGGCTGCTCGGCCGGGGTGCCCTCGAAGAGGGTGGAGGCGGACTTGGAGACGGAGAGGGCGGTCCGGCCGTACTCCCGGGCGCCGTTGTCGTCGACCGTGCCGCCGAGAGTGGTCGCCATGAGCTGGAATCCGTAGCACATACCGAAGACAGGAACCCCGGCCTCGAACAGCGCCCGGTCGACGGTGGGCGCGCCCGGCGCGTACACGGAGGACGGACCACCGGAGAGGATGATCGCCCTCGGGTTCTTCGCCAGCATCTCGGCCACCGGCATGGTCGACGGCACGATCTCGCTGTAGACCCGCGCCTCACGGACGCGACGGGCGATGAGCTGGGCGTACTGCGCGCCGAAGTCGACTACGAGGACGACCTCGGGGGCGGCGGGGGGTGCTGCTGGCACGGGGCGGCCTTCCGGCGGGAAAGGAGGGGGTCTGGTACTGGGTCTTGTACTGGGGTCCGGTACGGGGGTCTGGCACTGGGGGGCTTGTATGTCGATTCTAACGGGGCCGGGGGAACCGGTTTGTCTCTCCCTCCGAAGGCCGTCCATACTGGCCTCATGCATCAGCAGCTGACCTTCGTCTTTACCTATGGCACCGGCCCGTCCGGCTGCCATGGTCGTGCTGCTTGATCACCCGCTGACAAGCACTTCCCCAGGCGCCCCGGACCGGCCAGGTCCGGGGCGCCTGTGCATTCCGGACCGTGCCGCTCCGGGGCCCGTATCCCTTCAGGAGGCCCGGACACATGAGCACCGACACGCACCACACGGACCTGCACGGCATGGAACTGCACGGCACCGGCGCGCACAGCAGTGAGGCGGCTGGCGTGATCACGGGCGCGCGCGACCGCATCGACAGCCTCGACGACCGGATCATCGGCCTGATCCAGGAGCGGATGGCGGTGTCCGCCGTCATCCAGGACGCCCGGATGACATCCGGCGGGCGCCGGGTGAACCTCTCCCGTGAGATGGAGGTCCTGGGCCACTACAGCCAGGCGCTCGGCAAGCCGGGCACGGGACTCGCGATGACCGTCCTTGAACTGTGCCGGGGGCGGATCTGAGGCCGCCCGGTGGATTTGAGGTCGTCCGACGGATCTGAGGCCGCCGACGGGCCTGAGGCCACCGGGGCCCCGTGCCCGCCGGGGACAGCCCGTATCTGAGTTCGGGCCCGCTCTCACCCGTACGGCGCGTGACCGGGCCCGGCAGCCCTTCGTTGGTCCAAGCGTCCGTGTCAGCCAGGGGCGGCCTGTTGGAAAAGAGAAAACCACGCGTGGCTTCGCTGAGGCGTGTGACGTACTGCAGGTGCGTCGTGGGACCACATCTCAGCGTGTGTGACCGGGCGGCAGGGGACAGCGGCCCGGTCATCCAAGGCCGTCGGTTCCGGGGACGCCCGGAGCCGACAGCCCGGAGCCGACAGCCCGGAGCCGACGCCCCTGAAGCGACGATCCTGAGCCGACACCCCCGAACCACCAGTCCCGTCCCATCCCGGCCAGGCCCGCACGTCCCACGCCCGCATCCCGCACTTCCCCCTCCCACTCCGCTCCGCTCCGCTTCCTCCTCCACCGCACACCCTTCGCGAGCCGGGCGGCCACCCGGCTCCGACCCCTCCGCGGCGCACACCCCCCGGCGCCGCCGCCCGGCACCGGTGCTGCCCTGACGCCGGTGCCGAAGACCAGGGGCCCGTGGAATCACCTCCACGGGCCCCTGGTCTTCGTGCTGCACTGCGTGACGCAGCTCACAGGAGGAATCCGCGAGACCGGAAGCAACCATTCAGCGCGTCGGCCGGTCATCCATGCGTACCCACCAGTGGCCCCACCCGTGTGCACCAGCACCGCAGCAGGGCCGGTCGGCACGGACTCGGGAGGGCTGCACTCGGAGGGGGGTGCAGCCCTCCCGCCGCGTATGCCGGCCACCCACGAGGGCCACGTCCGGGGGCCGTTCATGAGGCCGTGCATGAAGGCCGTGCGTCAAGGCCGCCCGTGCGTCAAGGCCATGCATGAGGGCCACTGGCGGGACTATGCCCGCGGCTGCTCCGCCGTCTTCGGCTGCTCCGGGCCCGCCGTCCGCTTCGGCGGGACCGCGGGTATCCCCAGGAACGGCAGCCTGAGTGCGCCGAACGCCGCCGCCGGTACGGCCGGCGACCTCGGCTCGACGGCGGCGAGACGCTCGTACGGCTGTCCCTGCTCGGGGCGCGGGTCCGCGTCGCCCTTGTTGGGCCAGTACGACATGGCGCGCTCCGCCTGCGCGGTGATGGTCAGCGAGGGGTTGACGCCGAGGTTCGCCGACACCGCCGAGCCGTCGACCACCGAGATGCCCGGATGCCCGTACAGCCGGTGGTACGGGTCGATCACGCCCTCACCGGCGGACGCCCCGATCGGGCAGCCGCCCAGGAAGTGGGCGGTCAGGGGGGTCCCCATCAGCTCACCGATGTTCGAGCCGGCGAACCCGTTGATCTCCTCGGCGATGAGCGTCGCGGCCCGGGTCCCCTCGGCGATCTGCTTCGGGTTGGGCGCGCCGTGGCCCTGCCTGGCCGTGAGCAGACCCCGGCCGATCCCGCCCGGTTTGCGGTACGTGGTGAGGGAGTTGTCCAGCGACTGCATCACCAGACCGATGATGGTCCGCTCGGACCAGCGCCGGTTGGAGAGCGAACGGGCTGTCAGCCAGGGGTGCTTGGCGACGTTGCCGAGCCAGCCGAGCACCCGCCGGGAACCGAAGGGCACCTGGATGATGGACATCGCGCCCATCGCGTTGGACCCCTTGCCGTACCGCACCGGCTCGATGTGGGTATCCGCGTCCGGGTGGATGGACGAGGTGATCGCGACACCCTGGGTGAAGTCGGCCTTCGGTGTGCCGTGCTTCCTGCGGTAGCGGCGGTCCGTGGTCTGCGAGCCCACCAGCGCCTCGGAGTTGGTACGCGTCAGCTCCCCGAGCTTCGGCGAGATGCGCGGCAGCAGCCCCTGGTCCTTCATGGTGTGCAGCAGGGTCTGCGTGCCGTACGTCCCCGCGGCGACCACCACCTGCCGGGCACGCAGCACCCGCGGCGCCTTCTTGCGGGCGTCGGTCGTGACGGTGGTGACCCGGTAGCCGCCCTCGCCGTGCTCCGCCACCGCGGTCACCGAGGTCAGCGGGTGGATGACCGCGCCCGCCTTCTCGGCGAGGTACAGGTAGTTCTCGTTGAGGGTGTTCTTCGCGCCGTGGCGGCAGCCCGTCATGCACTCGCCGCACTCGGTGCACGCCTTGCGGGAGGGGCCCGCCCCGCCGAAGTAGGGGTCGTCGACGGCCTTGCCCGGCTCCGCCCTGGACGTGCCGTCCGAGTCCTCCCCGTCACCGAAGAAGACCCCGACGGGCGCCATGTGGAAGGAGTCGCCGACGCCCATCGCCTCGGCGGACGCCTTCAGATGGACATCCGAGGGCGTCATCGTCGGATTGATCCGGACACCGAGCATGCGCTGGGCCTGGTCGTAGTACGGCGCCAACTCGGCCTGCCAGTCGGTGATGGACGCCCACTGCCGGTCCTGGAAGAACGGCGCCGGAGGGACGTACAGCGTGTTGGCGTAGTTCAGGGAGCCCCCGCCGACGCCGGCGCCCGCCAGAACCATCACATTGCCGAGGAGGTGGACGCGCTGGATGCCGTAGAGGCCGAGCGCCGGGGCCCAGAGGTAGTTCTTGATGTCCCAGGAGTTCTTGGGGAGGGTGCCCGGGGTGAAGCGGCGGCCCGCCTCCAGGACGCCGACCCGGTACCCCTTCTCGGTGAGCCGGAGCGCGGTGACCGAGCCGCCGAAGCCCGAGCCGACCACCAGGACGTCGTAGTCGTACGGTGCGCCGGGGTCACCGCCGGCGGCGGCGGCGCCCTCACCGCGGACAGAGTTCTCCTGTGACATTGACTCTCCTCGTCAGAGAATTAGCGGAAGCGGAGGGTCTTCATCGCCTTGAGGCTGCGGCTCATGAACGCGGCGTACTTCTCGTCGTCCATACCGAAGGACGGCGCCATCGGCATGATCCGCTGGTGCGCGACGGTCTGCGCCTCGGTGTACTTGAGAATGCCTTCCGAGCCGTGCCTGCGGCCGAGGCCCGAGTCCTTCATGCCGCCCATCGGCGACTGCACGCTGCCGTACGCGGGCGCGTACCCGTCGTTGATGTTGACCGTGCCGGTCCGCAGCCGGGCGGCGACGGCGTGGCCGCGGCTGCCGCTCCTGGTCCAGACACTCGAATTGAGCCCGTAGGGCGTGGCGTTGGCGGTGGCGACGGCCTCGTCGTCGTCCTTGAAGCGGTAGACCGAGACCACTGGCCCGAACGTCTCCTCGGTGCAGACGGCCATCGGGGCCTCGACGCCGTCCAGGATGGTCGGCTCGTAGAAGAGCGGACCGATGTCCGTACGGTGCACACCGCCCGCGACCAGCGTGGCGCCCTTGGAGACGGCCTCCTCGACGTGTCGCCGCACGGCCTCCAGTTGCCGTTCACCGGCGAGGGAGCCCATGTCGGCGCCGTAGGCGAGGGAGTTGCCGAGGCGCATTGCCTTCGTGCGCGCGGCGAAGCGCTCCAGGAACGCGTCGGCGATCGACTCGTGGACGTACAGCCGCTCGATGGAGATGCAGAGCTGGCCGGCCGATGAGAAGCAGGCGCGGACCGCGCCCGCGGCCGCCTTCTCGATGTCCGCGTCCTCCAGGACCAGCATGGCGTTCTTGCCGCCGAGTTCGAGGGAGACACCGACCAGCCGGTCGGCCGCACCCCGGGCGACCTCGCGGCCGGTGCGGGTCGAGCCGGTGAAGGACACGAAGTCGGCGTGCTTGACCAGCTCGGGGCCGATGACCGGGCCCTCCCCGAGGACCATCTGGAAGACCTCGGCGGGCAGTCCGGCCTCAATGATCAGGTCGCGGGCCCAGAGCGCGGTCAGTGCGGTCTCGGTGTCGGGCTTCATCACCAGGGCGTTGCCGGAGACGAGGGCGGGCAGCGCGTCGCCGATGGACAGCTCGAAGGGGTAGTTCCAGGGGGCGATCTGGCCCACCACCCCGCGCGGCTGGCGCAGTTCGGTGACCTTGGTGAGCGTCGGGATCGCACCCGTGTGCCCCTTGGGCTTGAGGTACGAGGGCGCCTTGCGGCCGTAGTGACGCGCGGCGACGGCGACGGCCTGGACCTCTTCGTGGGCGTGCAGCCTGGCCTTCCCGGTCTCCAGCTGGATGAGGTCCAGGACCTCGGCCTGCCGGGAGAGCACCAGGTCGTGGAAGCGCAGCAGGACGGCGGCCCGGGTCCGGACGGGGGTCGCGGCCCACGCGCCCTGGGCCGCGCGGGCCCGCTCGAAGGCGGTCGCGACGTCCTCGGGAGTCGACTCGGGCAGATCGGCCAGCTTCCCGCCGGTGAAGGGGCTGTGGTTGGCCGTCCGTCCGGAACCCACCACGCCGCGCGTCAGCTGGGCGACCACTTCGGGGGTGACCACATCGGCCGCGGTACGCACACCGGAGGGGGTGGGGGCGATCGGGTTCGTGCCGTGGGAGGCCGTGGCGGTGGGAGCCTGCGAGTCCGTCATGAGGGGAGGTTATGCCCCGGCGGAGAGTTTCGGTACCCATCAGTAATGCCTTTTCACCGTCCCCACATATACCGCCAGTGATCGCTGGCGACATAACCCCTGATCAGGCGGGTTGGCTGCCTGAGCGGTGTTGCTCGCCATTTCTGCCGCGATCGGCGAAGGCGCGTTCCGGCTGTTTCCGCCGTTCCGGCCGTTCCGCTCAGTGGCGGTCTCCGGTGTCGGCCGAGGCCGGCGATGCCGACGTCGATGCTGATGCCGACGTCGATGCCGGTCCTGATGCCGACGTCGATGCTGATGCTGGCGCCGACGCCGAGAAGGTGCCGATGGCCGTGGTGAAGTGCCGTTGCGCCGTGTCGAGGCCGCCGACCGGGGCCGACACCCAGACGTCGTAAAGGCGGCCGCCCTGCTCCCAGCAGAGGTCGTAGGTATGCCGGGCGCCCTCGCCCTTGGAGTAACCGTTCCAGGTGAACTCCCAGAGCGCCGCGTCATGGCCGTCGTGCTTGGTCGCGGTGACCACGCCGTCCCGGTATCCGGGGTTGGTACGGGGCCCCGCCGAGTCCGACGCGCGCTGTGTCGCCATCGGGCCGCCGCCGGGGCTGCTGTGGATCCGAATACCGATACGGAAGACCTCGCCCGGCGTCATGTAGTAGACGCGCTTGTCGTCGGTGGAGCGGGTGGCGTCGACCGGGACGGCCAGGGAGAAGCCAGCGGGGTCGTCAACTGCGCGGTATCCGGAGGGTGCCGGCGACGCCCGATGGGTCAGCGTCACTGTGGGGTTGACGTCCGGGCCGGGTACGGCAGCGTGGTGGGGCTTCTGCTGCGGACCGCGATCCGGGGTGGCCGCGGGTCCAGCGGCCGGCGCGGAGCTCACGCTCCGGGACGGCGCTGCGCTGTCCGTACGGCCCGATCCCGCGTCACCCACCGCGTGCAGGACGATCCCGGCACCAGCGGCCGCGGCGACCAGCACTCCCGCGACAAGTGCGGCCCGCCGGACCGCGGGAGAAGAAGCAGAAGGGGTGTCAAGTACAGAAGAGATGTCCGGTGCAGGAGAAGTGTCCGGTGCAGGAGAAGTGTCCGGTGCAGCAAGGGTGCCAGGTGCGGGAAGGGTGCCAGGTGCAGAAGAGGCGTCTCCGCGCTCCGGACGGACGCCCCCAGTCCCGTACGGTCCGTACTCAGCCGCGTACGCACCCAGCAGCCGCTCCGCCTCGTCCACCCCCATCCTGCGCACCGCGTCCCGTTCGAGCAGGCCCAGGACGACAGGAAGCAGCGGCTCGGCCTCGGCGGGCGGGCGGATCTCGCCGGCGACCACCGCGTGCAGCACCCCGCCCAGCGAATCCCGGTGGAAGGGCGACTCCCCGCTCAGCGCGGCACACAACAGCGCGCCGAGCGACCACAGGTCGGATGCGGGCCCGGCCTCCTCACCCTGTATCCGCTCCGGTGAGGTGTACTCGGGCGAACCGACGAAGGCCCCGGTCTCACTGATCGTGGTCGCCCCGGCGAGCCGCGCGATCCCGAAGTCGGTGAGAACCACCCGGCCGTCGCCCTCCAGCAGAACGTTGGCCGGCTTGATGTCCCGGTGCAGTACGCCCCGGGCGTGCGCTGCCCGGAGCGCGCCCAGCAGCGCCACCCCGATACGCGCGGCCTCCCGGGTGCCCACGGGCCCGTGCTCGGAAAGGCGGCCCGCGAGGGAACCGCCGACCACCAGCTCCATGACGATGTAGGGGCGTTCGTCGTCCTCGACGACCACATCGTGGACGACGATCACATGCGGGTGCTTGATCTGGGCGACCGCGCGCGCCTCACGCAGCGCCGACGCGGTGGCGGCCCCGGTCTCCGGGTTCAGCTCCTTGACGGCGACCTCGCGCCCGAGCAGCTGGTCGGAGGCCCGCCAGACCGTACCCATGCCGCCCCGGCCGACCCGGTCCCCGAGCAGATAACGTCCGGCGATCAGACGGCTGTTACGCGGATCCTGTGCCACTGCTGCTCCCCCTACGTCCCCCTGGGCCCATCATGCCGCACGGCAGCCGGGGCGGGAGCGAGTGACGGATGTGCGCTGCCGTCAGCACGGGGGTCCGGCAAGGGCGTCCGGCATGGCAGCCCGGTGAGGCAGCTCTCTACGCCCTGGCTCAGTGCGGCGGCTGCCAGTAGCGCAGGACGGTGTCGAACCGGCTGCGGTCCCAGTCCTTGGCCGGTCCGCCCATGTAGATCGCGTACTCGGCCCGCCCGTGGTCCACGTTGTAGATCTGGTCTATGGCACGGCGCCGGCCCGGCTGCCCCTTGGTCTCGGTCCAGGTGAACTCCCAGAGCGCGGCGTCCTGGTCCCGGAAGTTGTTCACGTGCAGTGTGATCCGCTTGTAGGCGGGGAGCCGTTTGAGCTGCGGTTCGAGGGCCAGTTCATGCAGATACGGGGTGGAGTAGTCCGGATCGTTGTCGATGCTTATCCGGATGAAGTGGTTGCCGTCGTCCGGCGTGTAGTCGATCTCGTTGGAGCCGTCCATCTGACGCTTCCAGCCGTTGGGCAGAACCATGCTGAACCCCTCGGGCTCATTGACCCGGTGCCAGCCCGCCGGTATGCCTCCGCCCTGCGGCTTCTTCCCGGCGCCGGCGTCCGGTCCGCCGGAACCCGACACCGAGTCACTGCCCGAATCCGTCCGCCGGTTCTCGTACTTCATGACGCCGAAGCCGACCGCGGCACCGACGACCACCGCGAGGGCCAGGACCAGTGCGCCGGTCCGCCTACGACCGCGCTTCCGCCCGGCGGGCGCAACCGGAGGGGCGCCATCCGCGGAAGCCGGTACCGGTACCGGTACTGATGGCGGTACTGGCCCCGGTGCCGGCACGGAAACCGCTGCCGGCCCCGGTGCTGCGGTGTGTTCCGGTACTGCTGTCTGTGCCGGTGCTGCCGTCTGTCCGGGCGCTGGTGCCTGTTCCGGCCGGGACGGGGCCGCCCCCGACGCCACCGGTGCACCGGAGGAGTTGATCCGGCTCGTGGGCGTCGCGTCCTGGAGCATCGACTCGGCCACCAGCTGCGTCGGGACATACGCCTCCGCCTGCCGGGGCCTGCGCCCCTCCATCGCGTCGAGCAGCATGCGCTCCGTCTCGGCGGGCCCGGGCCGTTCGGCGGCATCCTTGCGCAGCAGTCCGGTGATGACGGAAGTGAGCGGCCCCGCCCTGGTGAGTTTCGGCGGCTCGTCGTTCACTACGGCCTGGAGCGTGGAGATCGGCGACGTGCGGCGGAAGGGCGAGCGCTCCTCGACAGCGGTGAAGAGCGTGGCGCCCAGCGACCACAGATCGGATGCGGGGCCCGGCGCCTCGCCGTAGACCCGCTCCGGCGCGAGGTAGTCGATGGAGCCGACGATCTCGCCGGTCCGGGTGATCTCCGAGTCGCCCTCGATGGCGGCGATGCCGAAGTCGGTGATGAGGACCCGGCCGTCGTGGGCGAGCAGGACGTTGCCCGGCTTCACGTCCCGGTGGAGCACCCCCGCCGCGTGCGCGGCGCGCAGCGCTCCCAGGACGTGCAGGCCCACCCGGGCGGCCTCGCGGGGGTCGAGCGCGCCCGACTCCTTGACCACGTCGGCAAGTGAGGGACCGTCGATGTACTCCATGACGATCCACGGCCGGTCGTCGAACTCGATGACGTCATGAACGGTGACGACCCCGGGATGGTTGATGCGCGCGGCGGCCCGCGCCTCCTTCTGCGTCCTGGCGTGCAGTACGGCCCGGTCGGCCTCCGATACGTACAGACCGGCCGTCAGTTCCTTGACGGCGACAGTCCGGTGCAGCACCTCGTCGTGAGCCCGCCAGACCTTGCCCATGCCGCCGCGACCGATGAGTTCGCCCAGCCGATAGCGGCCGGCGAGCACCAAGTCCGCGCTGTGAGTGTGTTCCACGTGCCCCTGTCCGTTCCCTCGACTGCCAGGTTACGGACGGATATTCGGTCGTGGAACCTCGGGGCGCGCCGTGATACCGCACTGTGACGGGAATCGCGCAGTCCGCTCACTTCTCGGTGCGGTAGGTGGCAACGGCCTGTTCGTAGATTTCGGTGACCTTGTCCCTCTGTGCTTCGGGTCCGATGACCTGCACGACGTGGTAACGGCCTGCGATAATCATGGCCACATTACGGACGAACACCTCGCGTCCGCTGCTGTCCTGCCAGGTGAACTGCCCTTCGGCCATGGCCTGCTTGCCGACGTCTATCCGGCGCAGTCCCGCGGCGGACGACCACGTGGAGTCACGGAACGGTTTGAGTTCTCGCTCTTTGTCGCGCTGGTACGCCATGGGATCGGCGCCCTCGTCCTTGACGCTGTCGCGGCCGGGGACGACGACGAGTTCGAAGTCGCCGCCGAGGTAGCGCACCTGTCCGGCGTCGTTGACGGAACGGCGCTCCCAGTCCTTGGCCACCGCCACCTGGAACCCTTCGGGATCCTTGCGGATCGCATAACCCGCGGCCGGTCCACCGCTGTCGGGCTCCGTGCCCTGCGGGGACTGCGGTGTCCCGGCCGACCGCGACTGCGGCGACCCGCCGGGCCCGCCGGACTCCGGGGAGTTCCGCTGCCCCGAAGCGGAGGCGGTCGGCAGCGGCGCGGGCGCGCCCGTGCTGCCCTGCCGGGAGTCGTCGGCCTTCGGCATGAACTTCAGCGCGTACACGAGGGCGGCGACCAGGACGACCAGGACGACGACGAGCAGTGTCCGGCCGAGGGAGCGCGGCTTCGCGTCCGGCCGTGGCTGCCGGCCCGCAGGTGCGGACCGCTCGGACGGGCCCGCCGCCACCGACTGCATCGGCTGCGCGGGCTGCGCCGGACCCGTGGACCCGGCCGGGCCCTGCTCTCTCCGGCGGCCGCCCTTCCGCTGCTGGCGGTGGCGGCCGTGCACGCCGTCCCCGCCCGGGTTGCGACGGCGCCGGCGGACGAGTTCGCCCCTGCGCCGCACGATCGGCAGCCGCGTGGCGTCGACCGGCGGGACCGGCACGATCCCCTGCCCGGCGTCGGGCTCGGGCGCCGACCGCACCAGCGAGCGCAACCAGCCGCGCAGCTCCTCTATGTCCGGCCGCTCCGTGGGGTCCTGACGCAGCAGCGACTCGACGACGGGCCGCAGCGGACCGCACTCCTCGGCGAACGCGGGCGGCTCCGCGCAGACCAGCTGGACGAGTTCGGCGGCGCTCTCCTCCGGGTACGGGGCGTGGCCCTGGACGGCCCGGAAGAGCAGCGCCCCCAGCGCCCACAGATCGGTGGCGGGCCCGACCGGGGCGGCGAGCTGCCAGTTGCCGTGGACGGGGCCCGCCTGCTCGGGCGCCCACCGTTCGGTGACGGCGCCCACGACGGTGATACGCGCCTGCCGGGCCCGCTCGGCCGCGAGCGGCGTCCCGGGCCCTCGGCGCGCGGTCACCGCGGGTCCCGCCGCAGCCCGGTCCCACCCGTCCGGCACGGCGACAGCCGCAGGAGGGCTGGGGATGCGCCGGTCCTGGGCAGTGTCGTTCTGGGTGTTGTGGTTCTGCGTGCTGCGGTCCTGGGCGCTGCGGTCCCAGGTGTTGTGGCTCTGGGCGCTGCGGTCCTGGGCGTTGCGGGTGCCCTGGTCCTGGGCTTCCCGGCCGCGTGCTTCCCGGCCGCGTGCTTCCCTGCCGCCCTGCGCTTCCCGGTCCCGCGCCTCCCGGCCGCGCTGCGCCTCCCGGTCGTGGGCGCCGCGCAGGTCATCGGCGCGCATGCCGTCCCCGGCGCCGGAACGCGGCTGTGCCCCGTGCCAGAAGCCCGTCGGTTCATGCCGCGCGGGCTGCGAAGAATGCGACGAACCGGACCCGGGACGCTGAACGGGGAAACCCCCGGTGTCGCTCCCCTGCTCGTCCCCGCTGACCCGCGCCGCGGCCCGTGCACCCGCACGGTAGGCGGCTATGGCACCGGCCCGGGCAGCACGGACGTCCCCCGCCGAAACGGCGCCACCACCCCGGGTGGCGGGCAGCCCGGGATCAGGCACCCCGCGATCAGGCACCCCGGGGGCAGCGGACAGCCCGGACTCCTGGCCTGAGGCGGGCGGCGCGTCCTGCAGCTGGTCGTACATCCGGCCGCCCGGCTGTCCGCGCCGCTCGTCCTGGGCGTATCCGGGCGGCAGCGCAGGCCCGGACGGGAGCTCCCGCGTACCCGACGGCGGCGGCCCCTGCTCAGCAGGGAGCCCCCGCTCAGCGGCAGGCAACTCCTCACCGACCGGGCGTCCCAGACCATCCGGCACATCCGGCACATCCGACTCGTACACCTCGGGCGACGCGGGCGACGCATACGGTTGCTGTGCCCCGTCCGCTCCCGGTACGGCCGGGGAATCGGACCCGGGGCCCGGGCCTGCCCCGACAACCGGCTGCGATAACTCCGCGGCCGGCACCGGGTCGTAACCGCAGAGCGCCTCCTCCGCCGCTCCCGCCGCCAGTCCGGTCAGGACCACACGGCCGTCGTCGCAGACCAGCACGGTCCGGGCGGTGATGTTGCGGTGGGTCCAGCCATGGGCGTGCAGGACGCGCAGCGCGGTGAGCACATCGGAGGCGATCTCCGCCGCGCGGTACGGGTTCAGGGGATGCTCGGCGAGCATCGCGGCCAGCGGTGTGGCCTCGACCAGTTCGCTCACCACCCAGAGCGAACCGCCTTCCGCGAAGACGTCGAAGACCTGGTCGAGCCGGGGGTGGTCGGGGATCTGCGCTGCGGACTGCGCCGCCTCCATCGCCCGCCGCACCGCCGGGTCAGCGGGCCTGCGGGTGGTACGGGCCGACGCGTGCCGTGCCTCGGCGAACCCGGCGCCCGGCCCGGCATCGGGCCCGACGCCGAAGCCCGTCCCCGCTCCGCTCTCGTCGAGCATTTCCGCGTCCACGACCTCCGGCAGCGGCACCTGCCGGACGAGGACTTCCTGTCCGCTGTAGGTGTCGAACGCGCGGATCTCCGCAGGCTCGAACTCGTCGCCGGGCAGCAGCGGAAGGCGGTAGCGGTCGGCAAGGACCCTTCCCGCGTACTCGTCCACGACGCCTCCCCGGAGCGCGCTGTTCCCTGGTCTCAGGGGCCACGTTAATCCGCACCGATCCGTATCAATCCGTCAAATACGGTCGATTACAGGCCCATTGCGGCTGCGTACGGTCCGCGTCCTCTCACAATACGTGTCCTGGGTCACTTCTTGGGAGCGAACGTCTTGAACGCCGTATTACGCAGCGTGGTGCACTCGTCGTCGTTCCAGTCGCTCGCCTTGCAGCTGACCATGATCGAGTAGCCGCGCTTGGCGTCCACCTTGAATCCCCGGTTCAGCACCCGGACCCGCTGGCCGTTCTGGTCACGCTCGAACGACCAGTCGGCGACGGTCGGATAGCCGTTGTACTCGACCTTGTGTATGCCGAGGTGCTTGTAGCCGCCGACACTGGCCCGCAGACCACCGACCGCCGCCTGCCAGGCGGCGGCCGCGTCGTCCTTGGGCGAGTCGTTGAAGTCGATCTGGACGCGCGGGAAGCCGCCGCTGGTCTTGTTGTAGATCCCGCCCGAGCTCACCCCCGCTATGGCCGTGCGGTGGAACCCGGCAGGCATGGCCATCGTGAAGCGGAACCGACCGTCCGTCACCTTCTTGTAGCCACTGGGCAGCGCGTCACCGGCGGAGGGCTCGGACGGCTTCCCGGAGGGCGTGGGCGAAGCGCTCCCGCTGCTCTGCCCCTTGCCCTGATCGCCGTTCTTGCCCTGGTCGCCTGTCTTCCCCTTGCCCGTGTCCTTGCCGTCGTTCTTGCTGTCGCCACCGGCCGTCGCACCACTCGAAGCGCTCTTGTCACTCTTGGACTTGCTCTGATTGCCCTTGTCGTCGCCGCCGAGAGTGAAGGCGAGGACGGTCCCGAGCACCGCGAGTGCGACAACGGCCGCGATTATCACCAGGGTGCGCCGCGGCACGACATCGGTGAGCGGCGCCCTGACCCGGGCGGGCGGTCCGGCCGGTGCGGCGGCGGGCTTGGCCGGAGCCGGCTCGGACCTGGCGTTCCGTACGGAGTTCAGCGCGCCGCGCACCCGGTCGGCCGCAGCGGTGTCCCTGGCCTTCTGAAGCCTGGACTCCTTGGCCGGCCTGACTTCCTTGGCGGGCCTCGGCTCCTTGGCCGCCTTGGCGGGCTTCGCGGGTCTGGAATCCCCCGCGTCCATGGGCTCGTCGGGAACCGGCGGCAGCGGCACGACCCGCGTCGCGTCGGCCGCGACCGTCTCGGCAGCGGGTTCCGGCGCGTCCGGAGCGTGGATCACGGCGTTCAGCAGGCGGCGGGCGCCCGCGTCGTCGAGGCGCTGGGCCGGATCCTTGGCGAGCAGACCGTAGATGACCTCCGACAGGGCTCCCGCGTTCTTCGGCGGGTCGAGCGATTCAGTCATCACCGCGGTCAGGGTCGCGATGGCCGACCCCTTGTCGTAGGGCGGCACGCCCTCGACACTCGCGTACAGCAGCCCGCCCAGCGACCACAGGTCGGCCGGCGGCCCCGGCTTGTGGCCGCGCGCCCGCTCGGGCGAGATGTACGAGGGGGCGCCGACCAGCATTCCGGTCGACGTCACCGACGGGTCGCCCTCGACCTGTGCGATCCCGAAGTCGGTCAGCACGACCCGCCCGTCCTCGGCGATCAGCACGTTGGACGGCTTCACATCGCGGTGCAGGATTCCCTCACGGTGCGCGAGGCGCAGCACGTCGAGGATCGCGAGGCCCACCTCGGCCGCGCGCACGGGTGTGAGGACGCCCTCCTCCCGTACCAACTCGGCCAGCGAGCAGCCCTCGACGAGCTCCATGACGATCCACGGCCGGTCGTCCTCGTCGACCACGTCGTAGACAGTCACCGCTCCGTTGTTACGGATCCGGGCAATCGCCTTGGCCTCGCGCAGCGTACGCGTCACGAGTCTGCGCTTCTCGTCCTCGTCGATGGCCGAGGGGAAACGCAGCTCCTTCACCGCGACGGTGCGGCCGAGTGTCTCGTCCACCGCCCGCCAGACGGTGCCCATGCCGCCCTTGCCGAGCACACCCCCAAGCCGGTACCGCCCAGCCAGGAGGCGCCCCTTGGTGTCCTTCGCCTGCTCCGCCTCCGACATGCGTCCCCTCTGCGTTCAACCCGCCCTGGCAGAGCGTCCATTGTCTCTCACTCCGGCACCGATGATGGTGCCGGGTCCGTGGGCGACCATCATGGGCCATGCGGGAGCCTTTTCCTGCCACGCCGGTGTCGCATCTGCCGCTCGCCACTGCGGCGGATCCCGGTACCGCTCGGCGGTACCACCCAGTCCCTGCCCGGAGAACCCGAGGTCAAGCAGGCGTCGAGCAGGCGTACGGCACGCTTCCGCTCCGCGCAGACCGCCTCCTGCCGCCCCTGCAGACTTCAGCGTCCCGCCCCTCCCACACAGCTCTTTCACCCGACACCGCCATCCCCCCTGGCACCACCCCGGATCGGCCCGGCACCACCCCGGCCCGGAACGGCTCGACCCGGACACGGCCCCGGCTCGGCCCAGTTCACCGCCCCGGCCCGGCCCAACTCACCGCCGGCTCCCGACCCTGTTCTCTCCCTCACATCCCGATCCCGAACCCATGCGTCGCTCCACCCCTCGACTCAGCCCCCAGACCCAGCCCCTCACCCCCGCCCCCGGACGAGGACTTCCGCCGGACCCGCCGGACCCGGCGGACCCTGCGGACCCGGCCGGGACTCTGCCGCAGCAGTTCCCGGCCGGACGGGCAACCGCTGCCGGAGCCCACCACAGCTCCGTACAGCGTCACCCACAACGCCTGCCGTCTGGATCAGGCCCGGCTCGCAAGGTCCGGCACCCGCATCCCATTCATTCACTCACTCACTTACTCACTCACTCACCCACCCACTCACTCACTCACTCAAGCGGCACGATGTCCGGCGCCCCCAGCCGCGCCGCGTCCGCCGTCAGGTCGTCCGGCTGGCGCTGCGACTCCCGTTCCGCCTCGACCCGCTTCTCGTAGTGTTCGATCTCCGCCTCGATGCGGCTCTTGTCCCAGCCCAGCACCCTGGCCATCAGACCGGCCGCCTCCCGTGCGCTGCGCGTGCCCCGGTCGAACGTCTCGATCGAGATGCGCGTGCGCCGGGTGAGTACGTCATCCAGATGCCTGGCCCCTTCGTGCGAGGCCGCGTAGACGACCTCCGCCCGCAGGTAGTCGTCCGCGCCGCCCAGCGGTTCGCCCAGCGACGGGTCCTCCGCGATGAGGTCCAGGACCTCCTGGGTCATGGCGCCGAAGCGGTTCAGCAGGTGTTCCACCCGGGCCACATGCAGGCCGGTCCGCTTGGCGATGCGCGCTCGCGCGTTCCACAGGGCGTTGTACCCCTCGGCACCGATCAGCGGCACGTTCTCCGTGACACACTCGGCGACCCGCTGGTCCAGCCCGTGTACCGCCTCGTCCACCGCATCCTTCGCCATCACACGGTAGGTCGTGTACTTCCCGCCCGCGACGACCACGAGACCCGGCACCGGATGCGCCACCGTGTGCTCCCGGGAGAGCTTGCTGGTCGCGTCGGACTCCCCGGCCAGCAGCGGCCGCAGGCCGGCGTACACGCCCTCCACGTCGTCGCGCGTCAGCGGCACGGCGAGCACCGAGTTGACGTGTTCGAGCAGGTAGTCGATGTCGGCGCTGGACGCGGCCGGATGCGCCTTGTCGAGATCCCAGTCCGTGTCGGTGGTCCCGACGATCCAGTGGCGGCCCCACGGGATCACGAACAGCACCGACTTCTCGGTCCGCAGGATGAGCCCGGTCGTCGAGTGGATCCGGTCCTTCGGCACGACCAGGTGGATCCCCTTGGACGCCCGCACATGGAACTGCCCGCGCTCGGCGATCAGCCCCTGTGTGTCGTCCGTCCACACTCCGGTCGAATTGACGACCTGCTTGGCGCGGATCTCGTACTCCCCGCCCCCCTCCTCGTCCTTCACCCGTACGCCGACGACCCGCTCGCCCTCCCGCAGGAAGCCGGTCACCTTGGCCCGGTTCGCCACCAGTGCGCCGTAGCTCGCGGCCGTCCGTACCAGCGTCGCCACATGGCGCGCGTCGTCCACCTGCGCGTCGTAGTACTGCAAGGCGCCGACCAGCGCGTCCTTCTTCAGCGCGGGGGCCAGCCGCAGTGCGTGCTTACGGGTCAGATGCCGGTGCAGCGGCAGCCCGCGGCCGTGTCCCGACGAGACCGACATGGCGTCGTACAGCGCGACGCCCGAGCCCGCGTACCAGCGCTCCCAGCCCTTGTGCTGCAGCGGATAGAGGAAGGGCACCGGTTTCACCAAGTGGGGTGCCAGCCGCTCCAGGAGCAGCCCGCGCTCCTTCAGCGCCTCCCGTACGAGCGCGAAGTCGAGCATCTCCAGATAGCGCAGGCCTCCGTGGATCAGCTTGCTCGACCGGCTCGACGTGCCCGAGGCCCAGTCCCTCGCTTCGACCAGACCGGTCGCCAGTCCGCGCGTCGCGGCGTCCAGCGCCGTCCCCGCGCCGACCACACCACCCCCCACGACCAGTACGTCCAGTTCACGCTCGGCCATCCCGGCGAGCGCCTGTGCGCGCTCCTCGGGCCCCAGTGTCGCTGTCCTCACTGCTGCCTCCCGTTGATCAGGCCGCCGAAGCGGTGTCCGGTGCACCCTCGATTCTGTCCGCGATCTCCCACTTCAGCCACCGCCTGTGGACAACACACGGACACCCCGGCCCGCCCAATACCGCAAATCGGTCATATTTACTCCTAACCTGACATTGCGCTGTCCACAGGACTTGCGCACTCGTCCCCCTCCGGCTATTGGGAAGGACGGATCACCCATGCCCGCAGATCTCGCCGTGATCGGACTCGGCCACCTCGGCCTGCCGCTCGCCCAGGCCGCCGTCGCCACAGGCCTCGAAACCATCGGCTACGACACCGACCCGCGCCGCCTGCTTCAACTCGCCGCCGGCCACACCCCCGTCGACGGCTCCCTGAGCGCGGCCGACATCCGCCGGATGCTCTCGGGGGGCTTCCGGCCCGTCACCGATCCGGCCGAACTGGGCCGGGTCCGTACCGCCGTCATCTGCGCACCCACCCCACTGGGCGAGGACCGGGCACTCGACCTGGCACCGGTCACCGACGCGACCCGCGCACTCGCCGCCAGGCTGCGCCCGCACACCACGGTCATCGTCGAATCGGCCGTCTATCCGGGCACCACGGAAGAAATCCTGCGCCCCCTCCTGGAAGAGGGGTCCGGGCTGCGGGCCGGGCGGGACTTCCACCTCGCGTACTCCCCCAGCCGCCTCGACCCCGGAAACCGGACCCACCCCTACGCGGCGACCCCCAAGGTCATCGGCGGTCTGACCCCCGCCTGCACCGAATCCGCCGCGGCCTTCTACGGCCGGTTGAGTGACAAGGTCGTACGAGCGCGCGGCCCCCGCGAGGCCGAAATGACCAAACTGCTCGAAACCAACTACCGGCACGTCAACATCGCCCTGGTCAACGAGATGGCCGTGCTCTGCCACGAGCTGGGCGTCGACCTCTGGGACGTCATCCGCTGCGCCGAGACGAAGCCCTTCGGCTTCCAGCCCTTCCGGCCGGGCCCCGGCGTCGGCGGCCACGGCGTCCCCGTCGACACCGCGGGCCCCCCGCACACCGTCCGCCCGCTGCGCATGGTCGAACTCGCCCAGCAGGTCAACGACCGGATGCCGCAGTACGTCATCCAGCGCTGCGCCACCCTCCTCAACGAGCACGGCAAGTCGGCGCGCGGCGCCCGCGTCCTGCTCCTGGGCGTCACCTACAAGCCCGACCTCGCCGACCAGCAGAACTCCCCGGCCGGCGAGATCGCCCGTCGGCTGATGGACCTGGGCGCGTCGGTGAGCTACCACGACCCGTACGTCCCGGACTGGCGCATCCGCGACGTGCCGGTCCCCCGCGCGGACTCCCTCTACGAAGCGGCTGCGGGCGCGGATCTGACGGTGCTGCTCCAGCACCACCGGACCTACGACCTCCAGGGCCTCGCGGTGAAGGCGCAGCTGCTGCTCGACACCCGGGGAGCCACCCCGGTGGGAGCCGCCCACCGGCTGTGACCGCCGGCCGCAGGCCCGTCGGCGGGTGCACACCGCGCTGTCCCCGCGGCCGCCGGATGTGAATGTCATGTGTGGATGTCGGTGCGGGCTGCTAGCGTGCGGCCTTCGTCACTCGCACAACCGTGCGCATCTGTCCCAGGGGGGACCCCGTCATGACCCAGCCCGCGCCACCGCCCCAGACACCGGATCCGTCCTCGGACCGACTGGCGCAGTACCAGCCGCCGGGCTTCGGCTTCCCGATGGCGCCGCAGGCCGCCCCGGCGAAGGTCAACATCGCGGGCGGCATCGTGGTCGCCGTGATCACCGCCCTGGTGGTGGGCGCGGCGTACGGGGGCATCCTCGGGGCCACCAAGCACGAGTTCGGTTACGCGGCCGTCGCCGTGGGCTTCATCATCGGATTCGCCACGGGCAAGGTGGGCGGTGACCACGTGGGCCTGGCAGCCGCGGGCGCCGTCCTGTCACTGGTGTCCGTCTACTTCGGACAACTGCTCGGAGAGGCGATCATCGCGGCCAAGCAGCTCCCGATCTCCGTACCGGAACTGTTCTTCCAGCACTTCGGCCTGCTCAACGACGCCTGGCGGGCCGACTCCGACTTCATCAGCTACCTCTTCATCGCCATCGCCGTGGCCGCGTCCTTCGCAGGCATGAAGCGGGCGCTCTGACAACACGGGCCGCCCCGGGCACGGGCCACCGCTCCGGGCACCGTCCGCACCGCTCCAGGACACCGCCCGCTCCACGGCACAGCCACGCCCCGGGCACCGCCCGCCCTCCGGCCGGCGCAGGCAGCACGAAGCCCGGACCGCGACTGCGGTCCGGGCCTGTGCACGGCGCCACACATGCGGGAACCGGAGACCGGTGGGGTCCAGTGCCGCGGCGTCGGCTCAGCGCTTGTGCTGGGCGTCCGCGACCGTCACCTCGACGCGCTGGAACTCCTTGAGCTCGCTGTACCCCGTGGTCGCCATCGAACGGCGCAGCGCCCCGAAGAAGTTCATCGAACCGTCCGGGATGTGCGAGGGACCGGAGAGGACCTGCTCGGTCGTGCCGACCATCCCCAGGTCGACCAGCTTTCCGCGCGGCACGTCCTCGTGGACGGCCTCCATGCCCCAGTGGTGCCCCTTGCCGGGCGCGTCCGACGCGCGGGCCAGCGGCGAGCCGATCATGACCGAGTCCGCGCCGCAGGCGATGGCCTTCGGCAGGTCGCCGGACCAGCCGACACCGCCGTCCGCGATGACGTGCACATAACGGCCGCCGGACTCGTCCATGTAGTCGCGGCGGGCCGCGGCCACATCGGCGACCGCGGTCGCCATCGGGACCTGAATGCCCAGCACATTGCGCGTGGTGTGCGCGGCGCCGCCGCCGAAGCCGACGAGCACGCCGGCCGCTCCGGTACGCATCAGGTGCAGCGCCGCGGTGTACGTCGCACAGCCGCCGACGATGACCGGGACGTCCAGCTCATAGATGAACTGCTTCAGGTTCAGCGGCTCGGCGGCACCGGAGACGTGCTCGGCCGAGACCGTCGTACCGCGGATGACGAAGATGTCGACGCCCGCGTCCACGACCGCCTTGGAGAACTGGGCGGTGCGCTGCGGGGAGAGCGCGGCCGCGGTGACCACACCCGAGTCGCGCACCTCCTTGATCCGCAGGCCGATCAGGTCCTCCTGGATCGGGGCCGCGTAGATCTCCTGGAGACGCCGCGTCGCGGTCTCCTCGTCGAGCCCGGCGATCTCGTCGAGCAGCGGCTGCGGGTCCTCGTACCGCGTCCACAGACCTTCGAGGTTCAGGACTCCGAGGCCGCCCATCTCACCGATGCGGATGGCGGTCTGCGGGGACACGACCGAGTCCATCGGAGCGGCCAGGAACGGCAGCTCGAACCGGTAGGCATCGATCTGCCAGGCGATCGAGACCTCCTTCGGGTCCCGGGTGCGCCGGCTCGGCACGATGGCGATGTCGTCGAACGCGTACGCCCTGCGGCCGCGCTTGCCGCGCCCGATCTCGATCTCAGTCACGATGTGTGGCCTTTCCCTCTACGTCTGCCGTTCCAGTATCCCCGACGCGCACGCGGAAGCCCGCGGGCCGTCCGGCCCGCGGGCTTCCGCGGTGGTACGTACGCCTCAGCGCCGTGCGTAGTTCGGGGCCTCGACGGTCATCTGGATGTCGTGCGGGTGGCTCTCCTTGAGCCCCGCCGACGTGATCCGGACGAACCGGCCCTTGCTCTCCATCTGGTCGACGCTGGCCGCGCCCACATAGCCCATCGTCTGGCGCAGACCGCCGACGAGCTGGTGCAGGACGTTGCCCAGCGGGCCCCGGTAGGGCACCTGGCCCTCGATGCCCTCGGGCACGAGCTTGTCGTCGGACGACACGTCTGCCTGGAAGTAACGGTCCTTGGAGTACGAGCGGGCCTGGCCACGCGTCTGCATCGCGCCGAGCGAGCCCATGCCGCGGTACGACTTGAACTGCTTGCCGTTGATGAAGAGCAGCTCACCGGGCGACTCCTCGCAGCCGGCGAGCAGACTGCCCAGCATCACGCTGTCGGCACCGGCGGCGAGCGCCTTGCCGATGTCTCCGGAGTACTGGAGGCCACCGTCGCCGATCACCGGGACGCCCGCGGCACGCGCGGCGAGCGCGGCCTCGTAGATCGCCGTGACCTGCGGGACTCCGATACCGGCGACCACGCGGGTGGTGCAGATCGAGCCGGGGCCGACGCCGACCTTGACGCCGTCCACACCCGCGTCGACCAGCGCCTGGGCACCGTCACGGGTGGCGACGTTCCCGCCGATGACGTCCACGGAGACGCTCGACTTGATCTTCGCCATCCAGTTGAGGGCGTTGCTGTTGTGGCCGTGCGAGGTGTCGACGATCAGGAAGTCGGCTCCGGCCTCGGCGAGCGCCTGGGCGCGGTCCAGCGCCTCCGGGCTCGCCCCGACGGCCGCGCCGACGAGCAGCCGGCCCTCGCCGTCCTTCGCCGCGTTCGGGTACTTCTCGGCCTTGACGAAGTCCTTGACCGTGATCAGGCCCTTGAGAATGCCCGCGTCGTTGACCAGCGGAAGCTTCTCGATCTTGTGGCGGCGCAGCAGCTGCATGGCGTCGGCGCCGGAGATCCCGACCTTGCCGGTCACCAGCGGCATCGGGGTCATGACCTCGCGCACCTGGCGGTTGCGGTCGGACTCGAACGCCATGTCACGGTTGGTGACGATGCCCAGCAGCTTGCCCGCGGGGTCGGTCACCGGGACACCGCTGATACGGAACTTGGCGCACAGCTCGTCGGCCTCGCGCAGCGTCGCGTCGGGGTGCACCGTGATCGGGTCGGTGACCATGCCGGACTCGGAACGCTTGACCAGATCGACCTGGTTGGCCTGGTCCTCGATCGACAGATTGCGGTGCAGTACACCGACACCGCCCTGCCGGGCCATCGCGATGGCCATCCGGGCCTCGGTGACCTTGTCCATCGCGGCGGACAGCAGCGGGATGTTCACGGTGACGTTCCGCGAGATCCTGGACGAGGTGTCGACGGCGTTCGGGAGCACTTCAGATGCGCCCGGCAGCAGCAGCACGTCGTCGTATGTCAGCCCGAGCGTCGCGAATTTCTCGGGCACTCCGTCGACGTTTGCAGTCATGACACCTTCCCCAAATGGCCTTGATCGGTGCGGATGTCCATGCTAACGGGCCGGAGAGGCGTCTCATTCCACGATCGCCCCGATCGGGAATCCTTGGAGGTTTCTACCGCCGGACCGGTCCCGGGTGCCCGCCCTGCGGGAAACTGCAACGTCTCCCGGCGCCTGCCGGCGACGGGATGTGCCTGCCCGAGCCCGGGCCGCCCGGGCTCGCGCTGCGCGTGCCGGTGACTGTGGCTGCGCCTGCCAGTGACAGCGGCTGCGACTGTGGCTGCGACTGTGACGAAGGTCCCTGCGCGGCATCTGGTGCGACGAAAGTCTCGTGCCGACGAACTCTCGCGCTGACGAAGGTCTCGTGCCGAGGAGGACCTGACGCCGACCAGGGCCTACTGCTCGGCCAGTGCCCGCAGCCGGCTCAGAGCTCGGTGCTGAGCGACCCGTACGGCCCCCGGCGACATCCCCAGCATCTGCCCGGTCTCCTCGGCGGTCAGCCCGACGGCGACTCGCAGCACCAGCAGTTCGCGCTGGTTGTCCGGAAGGTTGGCCAGCAGCTTTCGGGCCCAGGCGGCATCGCTGCTGAGCAGCGCACGCTCCTCGGGGCCGAGCGAGTCGTCCGGCCGCTCGGGCATCTCGTCCGACGGCACGGCCGTGGATCCGGGGTGGCGCATGGCCGCCCGCTGAAGATCGGCGACCTTGTGGGTGGCGATGGCGAAGACGAAGGCCTCGAAGGGCCTGCCCGTGTCCTTGTAACGCGGCAGCGCCATCAGGACCGCGACGCAGACTTCCTGGGCAAGGTCCTCCACGAAGTGGCGGGCGTCGCCGGGCAGCCGGTTCAGCCGCGTACGGCAGTAGCGCAGGGCCAGCGGATGGACGTGCGCCAGCAGGTCGTGCGTGGCCTGCTGGTCTCCGTCTACAGCCAGGTGGACGAGCGCGCCGATGGCCCCATGGGCATTCGCAGCCTCGTCGTCCCGCATCGGTCCATGGTGCCTCGGCACCGAACCATCCGCTTCACCACGCTCGTAGTTGTGCACTGAAGCGTTATGAGCAGGTGCGCCGGAACTCATCCGCTGCGCCCTCCCCTCCCGCTCGAACGACTCGTCCCCGAGGAACTCCACACCTCAAGGATGCGGCATCGCGCGGGAAACAGAGTTGGGGCGTCCGCCACCCCGTCCGCCACCGAGCGGACGGGGGTCCTGCCGGTCATCCTCTAACGAACCAGGCCCCACCGGAAACCGAGCGCCACCGCGTGCGCACGGTCGGAGGCGCCGAGCTTCTTGAACAGCCGCCTGGCGTGCGTCTTCACCGTGTCCTCGGAGAGGAAGAGCTCCCGGCCGATCTCCGCGTTCGACCGGCCGTGACTCATCCCTTCGAGTACCTGGATCTCACGCGCGGTGAGCGTGGGAGCCGCGCCCATTTCGGCCGAACGGAGTCGCCGTGGGGCGAGCCGCCAGGTCGGATCGGCGAGCGCCTGCGTGACCGTCGCACGCAGCTCGGCGCGTGAGGCGTCCTTGTGCAGATAGCCGCGGGCACCGGCGGCGACCGCCAGCGCGACACCGTCCAGATCCTCAGCGACCGTCAGCATGATGATCCGGGCGCCGGGGTCGGCCGAGAGGAGCCGGCGCACCGTCTCCACACCACCCAGACCGGGCATCCGTACGTCCATCAGAATCAGGTCCGAACGGTCGGCACCCCAGCGGCGGAGGACTTCCTCGCCGTTGGCCGCCGTCGTCACCCGCTCGACGCCGGGCACCGTCGCGACCGCGCGACGGAGCGCTTCTCGGGCAAGCGGGGAATCGTCGCAGACGAGGACGGATGTCATGACCGCCCTCCGCAGCTGATGCGCGTCACCTTGAGCCTCCAGGCTGGGTACAAATCGTCACCTGTGCGGTCGACGCCTCTCGGACATGTGCCCGAGCGCTTCTTGTTTCAACCGCCCACGCACTCTCAACGATGGTCACTCGAAAGAGTTACGGGCCGGACGGCCGCCTTCGGCACTCTACGTGAGGGGACGGTCGCGGAGGAGAGTTCCACGCACCAATTGTCTAGTTTGAGAGGTAATGACCCGTTCAGCTGCTTTTCTTCCATTTTGCTGGTGTCTATGACTAGATTCGTAATGAGTCATATTTACATCTACTTACATCGTGGATGTACGGTCGCGGGTGCGGTCGACATCACCGCCCCCGCCTCAGCAACGGCTTCAAGGGGACAAGCAATGGCAGATTTTTCCCGCCTTCCCGGACCCAATGCCGACCTATGGGACTGGCAGCTCCTCGCGGCCTGCCGCGGGGTGGACAGCTCGCTCTTCTTCCATCCGGAGGGCGAACGGGGCGCAGCGCGCAGCGCGCGTGAGACCTCGGCGAAAGAGGTGTGCATGCGCTGCCCGGTCCGCGCCGAGTGCGCGGCGCACGCGCTCGCCGTACGGGAGCCCTACGGAGTGTGGGGCGGCCTGACCGAGGACGAACGCGAGGAGCTGATGGGGCGGGCCCGCAACAGGCTGATCACCGCAGCGACACCGAACGGTTCCGGCCCCGCTTAGCCGGTCAGCACCTGAACCTTGCGGCGAAACGTTCCTGCACACCCATGCCCACCTTGCCCATGCCCTCCTCCCGCGCGCCCGCCTCCTGCCCGCCCGCCTCGTGAACACGGGTATCTGTGCGTCCGTACGTCTGCCCGCCCTCCCCTGAACACCATGTCCGCACCACCCACAGGGCAGCGGACAGCTGGGCAACAGTCAGCCGGGTGGCGATTCGGCGCGGCGGCCAGGCCGTCATGCAGCGTTCGACTCAGCGCGCGGCGGCCCGGGTGAGCCGGTCCAGGGTCGCCGCGATGGCGGGGACCTGGGCCAGATCCGGCAGGGTCAGTGCGACGATCTCGCGCTGAACCGCCGGCTCCACCGATACCGTCCTGGCACCCATGGGCCGTACGGACTCGATCGCCAACTCCGGCAGCACAGCCACCCCGAGACCCGCGCCGACCAGGCCGATCACCGCTGGATAGTCGTCGGTCGCGAAGTCGATCCGCGGGGTGAAGCCCGCACTCTCGCAGACCTCGACCAGCTGTCGGCGGCAGCGCGGGCAGCCCGCGATCCAGGACTCGTCGGCCAGGTCGCCCACGGTGATGGCGTCCGCGTCTGCCAGCCGGTGCCCGGCCGGGACCAGTCCGACCATGCGGTCGGTGAGCAGCGGCCGTACGACCAGGTCGTCCCACTCGTCCGTGGCAGGCCCGTAGCGGAAGGCGAGCGCCACATCGCAGTCCCCGTCGCGCACCATCTCGACGGACCGCGGCGGCTCTCCCTCGACCAGGGAGACCCGGGTGCCGGGATGGGCGGCCCGCAGCGCCGCCAGGGCGGTGGGTACCAGCGTCGAGCTGCCGCTGGGGAAGGACACCAGCCGCACCCGGCCCGCACGCAGCCCCGCGATGGCGGCGACCTCCTCCTCGGCTGCCGTGAGCCCGGCGAGGATGCCGCCCGCGTGCCGGACCAGGGCCTCGCCCGCCTGAGTGAGGCGCATTTCGCGGCCCGTGCGGATCAGCAGCGTCGTCCCCGAAGACGCCTCAAGGGCCTTCATCTGCTGGCTTACCGCGGGCTGGGTGCAGCCCAGTTCGCGGGCGGCCGCGGAGAAGGAGCCGGTGGCGGCGACGGCTCGCAGGACGCGGAGATGGCGGGCCTCGATCATGATGCAAGCATAAGCGACTCTTGGGGCAGCCGCGGATTATCGCGTACTGGCTATGACGGCGAGGGGCGATGCGGTGCCGGGGCTGCGGCAGGGGCCGGGGCCGGTACCGCGGCGGGGCACCGGACTCACCGGAGAGTCCGGAGAGACACCGGAACTGGGCGCCGGACGGTGTCCCGCGGTGTCCCGGACGGAGTCACGGTGTCAACAAGCCTCTAGCCTCTCTCCATGAGACTTCTGTCAGTGAATGTGGGGCGCGCCAGGACCGCCGCGTACACGGACGCCGAGGGCGGACGGACCGGCGTCGACAAGCGGCCGGTCGACGGCCCCGTACGGGTTTTCCAGCCGGGCCCCAAGGGTGTGGGTGCCAGTGGGGTCGAGGGTGACTCGGTCTGCGACCTGCGTTTCCACGGCGGCGACGACCGCGCGGTGTACGCCTTCGCCCGCGAGGACCTGGACACCTGGGAGCAGGAACTGGGTCGCCCGCTGGCCGACGGCTCGTTCGCCGAGAACCTCACCACCAGCGGTGTGGATGTGAGCGGCGCGCTGATCGGTGAACAGTGGCGCGTAGGCCCCGATGTCGTGCTGGAGGTCACCGGCGGACGCATTCCCTGCCGTACGTTCCAGGGGCACGTGGGCGAGCCGGGGTGGGTCAGGCGCTTCACTCTGGCCGGGGCGCCCGGAGCGCTGCTGCGGGTGATCCGGGCGGGCGCTTTCCGCGCCGGCGACCCCGTCGAGGTCGTACGCCGCCCGGAGCACGACATCACGGTGGCACTGCTCTTCCGCGCGGCGACGATCGAGCGCGAACTGCTGCCGCGGACGCTGGTGGCGGCGGAGTGGATGGAGTCGGGGCTGCTGGGCGTGGCGCGGGACTACACGGACAAGCACGCGAGTTCGGACTGATGGGCGAGGTGGCTCGTGATTGCGTGCTGGTGTTGGTCGGGGCTGATGTTGGTCGCGGTTGATGTTGATCGGGGTTCGTGTGCATGACGGACGCGTGCACGTGTGAATGGGCTGTGAACAGCCCTGGATGCCGACGTGCGGACGGCCGGATACGGGGTCGCCGCAGGGGTCGGGCGGGGCACTAACGTTCCGCTCATGACGACAGCACTGATCACGGGCGCGACAGCGGGAATCGGAGCCGCCTTCGCGCGGCGACTGGCCACGGACGGGCACAATCTCGTTCTGGTGGCGCGCAATACCGAACGGTTGCAGGAGCAGGCGACCGAGCTGCACGACCGGCACGGCATCGAAGCCGAGGTGCTGACCGCGGATCTCGGCACCGACGACGGCATCGCGCTCGTCGAGAAGCGCCTCGCGGACTCCCGGAACGCGATCGACCTGCTGGTCAACAATGCCGGGTTCGGAAACAAGGGCCAGTTCCTCGACGTTCCGATGGCCGACGAACTGACCATGCTCAAGGTGCACTGCGAGGCAGTCCTGCGGCTGACCTCCGCCGCGGTGCCGGGGATGCGGGAGCGGGGCCGTGGTGGCGTCGTCAACGTGGCGTCGGTGGCAGCGTTCCTGCCGCGCGGGACGTACGGAGCTTCGAAGGCCTGGGTCATGCAGTTCACCCAGGGCGCTGCCAGGGACCTGACCGGCTCGGGGGTACGGCTGATGGCGCTGTGCCCCGGCTTCGTCCGTACGGAGTTCCATGAACGCGCGGGCATGGGGACGGACAACATTCCCGGATGGATGTGGCTGGACGCCGACAAACTGGTGACGGCGGCGCTCGCGGATCTCTCGCGCGGGAAGACGCTGTCGATTCCCGACCCCCGGTACAAGGCACTGATGGGCGCGGCGAAACTGGCACCGCGCGGCCTGCTCGGGGGAATCACCTCCAAGACAGGCCGCAAGTACGGTCCTCAGTAACGGCCTTCCGGGCCGGCCTTCCGGGCCGGCCTTCCGGGCCGGCCTTCCGGGCCGGCCTTCCGGGCCGGTCTTCCGGGCCGGTCGTCCGTGCCGGTCCTCCGCGCCGGTCGTCCGTGCCGGTCGTCCGTGCCGGCCTTCGGGATCAGCCGGTGATGCCCGGCCCCGCGTAGGCGCCGATGCTGGGTGTGCCCGGCTTCAGCTTGTTACCGAAGTAGTCCTCGCCGCCGTTGTCCGGGATGGCCGTTCCCGCGCCGATGGCGGGTGAGCCCTTCGACAGGCGGAAGTCGCCGCGCAGCAGCGGGTCGGAGGTGATGCCTCCCGGGTTGGGGCGGTTCATGTCGATCCCGTAGAAGGCGTTGTGGTCGAGCGCCAGGCCGGCCGTCGGGTTGGAGAAGCCGTAACCGCCGGTGCCGCCGCTCACGAAGATGTTGTTGCGGATGTGCTGCTCGTGCTGGGTGGTGGCAGGGCTGCTGTTGTCGTCCTGGACCAGATATCCGGGGATCGTCTCCTTGTTGGAGAAGGAGTTGTTGTAGATCTGGGTGTTGAGGATGGGACCCGCGCAGTTCTGGAGCAGCCGGGTGCCGTCGTTGTGGCTGACGTTGTACCGGGCGACCGTGTCGATGGTCTTCGCCCCGCTGTACGGGCAGACCAGCAGGAAGCCGCCCTTGTTGTCGTGGCTGTAGTTGTACTGGAAGACCGTGTGACGGGAGGCGCCGTCCGCGTCGAAGGACATGCCGTCGTGGCTGTTCCCGCCGCCCGAGACCTCGTTGTGCTGGATCAGGGTGTCATCGGTGTTGAACGTCCAGATGCCGGCGTTGGCGGAGGGCGAACGCAACTGGAATCCGTCGACCCGGTTGCGCTCCACGACCGCGCCGCTGGTGGTGTCCAGCTTCATCCCGTCGCCGCCGATGGACTTCAGGGTGTTGTCGTGGACACGGACGTCGGTGGACGGGGTCCAGGCGCCCGGGTAGACGTTCGGGTCCTGCTGCTGGCCGACCAGATCGCGCTTGGAGAACGTCGACTTGAAGTAGATCCCTTCGCGGTCGACGTTCTCGATGCGGTTGTGGTGGATGTCCAGGCCGTCGTAGCTGCTCGCCTTCGCCGTGCCCTCGACATCGATGTGGATGGCGCTGGAACCCGTGAGGGTCTTGGCGTCGCCGCCGCGCACGTCGTGGATATAGAGGTGGTCGATCTCGAAACCGTGGGCGGTGCCGTAGTCGGTGAGGCGGAGCCGGACGGCGTTGCGCTCACTGCCGGGGTCGGCGGCGTTGGTGATCTCCAGTCCGGTCAGGTGGACGTACTGGGTGTTGGAGAGCAGTACGGCGTCGTGTGCGCCCGCACCGTCGATCGCGGCGCGGCCGTTGCCCGGGCCGTAGTCGGCGATGGTGAAGGGGGCGCGGGGAGATCCGGCTCCCTTCGGGGTGAGGGAACCTGCGCACGTCGCGCCTCGTTTGAAGAGGAGGCGGTCGCCGGGGCCGTAGGTGTGGGCGTTGGCCTGATCGAGGGTGGTCCAGGGGCGGCGGGCCGAGCCGTCACCCCTGGCGGCGGCGGGTGAGGGTGCGGCCGCGCAGTCGACGTGGAAGGTGATTCCGGGGGCTCTGGGGGCTCTGGGGGCTCCGGAGTGGGGAGCTGCCTGGGCGGGGGTGGCCAGTCCGGTTGTGGTCAGTCCCGTCACGACCAGCCCGGCCAGGGCAAGCCCGGTCACGGCCAGTCCTCTCATCGCGAGGGCGGTGAGAGGCGCGGAGGTGGGGGAGGACCCGAAGGTGAGGGGCGCTGAGGTAAGGGCTCCCGCGTTGAGGGGCGCGGAGGTCAGAGGGGTGTGCGCAGGGCGAAGTCTCATCGTTCCTCCGGGAGTTCCGGGAGTCGCAGTACGGCGGTGGTGCCGTCCTGCCAGGTCACGTGAATCGTGCGGGGATCGCTGGCGTGGATGGTCGCGAGGGATGCGGCGGGGACCGGGGCCGGCTCCGCCGTGAGCGAAGCGAGGCTGACGAAGAGCGAATCGGGTGCGGTGGTGACCCCGTCGAGGGAGAGAATCCGGGAGCTCGGACCGAACAGGGTTGACCCGGAGTCGAGTTGACGTGTCGCTCCGGTGTAGCCGTGGACCGGGTGGAGCTGGGCAGTCAAGTGGCCAGGAGGACGGGAGGTGACTGGCTCGGCGGGGGTGAGTGCGGCGGGCGCGGTCTGCGGGGCAGGCGCGGTCTGCGTTGTGGACACGTCCGGTGTGGCGGTTGTTGTTTCTGCTCCGGTGGTCTCTGTTCCGGTGGTTTCTGCTCCGGTGGTGGCCGGGGTGGTCGCTGGGGTGATGGCCGTGGTGGGGACAGCGCCGGTTCTGGCCGTCGTGGCGATGGCCCAGCCGGTCTGGCGTACGGGGGTGCCGGGAGCTGCTCCGGAGACCAGATGCGCGCGGAGCTCAGCACGGCCGTGGGCCACCGTCGCGGAGACGATCCGTACCCCGGGAAGCGGTGTGGTCACGGACGCCACCCAACCGGGTCCGGAGGCGAGCGGCGTAGCGGGGCCACGGGGGGTGGACTCGCCGTCGATGACCAGTGCGAAGTGGTTGTCGCGCGAAGAAGCCTGGGCGGTGACGGGGATGCCGGAGCTTGTGGAGCCCGCGCGACTGCTCGTCGTGATCCCGGTACTGACGGCGCTCGTGAATCCGGCGCTCGTGAATCCTGTGCTCGTGAATCCTGTGCGAGTGGAGTACGCGTAGCGGGAATATCCCGGATCGTCGTCCTCACCGACATGGTTACTGCCGTGATTGTGCAGACGTACGAGCCCGTCCGCCGTGGTGGACTGGATCAGCATGGCAGGCGGGCCCAGTACGGTCACCGCGTCCGCCGTCTCGGCGGGCAGCGGTTCCTCCTCCGCCGTCCAGACCGGATGGTCGGCGGGCATCAGCAGCCCGAGGAACCCCTTGGACGCCCAGTAGGGCGACGCGGGGCCCGAGTACCGCTGGATGATCGGTTCGTACGGGCCATGCCAGCCCAGGGCGAGCAGTCCACGTTCGTCGGTCGCGCGACGGTGTGCAGGACGGTTGGGTACGGCCGGGTTCACCTGGGCCGACGGGGCTGTCGGCGTCGAGTTCAGTTGCGGGGCCCCGCCGTCCCGGCCCCCGTCCCCGCCCCTGTGCTCGTCCGTGCCCCTGTGCTCGTCCGTGTCCCCGTCCAGGAAGTACCGCAGGGTTCCGGAGGCCAGGCGGCGAGTGGCGCCGGGCGTCAGTGGGGTGTGCCCGGTCATGGCGCCGAGCCAGGGGGCAGCCGCAGCGGCGAAACGGTAACTGAGCGAGCGGCCGTACGGCATCGGTGCGCCGTCCGCACCGAACATCCGCGTGTACGCGTCGAGGTGGGCGTGCAGCCGGGGCCCGTACCGGGCGAGCAGTTCCGCTTCCCCGCCGAGATGGGCGTGCAGGACCGGGTAGAAGTGCATCGCCCAGGCGTTGTAGTGGTCGAAGGAACGGTTGGGGCCGTCGCTGTACCAGCCCTCGCCGAGCCACCACTCCTCGATACGTTCCAGCGCACGGTCGATCGTCTGCCGCGACCGGTCGGTCTCGATTCCGGCGTCCTGCAGGAAACCGGCAACCGTGAGGCCGAAGAGCCACCAGTTGTTGTTCACGGGTGACGGGCCGAGCGCGGGCAGCAGCCAGTCGACGGCCTGCTGCTGCGTGCGGTCGTCGAGGGTGTCCCAGAGCCAGGGCCGCGTGAGGCGCAGCCCGAGCGCGACGGACGCGGATTCCACGACGGCCTGCGAGGTGTCTGCCATCCGGGGCCAGCTGTCCGCATCGCCGGGGCCCGCCCCTCCCGGTACCGGCGCCGTGCCTGCAGCGAGACCCTCGGCGTATCGCGGGAGGAAGCCGTGCGGATCGTGGCCCTCTGCACCCGCGACCCGGAAGGAGGCAAGGAGCCAGGTGCGGGCGTACCCTTCGAGGCCGTCGGAGCGCCGGCCCGACCAACTGGGCCGGTTTCCAGGGAGATTGATCAAACCATGACGGGGCGAGGCGTAGGGGCGCACGGCCAGCAGCAGTTCATCAGCCGCCTCCTCCCAGTCGGCACGGGTCCAGCCGGTGTACGGGCTGAGCCGGCCGGGCGGACCCTGCGGGCCGGCGGGACCCTGCGGACCAAGCGGATGGGGCTGAGCGTGCGGACCGGGCTGGCTCGACAGGTTCGGGCTCAGCATGATGCTCCCTGGAGGCGGACTTCGTCGTCGCCCGGCATCTTGAACCCGCGAATGATCGAACGTCAATGCAAGAGTGACGAATGATCGAAACTGCCATCGTTCGATCAGATTGCATTAAGGTCTGGCCGTGGCATCCGACCTGCCCAGCCGACCACCAAGAACCCGTCACCACAAAACCCTTCGCCACACAGCCCGTCGTCACACAACCAGCCATCACACAGCACGCCATCACACAGCCAGCCACCAGACCGCGAGGGGGACCGCCGCCGTGCGCGAGAGTGCCGACGAACGCCATGACCGACTGCTTGAGTTCGTACGGGAGCAGGGATCGGCCCGCGTATCCGATCTCGCGGCGCAGCTCGGCGTCTCTCCCGTCACGGTCCGGCGGGACGTCGAGGCACTGGCGGAACGCGGACTGCTCGACCGGGTGCACGGCTCGGTCTCCTGGCCCCGGTCCGCGGCAGCCGCAGCCGCAGCCGCAGCCGCAGCCGCAGGCGGAACTGCGGCATCACCCGGGGGCGGCGGACTGGTGCTCGGGCTGCTGGCCCCCTCAGCGACGTACTACTTCGCCGAAGTGATCAGAGGTGCGCACGACGCGGCCGCACAGGCCGGCGCGCGGCTGATCCTGCGGATCTCCGACTACCGCCCGAAGGAGGACAAGGCCCGCGCCGAGGGGCTGCTGGCGGCGGGCGCCGAGGGGCTGCTGATCGCGCCGGGCTGGCAGGCCGCTGGCGACCAGGCGGCTTACGGGGACTGGATGTCGGAGCTGCCGGTACCTGCCGTGCTCCTGGAGCGGCAGCCCGCACTGGGCAGCCCTCTCGACGACATGGACCGGGTGTGTTCAGACCACCGGCACGGGGTGCTGCTGGCCGTGCGCCATCTGATCCGGCTCGGCCACGGCGCACCGTTGCTGGTCGCGCGCGCGGACAGCCCGACCGCGCTCGCGGTACGGGCCGGCTACGCCGAGGCACTGGGCGCGCTGGGCCTGGAGCAGCCGCGCCCGGTGATCGATTCGGTGCCGGCCGAACTCGACCGGGGCCGCTTCGAGGAGGCCGTACGAACCGTGCAGGCCGCGGTGGCCACCGGGGGCGTGACGGCGGCCCTGGTCCACAACGATGTGGACGCCATCCATCTGGTGCAGCGCCTGGCCGAGTTGGGCGTACGCGTGCCGGAGGACCTGGCACTGGTCGCCTACGACGACGAGGTGGCCGCCCTCGCGGACACTCCGCTCACCGCGGTGGCTCCGCCGAAACGCCAGGTCGGGCTGCACGGGACCCGGATGCTGGTCGAGCGGCTGAGCGCGGGACCGCACGGCCGGGCACCGGAGCACCAGGAGCAGGAGGAGCCGGGCCGGCATCTGGCCCTGCTGCCCCGGCTGCACGTCCGGGCCTCCTGCGGGGCGGGGGCGCCCCGGTAGACGCACCGGCCCCGGCAGGTCACACAGACCAGACCGCGGCAGGCCACAGAGGCCCAGGCCCTGGTAGGTCGCACAGGACGCCGCCCCCGAGATTGCGCACGGCGTCGGCTCCGCCCGGATTTCGATAACACTCTGATCTTTTTTCGATCATTCAATCTTTCGCTCTTGACTTCGGTCATTGCGGGGCCAAGGATCACGGCCAACGTCAATGTCGCCGCTAGCTCAGGAGTCTCGCTGTGAGCCGCAGTTGGAGCAGAACGACCCTTTCCATAGCCGGCGCCGCCACTGCCCTGGCCGTCCTCACGGCCTGTGGCAGCAGCGGCGACGACTCCGCGAAGGGCACGGACGGCAAGCCCGTGACCATCACGTTCTGGGGCTGGGCCAAGGGGTCCAAGGAGACCGTGGACGCGTTCAACGCCTCGCACAAGAACATCCACGTGAAGTACGAGGAGATCCCGTCCGGCAACGCCGGCGGCTACGCCAAGATCTCCAACGCGGTCAAGGCGGGCAACGCCCCCGACCTGGTCTCCATCGAGTACCCCCAGCTGCCGGAGTACGTCAGCCAGGGCGCGCTCCAGGACATCAGCAAGTACATGACCGACGACGTCAAGAAGCAGTTCCTGCCGCAGGCCGTCGAGCAGACGACGCTGGGCGGCAAGAACTGGGCCGTCCCGTTCGACGCGTCGCCGCAGGCCTTCTACTACCGCAAGGATCTGTTCAGCAAGTACGGCGTCGCGGTGCCCAAGACCTGGGACGACTTCCGCAAGGCCGCCGAGAAGATCAAGAAGGCCGACAAGAAGGCCCGGATCGGCACGTTCTTCCCTGATGACCCGACCACCTTCGAGGCGATGGCCTGGCAGGCCGGCGCCCAGTGGTTCAAGGCGGACGGGGACACCTGGAAGATCAACACGACGGACTCCGCCACCAACAAGGTCGCCGGCTACTGGCAGGGGCTGATCAAGGATGATCTGATCCGGTCTCAGGCCTCCTTCAGCCCGGAGTGGACCAACTCCCTGAAGAACAGCGGCACCATCGGCTACCTCGGGGCCGCCTGGGGCGCCGGGGTCCTGAAGTCCACACTGCCCGAGCAGAAGGGCAAGTGGGCCATAGCCCCGATGCCGACCTGGGACGGGCAGGCCGCCAGTGGCATGCTCGGTGGCTCCACCTGGGCCGTGACCAAGGACAGCAAGCACGCCGACGCGGCAGTCGAGTTCGCCAAGTGGATGTCGACCACGCAGGACGGCATCAAGGCCCGTATCGCATCGGGCACGTCGAGCGCCTACCCGGCCGCCACCGAGCTGCTGCCCGCCGCCAAGAAGGCCTTCGACGCGTCGTACTACGGCGGCCAGGACATCTACCAGCTGTTCGGCACCGCAGCCGCCTCGATCAAGCAGGGCTGGACCTGGGGTCCGGCGACGGGCACCACGAACACCGCGATCAAGGACCAGTTCGGCAAGGTCGCCAGCGGTGGCTCCACGATCACCGGGTCGGTCAAGGCCGGCCATGACGCGACCGTCCAGGAACTGAAGAAGCGCGGACTGAAGGTCGAGGGCTGACCGGTATGAAGGCCCGCACCCGCGCCGCCGCGATCCTGCTGACCCCGTTCTACGTCCTGTTCACCGCTGTGATGCTGGTGCCGATCGGATACGCGGTCTGGCTCAGCCTCTTCACCGAGAAGCAGTCGGGACTGGGGTTCGGCGGCTCCGAGTCCGTGTTCTCGGGTCTCGACAACTACGCGGCGGCGCTGGGTGACCGGGCCTTCCGCGAGGGCTTCGGCGTACTGCTCGGATACTGCGTCGTCTACATCCCCCTGATGGTCTGCGGCGCCCTCGCACTCGCACTGCTGCTGGACTCCGCGCTGGCCCGTGCCAAGCGCTTCTTCCAGCTCGCACTCTTCCTGCCGCACGCCGTTCCCGGCATCATCGCGGCGCTGATCTGGGTCTACCTCTACACACCCGGTCTGAGCCCGGTGGTCTCCGCGATGCACTCGGGCGGCATCGGCTTCGACTTCTTCTCCTCGTCGGGCGCTCTCCCCTCCATCGTGAACATCGCGCTGTGGGAGTGGCTCGGCTACAACATGGTGATCTTCTACGCCGCCCTGCAGGCCATCGACCGCTCGGTTCTCGAAGCGGCCACGGTGGACGGCGCAGGCGGCTGGCGCACCGCCATCAGCATCAAACTCCCGTTGATCCGCGCCTCCGTCGTGATGGTCGCGCTGTTCACCGTCATCGGCTCGCTCCAGCTGTTCACCGAGCCGCTGATCCTCAACAGCGGCGCCGGGTCGGCCGTCTCCTCCACCTGGACACCGAACATGTACGCGTACACCGCCGCCTTCTCGCGCAACGACTACGGGCTCGCGGCGTCCGCCTCCGTGCTCCTGGCTCTCACCGCCGCACTGCTGTCGTTCCTCGTCACCCGCTTCACCGGCCGCAAGGGGAAGAACGCATGAGCCCCCGCCCGGCGCCGAAGAACCGCTGGCTCTCGAAGACCGCGGTCAACGGCGCACTGGTCCTCGTCGTCGTCTACATGCTCTTCCCGCTCATCTGGCTGGTCACCGCCTCCACCAAGGACACCGGCGGGCTGCTCTCCGGCAACGCCTTCTCCTTCAAGGGCTTCGACCTCGGCCAGAACCTCTCCGACCTGGCCTCCTACGGTGGCGGCGTCTACTTCCGGTGGTACGGGAACAGCCTGCTGTACGCAGGTGTGGGCGCCGTGCTCTGCTCGCTGATCTGCGTCGCCGCCGGATACGCCTTCGACAAGTACGAGTTCCGGGGCAAGGAGAAGCTCTTCGGGCTCGTCCTGCTCGGCGTGCTCGTACCCACCACCGCACTCGCCCTGCCGATGTATCTGCTGGCCAGCAAGATCGGCATCGTCAACACCTACTGGTCGGTGCTGATCCCGGTCCTCGTCAACCCCTTCGGCGTCTACCTCGCCCGGGTCTTCAGCGCCGGCTACATCCCGAACGAGGCCCTGGAGGCAGCCCGTATCGACGGGGCCGGTGAACTGCGGACCTTCTGGTCCATCGGTATGCCCATGATGATGCCGGGGTTCGTGACGATTTTCCTCTTCCAGTTCACCGCGATCTGGAACAATTTCTTCCTCCCCCTGGTCATGCTCTCCGACCGCGATCTCTTCCCCTTGAGCCTCGGCCTGTACTCGTGGAACACCAACACCCATGGTGAGCCGAGCTTCTATCCGCTCGTGGTCACCGGGTCCCTCCTCGCTGTCATCCCCCTGATCGTCGCCTTCGTCTCCCTCCAGCGGCACTGGAAGGCCGGCCTGACCGCCGGAAGCGTCAAATGACGACCGCGCTTCGCCCCGAGCAACCGAGAAGGAGCACTGGGACCACCATGCACCACGTCACTGACAATCGGCCGGGCGTCCTGCTTGCGATGGCTCCGGGCATCATGGAGCGCCTGTTCGCCGAGCGCCATCACGTCCGGCTCACCGCTCTGGCCCGTACGGACAGCCGACTCGTCGCTCACGACCTGGCGAGACCCACGGCCGAGGTGGCCGCCGCTCTCGCCGAGGCCGAAGTCCTCTTCACCTGCTGGGGCGCGACCCCGCTCACCACCCCGGTCCTGGACTCCGCCCCCCGGCTCCGCGCCGTCGTCCACGCGGCCGGCTCGGTCAAGCACCACATCACCGAGGCATGCTGGGAGCGCGGCATCACCGTCGCTTCGGCCGCCGCGGCCAATGCGCTGCCCGTCGCCGAGTACACCCTCGCCACGATCCTGCTCGCCAACAAGCGTGTCCTGCAGTCCGCGTACCGGTACCGCGCGATGCGGGGCGACCACGACTGGCGGGACGAGTTGGACGGCGCGGGCAACTACCGCCGTACCGTCGGGATCATCGGTGCCTCCCGGATCGGCCGACGGGTGATCGAACTGCTGCGCCCCTTCGATCTGCGGGTCCTCCTGTACGACCCGTACGTCGACACGGCCGAAGCCGCCGCGCTCGGCGTGGAGCCGGTAGGACTGGACGACCTGTGCGCCCACAGTGACATCGTCAGCGTGCATGCCCCGCAGCTTCCTGCCACCCGGCACATGATCGGAGCCCGCCAGCTGACCGCGATGCGGGACGGGGCGACGCTGATCAACACGGCCCGCGGCTCGCTGATCGACGAGGACGCACTGATTCCGGAACTGGCGGGTGGACGGCTGCACGCGGTGCTCGATGTGACGGATCCTGAGACCCCGTATGCGGATTCACCGCTCTACGACCTGCCGAACGTCCTGCTCACGCCGCATGTCGCGGGGTCGCTCGGCGGCGAGCTGCACCGGATGGCTGACCAGGCTCTGGATGAGCTCGAACGGTATGCGTCGGGCCAGGAGTTCGCGGACCCGGTGCTGCCGTCGGACCTGACGCACTCCGCCTAGCCGAAGGCACCGGTTGCCATCGGGCGGCACAGTCCCGAGTGCGCCCGGGGGCGCCGGGGCCGCCGCGCCCCGCCTCGGCCAGTAACCACTGAAGAACCGCTGAGGAACCACCGAGGCCCGGTACCCCTTCGCTTCGAAGGGGTACCGGGCCTCAGGCGTGCGGCGTGTCAGCCTCAGTGCGAGTGGCCGTGGCCGTGGCCCGCCTCGGGCTCCTCCTCCGCCGGCTTCTCGACGACCAGGGTCTCGGTCGTGAGCAGCAGCGAAGCGATGGAAGCGGCGTTCTCCAGCGCGGAGCGGGTGACCTTGACCGGGTCGATGACGCCGGCCTTCACCAGGTCGCCGTACTCACCGGTCGCGGCGTTGAAGCCGTTGCCCTTGTCGAGCTCGGCGACCTTCGAGGTGATGACGTAGCCCTCAAGGCCGGCGTTCTCGGCGATCCAGCGCAGCGGCTCGACGGCGGCGCGGCGGACGACCGCGACACCGGTGGCCTCGTCGCCGGTCTTGCCCAGGTTGCCGTCGAGCACCTTGACGGCGTGCACCAGAGCGGAGCCACCACCGGAGACGATGCCCTCCTCGACCGCGGCGCGGGTCGCGGAGATGGCGTCCTCCAGACGGTGCTTCTTCTCCTTGAGCTCCACCTCGGTGGCGGCACCGACGCGGATCACGCACACGCCGCCGGCCAGCTTCGCGAGGCGCTCCTGGAGCTTCTCACGGTCCCAGTCGGAGTCCGTGGACTCGATCTCGGCCTTGATCTGGTTGACGCGGCCCTGGACCTCGTCGGACTTGCCACCGCCGTCGACGATGACGGTGTCGTCCTTGCTGATGGTCACGCGGCGGGCGGTGCCCAGCACGTCGAGACCGGCCTGGTCGAGCTTGAGGCCGACCTCTTCGGCGATGACCGTGGCGCCGGTGAGGGTGGCCATGTCGCCGAGCATCGCCTTGCGGCGGTCGCCGAAGCCGGGGGCCTTGACCGCGACCGCGTTGAAGGTGCCGCGGATCTTGTTCACGACCAGGGTCGACAGGGCCTCGCCCTCGACGTCCTCGGCAATGATCAGCAGCGGCTTGGAGCCACCCGCCTGGATGACCTTCTCAAGGAGCGGCAGCAGGTCCTGGATCGAACCGATCTTGCCCTGGTGGATCAGGATGTACGGGTCGTCGAGGACGGCCTCCATACGCTCCTGGTCGGTCACCATGTACGGCGACAGGTACCCCTTGTCGAAGGCCATGCCCTCGGTGAAGTCCAGGTCCAGGCCGAAGGTGTTGGACTCCTCGACGGTGATGACACCGTCCTTGCCGACCTTGTCCATCGCCTCGGCGATGAGCTCACCGACCTGCTTGTCCTGCGCGGAGAGACCGGCGACAGCGGCGATGTCGGACTTGTCATCGATCGGGCGGGCGGTCGCGAGGAGCTCCTCGGACACAGCCTTGACCGCGGCGTCGATGCCCTTCTTCAGGGAGGCGGGGGAAGCACCGGCGGCGACGTTGCGCAGACCCTCGCGGACCAGCGCCTGGGCCAGCACGGTGGCGGTGGTGGTGCCGTCACCCGCGATGTCGTTGGTCTTGGTCGCCACCTCCTTCACCAGCTGCGCGCCGAGGTTCTCGTACGGGTCGTCGAGCTCGACCTCACGGGCGATCGTGACACCGTCGTTGGTGATGGTGGGAGCGCCGAACTTCTTGTCGATGACGACGTTGCGGCCCTTGGGGCCGATCGTCACCTTGACCGTGTCGGCAAGCTTGTTGACGCCGCGCTCAAGGGCGCGACGGGCGTCCTCGTCGAACTTCAGGATCTTCGCCATGGAGCTGATTCAGTCCTCTCAAAAACGAACTGCGCCCCCAGTGCCCGTCACTCGGTGTGCGAACACAGCAGATGCGGGGCCAGGGGCGCAGATCAAGAAATACGTCGGTGAATTACTTCTCGACGATCGCGAGAACGTCGCGAGCCGAAAGGACGAGGTACTCCTCGCCGTTGTACTTCACCTCGGTGCCGCCGTACTTGCTGTACAGCACGACATCGTTGGCCTTGACGTCAAGCGGAAGACGCTCGCCGTTCTCGAAGCGGCCCGGGCCCACGGCCAGGACGACGCCCTCCTGGGGCTTCTCCTTGGCGGTGTCCGGAATGACCAGGCCGGAGGCCGTGGTCTGCTCGGCGTCGAGCGGCTGGACCACAATGCGGTCCTCGAGCGGCTTAATGGCAACCTTGGAGCTGGTTGTCGACACGATCCGGTCTCCCCCTTCGGAGATCTCACGGGGTGAACTGTTTGAGTGGCGACCGGATGGATCCGTCGTCGCGGGTGCCGGACCGGCCCGTCGCCATATTTGGCACTCTCCCGTGGGGAGTGCCAGAACTGAGACTAGGACGGCAGTTAGCACTCGGTCAAGCGGAGTGCCAATGTGCCCCGGCCATGTCGCCTTCCTTCTGCTCCCGGACCGGAGGTGCCGTACTGCTGATTGCTCCCGGCCGGGCACGTACCTCGCCACCCCTTCTGCACCTCGCCCGCCTCCCGCACCTCGCCTCCCCCAGCGCCTCGCCTTTCCCGGCGCTTGGCCTCTTCCGGGGGTTGCCCTCCCCCTGCACTTGGCCTCTTCCGGGCGTTGCCCTCCCCTGCACCCGCCCTCCCGGCGCCTGCCTCCAGGCAATGGGCGGACGGCCGGTCACCCCACCCTGGCGATCGCCCACAATGGTCGGGTGACCGACCTCGACGCCTTCACCGCGCTGTTCACCGATGAGGGCACCGCCCTGCTCGCATCCCTGCGGGAGTACGACCCCGCACAGGAGCTGGCCGTCGCCACCCGGTTGCGCCGCACCTACCCCACCGAGCTGGTCTCCGCTGCCCTCGCCCAGGCGCGGCTGCGACAGCGGGCCGTCCCGAAATTCGGCGCCGACGACGCGTACCGGATGTTCTTCACACCCAATGGCGTGGAGCAGTCCACCCGTAAATCCGTCGCCGAGTACCGCGCCCGCCGCTTCGCTGAACTGGGCGTACGCACCGTCGCGGACCTGTGCTGCGGCATCGGCGGGGACGCCCTGGCGCTCGCCCGCGCCGGGATCTCCGTGCTGGCGGTCGACCGCGATCCGCTGACGGCCGAAGTCGTACGGGCCAATGCCGACGCCCTCGGGCTGGGCAGCCTCATCGAGGTGCGGTGCACCGATGTGGCGGAGGTCGCCACGGACCCGTACGACGCGGTCTTCGTCGACCCGGCACGGCGTGGCGGTCGCGGCCGGATCTTCAACCCAGAGGCGTACTCACCGCCGCTGTCCTGGGCCATCGGCGCGGTGGCCGGCCGCCCGGCCTCCGGTCCGTCCCCCCGGACAGCGGGAGCCATCAAAATCGCTCCCGGTATCCCGCACGAGATGATCCCCGGCGAGGCGGAGGCCGAGTGGATCTCCGACGGCGGTGACGTCAAGGAAGCGGTGCTCTGGTTCGGCACGGCACCGGGGCTGCGCCGCGCCACGCTGCTCCCTTCGGGGGCCACCCTCACGGGCCGCGGACTCCCCGATCCCGCGGTGCGCACGGTCGGCCGGTATCTGTACGAACCGGACGGCGCCGTCATCCGCGCCCATCTCGTCGCCGAGGTCGCTGAGGAGCTCGGCGGCGGGCTGATCGACGAGACCATCGCCTACGTCACAGCGGACGAACTGCGCCGCACCCCGTACGCGACGGCCTACGAGATCACGGACGAACTCCCCTTCGGCCTGAAAAAACTGAAGGCGCTGCTGCGTGAGCGGGGGGTCGGAAACCTCACGGTCAAGAAGCGCGGCTCGGCAGTCGAACCGGAAGAGGTACGCCGCCGAGTCAAGCCGCAGGGGCCGAACGCGGCCACCGTGATCCTCACCCGCGTCGCAGGCGCGCCGACGATGCTGATCGGGCAGCCCGCGAGCCCCCCTTCGAGCCCCTGACGGGCCCGGGCTCCGCTGCTCCGCGCCTTACCTGCTCTCCACCTCGCTTTACTGCCCCGCCCGCCTCGCCTTCCTGCCGCCCTCTTTGCCTGCTGCGCCCCGCCTCGTGCTCGGATACCTCGTCCCACAGGCATCGATGCTTCTCTGAAAGTGCCTCGTCCCCGCAGGCGCCTCGTCCCCGCAGGCGCCACTTCCACAGGTGCCACTTCCACAGGCGGCGCTTCGCCTCAAGCGCTTCTTCCGTAGCTCAGGCCAGGTCCGTCAGCTCGTCCGCGTACACCTGGGACAACGGCTGCGGCCCCACGTACTGCTGGCAGTTGCAGACCCCGGGCTCGAAGCTCAGCGGTTTCTTGTTCTCGTCCCAGGAGGTCGGCACTTCGACGGTCTCGTGGCACTTGCCCTGCCGGTCGTGCTTGGCGAGGTGATGCGTACAGCCGCAGATCGGCTCGGGCGGTCTGTGCGCCGCCTCGATCTCCCTGCGCTCCCGCTCGGCCGTCTCCAGCCGTTCCATCCGGCGCTCATGGCGCGTGCGCAGCGCGGTGCGCCCCGTGTCGGCGATCCAGCCGAAGCCACCGACCATGAAGAAGATGAATACCCACCAGAACCAGCTCACTTGCGGCCCCTTCCCCCTGGCCCATGCGTCCTGTGCCTTCAAGGTTACGCGTACGGGCACCGGGAGCCGTAGGGCCGGACGGTAATCCGGACGAGGATTACCCGGCGGTGCAGGTGGGGTGGATGCCTTGGTCGGCTGGGCCCGACTGGTCGGCTGGCTTGGCTTGACTGGCTGGCTTGACTGGCTGGCTGGCTTGGCCGGATGGCTGGCTGGCTAGCTGTCCCCCGTACGGCCCTTGCGCCGGGCGGGATCCGACGGGTCGTCAGAGGATGATCGACATGACGCCTCGTAAGCCGTCGCGCCCGTCGGCGCGTTTGTCGCTCCACCCGTTCCACCCGCCCCGCTCGTTCCGCTCGTTCCGCTCGTCCCGCTCTTCCCGGTCGTCCGTCCCTGTACCGGTCCGTACGCCGCTCGGTACGCCCCCCAGTGAGCCGTCCCGTACGGCGCACGCCGGCGCGGCCCGTACAGCCGCCGCTCGGGCCGTGGGGTGCGCCGCTGCCGCTTCGCTGCTGCTCGGTGGGCCCGCGTTCGCCTCCGCCCCGGCTCCATCCGACGCCCTGCCGTCGACAGCCCCCGGCACCCTCACAGCACCCCGGGCTCAGGACCGGCCGACGTGGACCACGTGTCCCGCACCGGCCCAGGCAGAGGGCGGAGGCAAGGCCCCCGGCACCGGCTGGACCTGCGCCACGCTGAACGTCCCCCTCGACTACACCAAGCCCGGAGGGAAGACGATCCCGCTGGCGCTGATCCGGCACCGGGCGACAGGTCCGGGCAGGCGGATCGGCTCACTGATCTACAACTTCGGCGGCCCCGGCGGCTCGGGCGTCGACACACTGCCCGCTTTCACACCCACGTTCGCGAAGCTCAACACCCGTTACGACCTGGTGAGTTTCGATCCGCGCGGGGTAGGCAACAGCGCACCCGTCAACTGTCTCACCGGCCCGGAGACCGATGCGCTCAACGCCGTCGACTCCACCCCGGACACCCCCACCGAGGTCCGGCGGTGGATGGACGCGACCCGGAACTTCGCCACGCAGTGTGCGAAGAAGTCCGGCCCTCTCCTGCCGTATCTGACGACCACCAACGTGGCCAGGGACCTGGACCGGATCCGTGCGGCGGTGGGCGACAAGAAGCTGAACTATTACGGCTTCTCGTACGGTACGGAGCTGGGCGCGACCTACGCCCACCTCTTCCCGGAGAAGGTCGGCCGTGCCGTGTTCGACGGTGTCATGCACCCCGACAAGGACTTCACCCAAGGCGCCCTCTACCAGCTGAAGGGGTTTCAGCTGGCTCTGGACCACTTCGCACGCTCCTGTGTCGCGGCCACGTACCTCTGTCCGCTGCACCACTCCACTCCCGAAGGGGTCGAGAAGGTACTGACCGGTCTCGTGGCCGGTCTGGAGAAGCATCCCGCGCCCGCAGCAGGGGGCCGCACGCTCAACGACTCGCTCGCGCTGACGGCGATCGAGGGTGCGCTGTACTCACCGAGCTCCGGCTGGTCGCGAATGGCGAGCGCGGTCGCCGGATACCTCCGTACGCACAACCCCGCGGCGCTGCTCGCGATGTCCGACAGCATGACGGGCCGCGATGCCAGGGGGCACTACTCGAACAGCAGCAATGTGTTCTCGGCGACCAGTTGTGCCGACACCGGCGTACCGGTGGGGAGGGCCGAGATCGAGCGCCGGCTGCCCGCCTACCGCAAGGCGTCGCCGCTGTTCGGCGCACAGTTCGCGTGGGCGCTGAACCAGTGCACGTACTGGCCCGTCAAGGGGGCCATGAAACACATGGAGGTCAGCGCAAAGGGGGCCCCGCCCATTCTGGTCATCGGCAATACGGGCGACCCCGCCACCCCGTACGGCGGAGCGAAGGCGATGGCGCGGCGGCTCGGAAAGGGAGTCGGAGTGCTGGTCACCTGGAAGGGCGGCGAGGGGCACTGCTCGTACGGGGACGGCAGCGCGTGCATCGATGGCACGGCGAACGCGTATCTGCTGGACGGGAAGGTGCCGGCGTACGGGACCAGCTGCTCTTGACCTGACCGGTGGCCGGGGGAGGAGCGGGGAGGCCGAGGGGGCTGGCTTCTTTGGAGGGGCGGGGACCCCGGGGGGGGCGGGGACCCCGGGGGGGGGCGGAAGGCCCGGCCGAGCGTTCATCCCTCCAGCAGTTCCGCCGCGAGACGTCTGACCTGATCGGCGAGGGGACGCTGAGCGGGTTCGTGCCGGGCGGCCGCGTCCGCGAGCCGTGCAACGTCCGCCCGCCACCGGCCGCTCGCCGACCCGCTGGCACCGACCCTCCGCAGACCACGCTCCAGCAGCCCCGCGGCCACCTCCTGCTGCCCGCGCAACACCGCCTTGACGACAGCCACGCCATTGGCGAGTGCACTGGCCGCGAGAGACCACTCGGGATCCCTCACCACTGCTGGGCTGCCGCCGTCCGGCGGGTGCGGGGCCCCACCCGGGCCGGCACCCGTCGGACCGGCCTGCTCGTCGGACACTGCCGCGACCTCCAGGTCCAGCCGCCAGAACAGCGGCATATCCCGGAAGGCAAGGAACAACAGCCGCCGACTGCACGACCGTTGAAAATCCGGGTCACTGCGCAGCGAGACGACCGGCCTCACCGCGCCCAGACAGGCTTCGACAGCAGCCACACAGGCCTCGAACTGCGCGTCGGGGACAGTCCAGGCCAGGTCGATGTCGCTGTACGCATCCGCCGTACCGCGGGCAAGCGAACCACGCAACACCGCCACCGAGCCGGGACACTGCGCCGCGAGCGCGATCCGCAGTTCCTGAGCGAAGACGGTCCGGCGGACGGGGTCGAGGTCCATGGCGGGCGGAGTGGGTGACATGGCGCCACAGCGTAGGGCAGGCCGGAACGGGCCGGAGGACTTCACTGGTCACGCCCGCGACCTCACCGGCCCTGCGCTGCCCTGACCGCATCTGGTCCAGGTCCTGCGACTGGTCCAGGTTCCACGTCTGGTCCGGGCTCCACATCTGGTCCGGGCCCCACTCATCTGGCCCGGTTCCCACGTCATGGTCCGGGTCTCACGTCTAGTCCGGGTCTTATGTCTGATCCAGATCGCGTGCCCGTGCCCGTGCCTGTGCCTGTGCCTGAATCTGCACTGCCGTCGCATCTGCGCCTGCGTCCATCGCCCCCGTGGGCAGGGAAGCCGTTGTGGTCCGTGTGCCGTCCGGTCCGGCCCCTCTGCTACGCATGCCGAGCGCAGCCACAGCCAGGCTCGCCACCACCAGCAGAGCCGAAGCGGCCCAGAAAGCGGCCGACTGCCCATCGACCAGAGCGGTACGGTCAAGGGCGACGCCGGTGCCGCTGTTCCGTGCCTCTCCGGATGTTCCGCCCGACGCGCTGCCCGACGCGTGGGCCGCGATGGTGACGAGTACGGCGAGTCCGAGCGAACCGCCGATCTGGCGCGAGCTGTTCAGCAGACCTGAGGCCATGCCCATCTCCGGTGCGGCCCCCCCCTGCCGTGGCCTGTGTACCCAACGGGACGAAACACATGCCGATACCGACACTCGCCATGAGCGACGGGCCGAGTACCGAGCCGACGAAGCTGGATCCGACAGCAACCGTCCGAGCGAACCAGGCGAAGCCCGCCGCGCCCAGCACGCCCCCGGCCACCAGCGTCGCGCTCGAACCGAACCTGGCCACCGCGCGGGGTGCGGCCAGCGAGCCGGCCACGATGCCCACGCAGAACGGCAGGAAGGCGAGGCCCGTGGCTGTCGGGCCGTAACCCAGCACCTGCTGCAGATAGAGCGAGGTGAAGTAGAAGGTCGCGAACTGCCCGGAGGACATCAGCAACGAGAAGAGGTTCGCGGAGAGAACCGGCCGGTGCGCGAGGAGCCCGAGCCGGAGCAGAGGGCCACGCACCCGCAACTCGACCACGACGAACGTGGCCAGCAGCGCCACGGCAACGGCGAGCGTGAGCAGTGTGGTGGAGGAGGTCCAGCCGTACGACTCTGTCCGTACGAGGGCGAGGACCAGCGCCGCCGTTCCGCCTGTGACGAGGAACGCCCCCGCCGCATCGAGCCGCGGCACCGGGCCTTCGCTACGGCCCTTGGTGCCGGCAGCAGGAGCGGTGACAGCAGTGCGAGGAGTGACGGCAGTAGGAACGGTGACGGCAGTAGGAGCAGTGACGGCAGTACGAGGGGTGACGGCAGTACGAGGGGTGACGGCAGTACGAGCAGCAAAGAGGGCCAGCACCACCACCGGCACATTGATCAGCATCACCGAGCGCCACCCGGTCCAGCTGGTGAGCAGCCCGCCCGCCAGCATTCCGACCGCGCCACCCACCGCTCCCGCCATGCCCCACAGGCCCAGCACACGTGAGCGTGGTTTCCCTGGCCGGTAGTTGACGGTGATCAGGATGAGCGCGACCGGTGCGAGGACCGCTGAGCCCGCCCCCTGAGCGGCCCGTGCCGCTATCAGCGCGCCAGGGCTGCTGACCAGCCCTCCGACCAGGCTTGCGGCGCCGAAGAGCGCGAACCCGCCCAGCAGGGCGCGCCGTCTGCCGACCACATCGGCGAGACGCCCGCCGAGCATCAGCAGGCCGCCGAAGGCGAGCGCGTAGGCATTGATCACCCAGGGCAGCCCTTCGGGCGTGAAGCCGAGATCCCTTCCGATGTCCGGCAGCGCGACGTTCACCACCGACATGTCCAACGACACCATGAACTGCACGGTGAGCAGCACGGGCATCAGCCAACGACCTTGCTGTTCCGGGGAGTTCCTCGTTACAGTCACGCCGAAGGGCATTACTATACGCGTACAGAAAAGGCAGAGGAAGAGAGAGAAGGGCAGCGAGCGGGCGAGTGGGACGAACGCCATCGAGGTGCGATGGAGAATGGGCAGGTGGCAGACGACGAAGTTGCGGATGGCGGGGCGCGGGCAGGCAAGCGGGCCGTGGGCCGGCCCCGGCGGATCGAGCCGGAGACGATCGTCGCAACCGCGCGGCGCATCATCGAGAAGGAGGGCGCAGGAGCCCTTTCCATGCGCCGGGTCGCGAAAGAGGTCGGCGTCACCCCGATGGCGCTGTACCACCATGTTCGCGACAAGGACGAGCTGCTGATGCTCACCCTGTCCGGCATCGCGGACGGCTTCCCCCGCCCCGACCTTCCCGCGGACCCACGCGCGCGGATGCTCGCGGTGTCGGTGCACATACACGACGTACTGCGTCAGATTCCCTGGGTCGTCGAGATCCTCACGCTCGGGGATCTGACGGACAGGGCCGCGCTGTGGATGGTCGACGAGATCATCGGCGCCGGCCTCACCTGCGGGCTCAGCGAAACCCGGGCCGTGCACGCGTACCGCACCATCTGGCACTGCATCTACGGCGATCTCGTCTTCGGTAACACCATGGCGAAACGTGCGGCCGAACAAGAGCCGGACCGCAGGCGCCCCTTCCCCGAACTGCTGGCGGATCAGGACGGGGTCGCTCTGCCACACCTCACGGCTCTGGCCGGCCACTGGGTCGAGGTAACGGAGTCGTACGACATCGCGGAGCAACTGGAGGCGGTTGTCGACGGGCTGCTGAGCCGGGCCTGAACGGCGGCGCCACGCCCTTCCCCCCGGCCCTCCTGGCCTCCCCGGAAGACACACTGCCGACGGAGCCCCACAGCCTCTCGCGCAAGGTCACAGCCGAGTCGAAATGTTGAGTTCCGCGTTCCGGATCTGCCATTCATACGAGTGAAAGCCCATCACGACCTGGCATTACTACGGAGAGTGAGGAACGATGGGCGTGTGACTCGCCAAGGGGATGGCGAGAGTTGAGGCCAATCACGGGGGTGTGGGCCATGACCATCCAGACTGATCAGACGCGCCAAACGGCAGGGGTCGGCCGGGCGACCCGGGCGATCCAGGCAACCCGGTCGGGGACCGACCGGCCGACGTACGCAGCCCAGACCGCGGTGCTGGACAGAAGTGAGCCCGCACCACGTGCTTCGTTCAGCCCGCTCGACCCACTTGGCGCATCGGTGGGACCCTACGGGCCGGTCGGTCCCGAGGGGCTGGACGGACCGGGGCCGGTCGATCCTGACGGGCAGGGCGGACCGGGGCCGGTCGATCCTGACGGGCAGGGCGGACCGGGGCCGGTCGATCCTGACGGGCAGGGCGGACCGGGGCCGGTCGATCCTGACGGGCAGGGCGGGCAGGACAGAGCCTCCGAGCGTCGGCCGCCCGGCGCACCTGCCCTGCCCGACCCACCCGCTCCTTCGGCATTCCCAACTTCTGGAGCTCCCTCAACTCCAGGGGCTCCAGCAGCTTCACCGAGCCCAGCCGGCCCGCAGACGCCTGACGACTGGGCCGCCCACCTACGGCAAGCAGCTCCCTCAGCCCAGACTGCTGCGCTCCTCGGCGCCCTGGAGTCAGAGCAACTGTCGCCACGCGGACGGATCGATGCTCTGGCTGTCCTGGAGCGCCACGCAGCATGGTTCGCCGCCCGCCAAGTCCATCTGCTGGCCGACATCGCAGCACATGCCGAGGCAGCGCCGCCCTCCAGCGAACGCGATATCGACACCCAGCTCCTGAACAACGGGGAGTACGCGGCCGAAGAAGTGGCCTGCGCCCTGCGCATCAGCAACTCGACCGCCACCGAGCGCCTTCAGATCGCCAAGGAACTGGCCGGTCAGTACGCCAACACACTCGGCCTGCTCGAAGGCGGAGAGATCTGTTACATGCAGGCCAGAAACCTGGCCAACGCCTGCCGAGTCCTCGAACCGAAGGCCGCCGCCCGAGTCGAGTCGGCCATGGCGACGAAGATGCCCACCCAGGCCACCGGCCAGAGTTCCCGAGCTCTGCGGCGCCAGGTAATCAAGGCAGACCCGGAGGGCTACCAGCGCCGACTGGAGCTGGGGACAAAAGAACGGGAGATCGTCCGCTACCCACAGGACGACGGAATGGTCACCTGGGGTGCCACGGTACCGGCGGAGCTCGGCGCCCGCTTCGACCAAGCAGTAGACGCCCACGCCACGACCCTCGTCGTGGACGACCGCACCCTCAGCCAGCGCCGAGTGGACGCTCTGGCCGACCTCATTCTCAACCGGCCTGTGCTGCTCAGCGGCCCTTCCCACACACCTGCGACACCCGAGGCACCCACACCCCACCAAAGCGTCCCTGGACGACCGGCGCCCGCCACCGCACTCGTGCACGTGACGGTGCCCCTAGACGTACTGATCGGCGCGAGCGAGGATCCGGCAGAGCTGAAGGGCTATGGCCCCGTCACCGCCACACAGGCCCGCACCATCGCCTTTGCCGAGGGAACGATCTGGCGGCGCTTGATCACTCACCCGAAGACAGGCCTGCTCATCAAGACCGACCCCACCACCTACCGACCCAGCGCCGAAGCCGAACGACATGTCGTCGCCCGGGACCAGCAGTGCGCCTTCCCTTCATGCCGTATGCCGGCACAGCGATGCGACCTTGACCACGTCAAGGAGTTCGATCATGCCCATCCCGAGTCCGGCGGTCAGACAGTCCCGGAGAATCTCATCCCGATCTGCCGTCGCCACCACCTCATGAAGCATCGCGGCAACTGGACGGTCACGCGGGACTCAGTCACCGGAATCACCACTTGGGTCAGCCCGACCGGCCACATCTATCTCAATACGCCTCGTAACTACGCGGAATAGCAAAGGCGATAGGCCAGCAAGGACCAACGGTCACCCTTTGGTGGCAGCGCAGGGGGCCGGGGGCGAGCCGGGGCAGGAACCGGGCCGGTTGAATCAGCAATTCGGCACAGCGTCGACACCCGGCACCAGCACCGGCCCGCCTGGCACCTTCCAGGTCCCGCTGCAGAGGGGAAATCGGCTCGGTGCAGGCAACTCGCCGCCTCAGCGAGTTGGCAAAACAGTCAGCGCAGATGACCAGGAACGGGTGTGGCCGAGCGATCCACCGGACTCCGGCACAGCCACAGCCACAGCCACAGCCACAGCCACAGCCACAGCCAGGCCTACTCCACCCCGACGGATTCAAAGCGCCACCGGTGTACCGCGCGTGTGATCAAGCCAGCGTCAGGTTCGGGTAGTTCGGGCAGGTCTGCATCGTAAGGAGCGTCCCACCAGGTGAGGACCAGCACCCGGTCCTCCGGAGCACGCAGAAACTCCCGGCGCAGTGGGCTCGTCGTTCCCGCCAGCCCCAACCTGGGAGCCTCTGCTTCTGCCTGCTGTCGTACCCACGCCAGCAACTCAGCACCCCGGCCGTCGGCCGCGCGGGCCTCCCACATCAGAGCGATGGTCATGAGTAGAGGTTGTCCTTACTGATCTCGTGCACGTGGTCATGATCGTGATGAACGTGCCCAGATCCCGCCCCGTGGCCCCCCGCGACCCCAGGCACGTGCGGGTCCGTCACCGGCAGCGACGAGTCCGCAGACAGATCCCAGTCCGATGCCGTCCTGTTCCGCGCCACCATTTCCGCACCGAGCGCCGCGACCATCGCGCCGTTGTCCGTACACAGCCCGGGACGTGGCACCCGCAGCCGGATACCGGCCCGTTCGCACCGCTCCTGGGCGAGCGCGCGCAGCCGGGTGTTGGCGGCGACGCCGCCGCCGATCATGAGGTGGTCGACGCCTTCGTCCTTACACGCACGGACGGCCTTACGCGTCAGCACGTCGACAACCGCCTCCTGGAACGACGCCGCCACATCGCGCACCGGGATTTCCTCGCCCGCCGCCCGCTTCGCCTCGACCCAGCGCGCCACTGATGTCTTGAGCCCGGAAAACGAGAAGTCGTACGCCGCGTCACGCGACCCGGTCAGACCGCGCGGGAACGCGATGGCCTTCGGATTTCCCTCCCGTGCCAGCCGGTCGATGACCGGACCGCCTGGAAAGCCGAGGTTCAACACCCGCGCGATCTTGTCGAAGGCCTCGCCGGCCGCGTCGTCGATCGTCGCGCCCAGGGGACGGACGTCCGCAGTGATGTCGGGTGCCAGCAACAGCGACGAGTGTCCGCCCGACACCAACAACGCCATGGTCGGCTCGGGCAGTGGCCCGTGCTCCAGCTGGTCCACACAGATGTGGGAGGCCAGGTGGTTGACGCCGTAGAGCGGTTTGCCCAGCGCGTACGCGTACGCCTTCGCCGCGGATACGCCGACCAGCAGTGCTCCGGCGAGACCGGGCCCCGCCGTCACTGCGATGCCGTCGAGATCCGTCGCGACGACCCCAGCTTCCTTCAGCGCACGTTCAATGGTCGGAACCATCGCTTCCAGGTGCGCCCGCGAAGCGATCTCAGGAACGACTCCGCCGAAGCGGGCATGCGTGTCGACACTCGATGCGACGGCGTCCGCGAGCAGCGTCGTACCGCGGACGATGCCGACCCCTGTCTCGTCGCAGGAGGTCTCGATGCCGAGTACGAGAGGTTCGTCAGCCATGGATCTCTGTTCCTTGTGCGAGGCCCATTTCCGGGCGAAGTTCGAGGCGCATGACGAGCGCATCCACATTGCCCGGCTGGTAGTAGCCGCGACGGAAGCCGATGGGCTCGAAGCCGAAGCGTTCGTAGAGTTTCTGGGCACGGATGTTGTCGACTCGTACTTCGAGAAGGATCTCGGCGCACTCGAAGTCGGTGGCGTGTTTGAGGAGATCACTCAGGAGCTCGGCGCCGAGCCCTGTGCCCCACTGGTCCCGGGCCGAAGCAATGGTCTGCACGTCGCCGGTGCCGCCGACCGCCGCGAGGCCCGCGTAGCCGACAATCCGCTCAGCGGTCTCCGCGACCACATACCGGCGGGTCGCGGCCGGCCCACGTGCGTGGGCCAGCTCGGACCAGAACATGCCCTCGGACCAGGCGTCGTCGGGGAACAGCTCGTGTTCGAGCTCCAGCACGGGGGCGATGTCCCACCAGCGCATCTCACGCAGCACAGGTGTCACTGCGGGGTGACCACCTTGTAGTTCTTCGGTACCTGGGCGTCGGGGCGCCGCAGATAGAGCGGCGTGACCGGAAGGAACCCTTCGGCGACAACCGCGTCGCCCCTCTCCACCCCGACGGCACCGGCACTGGATCTGTCGGCACCTGTTCCGTCAGCGCCGGTTCCAGCAGCGTCGGTTCCATCAGCACCAATCTCGCCGGCACTGCTTGCCCTCGCCAGTTTCTCGGCCGCCAGCGCCGCGAGGGCCCCGGCCGATACGTGTTCGGGAGCTCGGGCGTCGTGGAAGGTGTCGGGATAGAGCAGGGCGCCGGCCCCCACAGCAGGCACCCCCGCGACCTGTGCGGCAATGTCCGCGGGCCGGTCCACGGCGGGCTCACCCAGCCGGGTGCGGAATCCGTCGTACCGCGCCCAGTAGACCTCCTTGCGCCGGGCGTCCGTCGCGACGACGAAGGGGCCGTCAAGCCCCGACGCGTATGCGAGGCCGTCCAGCGTGCACAGCCCGTACACGGGTACGCCCAGCGCGGAGCCGAACGTGGCGGCCGTCACCAGCCCGACGCGCAGCCCGGTGTAAGGTCCCGGCCCGACGCCGACGACGATGCCCGTGACGGCGTCCAGTTTCAGACCGGCTTCGGCGAGGACATGGTCGACGGCGGGCAGCAGCAGTTCCCCATGACGGCGGGCGTCGGTCCGACTGGACTCGGCGACCACGGATGTTCCGTCGTGGAGGGCGGCAGTGACAGCGGGCGTGGCGGTATCAACGGCGAGCAGGAGCACACAAACAGCCTACGGCTCCCGCGACGGGGGCACGGCGCCCCGTCCCGTCAGCCCGCTGCTGCTAACGTCACCGAGAATTCGTACGTACGAGAAATGGGGAGCCTCAGGTGTCAAGGAGCAGCTCGGGAATCGTGGCCGGGCTCACCGGGGCAGCTCTTGCCGTGGTCGGCTTCCTCGCCTACCAGGCGTCGGCGAACGCCCCCGCCAACCTCGCGGCCCCCAAGCCCTCGTCCTCGGCGTCCTCCCCGGCCAAGCCGTCGGGCACCCCGACGAAGCCGGGAAGGCAGAACAGCCGCGCGGTGCCGCCGCACTCGGGTGCGGGCTCCCGCGTCGTGTACTCGCTCAGGGCGAAGCGGGTGTGGCTGGTGAGCGACACCGGGGCCGGCGTGCGGACCTTCGAGGTCATGCCGAGCTCGGTGAATCCGCGGCCGGGGACGTACCAGGTGACTTCGCGCACAGGCAGCACGGTGGGCTCCGACGGGGTGCCGATCGAGCATGTGGTGCGGTTCGCGAGCGTCAATGGGGTGACGGTCGGGTTCAGTGCCGCCACGGACAACTCCATGTCGAGCCCCGAACCGGAGCAGAAGACCGGCGGCATCCGGATGAAGCGCGCGGACGGCAACGCGATGTGGCCGCTCGCGACGTACGGCACGAAGATCATCGTCGTGCCGTAACCAACCACCCGCGGCCACATGTGACTCGCGCCGGGTCCCCAGACGTATGGCGGCCGGCTCGGAATCCGCATGGCTCACGCCTGGTGCCGGGTGGCCCGCGGCGGGGTCCCCTACGACTCGCTCCCGGCACCCGTCAGTCAGTCCCCGGTGCCTCGCCTGTCCCCGTGTGCGAGCCCCCGTGCTTCATGGGTTTCCCGCTGCCGCGCGCGGGCCCCGCCTACCTACGGCTGACGCCCGAGCTGTAACCCGAACGGATTACGCGGCGTCGCGCTCTTCCTCAGGCTCCCCGGTGACGGCGGTGGGCTCCGGCGCGGGGGCGCGCGGTGGTGTGGACACGGCATTCGCCGCCTCGCAGGAGGCGAGCAGATCGCGCATCGACATGGGGGACGGCGACTGCGCTTCGGTCTCCGATGCGGACATGGCTGCCTCCTCGGTCAGGCATGGTTAGGTAGACCTAACCAGGTCTTGGTATACATGTGACCACGCCCGGTGGGATCTGTGCAACACCTTGCCGACGGCTTGTCGGAAAGTACGGGGTGAATTTCCCGCGACGTACGCGGGCTTTCCAGCCCCACGGAATATCCAGGTCTCCTCCCGGACTCCCGGACTCCCCGAGGCCATCCCGAAGTCCCAGGGCTGACCGGAAATCTCCGCCGCGTCCTCCCCGGAACCCCGGCCCCGCCGAGTTCTCTCAGGCCTCCCCGAGCGCGCGAAGCCCGTCGAGGCCCGCCCGCTGCGTCTCCTCCACCCAGCGCGTTCCGACCCCGCTGACCGTCACCACGCGGCGGTCGTCGTCCGTGTCGCCCACACCCCGCTCGATGACCACCCGGAGCCGGTCGTCCGACAGCTCCTCGACCTTCCCGTCCCCCCACTCGACCACGATCACCGAGTCGGGCAGCGAGACATCCAGATCGAGGTCCTCCATCTCATCGAGCCCGCCGCCCAGGCGGTACGCGTCCACATGCACCAGCGCGGGACCGGCGCCCAGCGGCGGATGGACGCGGGCGATGACGAAGGTCGGGGACGTGACCGCCCCGCGCACGCCGAGGCCCTCGCCCAGGCCGCGGGTGAGGGTGGTCTTGCCCGCGCCGAGTTCGCCGGAGAGCATCACCAGATCGCCTGGGCGCAGCAGCACTGCGAGGCGACGGCCCAACTCCTGCATACGGTCGGGGGAATCGATGGTCAGTCGGATGGCGAATGCGGCGGCCGTGTCAGCTGCCGGGCTGTGCGGGGCGTCCATACAGGCCAACGTTAGCGTCTGCCGGTACCGCGCCCACCCTCGCCAGCAGCTCGGTCAGCCGACCGGTCACGATCTCCGGATGTTCGAGCATGACCAGGTGCCCGGCATCGGGAACGAGGACCAGTTCGGCCGCAGGAAGCAGATCGGCAATGAACTGGCTGTGCGCGCTCGGCGTCACCAGATCGTTCTCGCCGGCCAGGACGAGCGCGGGCACCTCGGCGAAGACCGCGGCCAGCGCGTCCGCCTTGTCGTGGTCGGTGAAGGCCGGATAGAACTCCGCGACGACGTCGATCGGTGTCCCCTCGATCAGCCGCTCCGCGAACCGGGCCACTCCGGGATCGACATCCTTCGAACCGAACGAGTACCGCTTGATCAGTCCGGCGAACAGGTCCGCAGTGGCCCGCCGCCCCCGCTCCACCAGCTCGGTCTGGGAGCCGAGGGCCTTCAGTACGCCGGGAAGCACACGCCGCACCGCGTTCACACCTGCCACCGGCAGCCCGAAACTGACCTCGCCGAGCCTCCCGCAGGAGGTGCCGACGAACGCGGAGCCGACGACCCGGTCTCTGACCAGCTCGGGAAACTGGTCGCCGAGCGCCATCATCGTCATACCGCCCATCGAATGCCCCACCAGCACCAGAGGCCCCTCCGGTGCTGCCGCGTCGATGACTGCCTTCAGATCGCGGCCGAGCTGGTCGATGGTGACCGGTACGCCGTCAGCCTGTGCCCTTCCGCGCTCCGAGCGGCCGTGGCTGCGCTGGTCCCAGTGGACGGTACGGACGATGCCGCGCAGCGCCGCGCGCTGGAAGTGCCAGGAATCCTGGCTGAGGCAGTAGCCGTGCGAGAAGACGACCGTGACGGGCTGAGCCGCCCCACGCCCGGACAGTCGCCGCTTACGCGCCCCGGCCGCCCCGTCTCTGGCTGCCCCGGCCGCCCTGGCTCCATGCGGTTCCCCGCCGTCGCCCCGGTCCCGTGCACCCGTGTGCGACCCCGGTGTGCAGGCGTCGACCTCGTAGTGGATCCCGGTGCCGTCATCGGCGATCGCCCGGCCCGGCAGGCCGCGCAGGGAGCCGTACGGGCCCGACGCGTCGAGGGCGAGCCGCGCCTTCTTGCGCATGCCGCGGCCGACCGTCAGCCGCTCGACCGCCACGCCCGCCGCCGCACCGGCCGCGAGTACACCGATCGCGGCGCCGGCGAAGCCACCCGCTCTGCGCCAGTTGGCGCCCGCCGCGGCGGCCTGGGCCACATTCGCGCTGGTGCTCTCGCTCACCGTGCCGCTCTCCTACTGGTCGTCGGGCTGCCGGCCGTCCCGTTACTGGTCGGCCGGCTGCCGGTCGTCCGAATACTGACCGCCCGGTTACCGGTCCGTCCAGCTACCGGTCGTCCGACTGCTGATCGTCCGGTTGCTGATCGTCCGGTTCCTCATTCACATACACACGGTCCACGCGCGGCCCGATGCGGGTGACGATCTCGTACGCGATCGTGTCCGCGGCCCCGGCCCAGTCCTCCGCGGTCGGTTCGCCCCGGTCACCCGGCCCGAACAGAACCGCCTCCGCCCCCGGAAGGAGTTCGTCCCCCTCCAGGTCCACGACGAACTGGTCCATGGCGACCCGGCCCGCGACCCGCCGCAATCGGCCGCCGACCAGCACAGGGCCCTTACCCGAAGCGTGCCTCGGGACCCCGTCCGCGTACCCGAGGGGGACCAGGCCGAGCGTGGTCTCGGTCGGGGTGACGTAGTGGTGGCCATAGCTGACGCCGTGCCCCGCCGGTACGTGTTTGACCAGGCCCAGGCGGGCGCTGAGTGTCATGACCGGGCGCAGGCCGAAGTCGGCGGCGCTGCCGAGCTGCGGTACGGGCGAGATACCGTAGAGCGCGACGCCCGGACGGATCAGGTCGTACTGCGCCTCGGGCAGCGTCAGCACGGCCGGCGAGTTGGCGATGTGCCGGACCTCCGGGCTGAGCCCCGCCTTCTCCGCGTACGCGATGGCCTCGTCGAAGCGGGCCTGCTGTGCGGCGATGGACGGATGGCCCGGCTCGTCGGCGCATGCGAAGTGCGACCAGATCCCCGTGACGTCGGCCAGGCCCTCGGCCTCGGCGGCGACTGCGGCGCCGACGAGTTCGGGCCAGTCGGCGGGCTGGCATCCGCCCCGCCCGAGACCGGTGTCGGCCTTGAGCTGGATACGGGCTGTACGGCCACCGGCCCGCGCCGCGTCCAGTACCTCGTCGAGCGCCCACATACCGCCCACGGACACGTCGATGTCGGCCTCGATGGCCTCCCGCCACGGCCCGCCGGGCGTCCACAGCCAGCAGAGCAGCCGGGCCCGGATGCCCGCGGCGCGCAGCGCCAGAGCCTCTTGCGGGGTCGCGGTACCGAGCCAGTCGGCTCCGGCCGCGAGTGCGGCCCGGGCGCAGGGGAGCATGCCGTGGCCATACGCGTCCGCCTTGACCACTGCCATGAGCTGCGCACGGGGCGCACGGGCGCGCAGCGCCCGCACATTGGCGCGCAGCGCGCCGAGATCGATCTCGGCGCGCGCTCGCATGGGTGCCCCGGTGATCCCCGTGCCCCGGCCGCCACCCACCGCGGCCGCCTCCGTGCCGGCCGCCTCCGTGCCGGCCGCCTCTGTGCCGGCCGCCTCTGTGCCCCGGTTACTACGCGTACCGGTCATCTACGTGCCTCAGTCATCTGTCTGTCCCCGTCATCGCGCCCCAGTCGCGCTCCAGTCTCTCAGAGCGCGGACTCCCACTCCCTCACAGAACTGCCGCTTCCCCACAGAACTGCCGCTCCTCCCCCGCCTCGGACACAGGCCTCACCCCCCAGCCCCGGGCCCAGGGCTGAACAGCTGCCGGGACGGGACGGGACGAACAGCCCGGCTCCCTCACCCGTAGACGTCCGCCAGGTCACCGCAGACGTCCGCCAGGTCACCGGACGTCCGCCGAGTCACCGCAGACGCCCCCCGTGGGTCACCCTCGGACATCCCGCCAGGTCACCCGCAGACATCCCGCCAGGCCCCCGCGATCCCGTCCGCCACGTCCTGGGCGACCACAGCGGCCCCGCCGGAAGCCCGACGGGCCGCCAGGCCGTGCAGATAGGCCGCGACGGAGCCCGCGTCCCGGGCCTCGAGTCCGGCCGCCAACAGTGAGCCCGCCAGGCCCGAGAGCACGTCGCCGCTGCCGGCCGTGGCCAGCCAGGGGGTGCCGGTCGGGTTCACCCGGACCGGCGTGTCGCCCGAAGGGGCCGCGACGAGGGTGGTCGAGCCCTTGAGCAGGACGGTCGCTCCGTAACGCGAAGCCAGCGCGCGTACCGACGCGAGCCGAGCCCCCTCGACCTCCTCCCGTGACACGTCGAGCAGCGCGGCCGCCTCGCCCGCGTGCGGGGTGAGCAGGGTGGGCGCCGACCGGGCCCGTACGGCCGACGCGTCCAGCAGCCGCAGCCCGTCCGCGTCCACCAGCACCGGAACATCGGATGCCAGTACGTCGTCGACCGCCGACGTGTCGTCCCCGAGACCGGGACCCACGACCCACGCCTGGACACGTCCCGCCTTCGCCGGGGGCCCGGCGTGCACCAGCGTCTCCGGGAACCGTGCGATCACCGCGTCGGCGGCAGGCCCGACGTACCGCACTGCCCCGGCCCCGCCCCGCAGCGCACCCGCCACGGCCAGCACCGCCGCTCCCGGATAACGGGCGGATCCGGCGACGATGCCGACGACGCCGCGCCGGTACTTGTCGCTCTCCGCCGAGGGCATCGGAAGCAGCTCCGCCACGTCCGCGTACTGGAGCGACTCCAGGTCCGGTACGACGGGCAGATCGAGCCCGATGTCCACGAGCCGCAGGGCACCCGCGTACTCGGCGGCCGGGTCGATGAGCAGCGCCGGCTTGTACGCGCCGAACGTCACGGTCGCGTCCGCCCGTACGGCCTCGCCGACGACCTCGCCCGTATCGGCGGACACCCCGCTCGGCAGGTCCACGGCCACCACCGGCACCGTGTCGGACACCGCCCACAGCGCGGCCACCGCATCGGGCCGCAGTCCGCCCCGGCCGCCGATACCGGTGATCCCGTCGACCACCAGGTCGGCCCGGCCGACCACCGATACGTCATCGACCCGCCCGCCGGCCGCGAGCAGCGCCCGCAGGCCGCCCTGATGGGCCCGGTCGGGTGCCAGCAGGACCGCCGCCACCCCCGCACCGCGCCGCGCCAGCCGAGCGCCCGCGTACAGGGCGTCTCCTCCGTTGTCCCCGCTCCCGATGAGCAGCACGACCCGCGCGCCGTACACCTTCCCCAGCAGATCCGCGCAGGCCGCGGCGAGCCCGGCGGCGGCCCGCTGCATGAGGGCGCCCTCCGGCAGCCTCGCCATCAGTTCGCGCTCGGCGGTCCGTACGGTCTCCACGCTGTAAGCAGTACGCATGCCTCAACCCTCCACTGTCGCCCCACCGCTCTCAACCGCCTGCGGCCCACGCCACGCCGACCTCACCCGGCCGCTCAGCCGCGAACCCTCACCCCTGGACCCTCACCCCCGGACCCTCAGCCCCAAGCCCTCACCGCTCGCCCCTCACCCCTCGGCGATCACGACGGCCGAGGCCACCCCCGCGTCATGGCTGAGTGAGACATGCCACGACTGCACGCCCAGTTCGGCTGCGCGGGCCGCCACCGTGCCGGTCACCCGCAGCCGGGGGCGGCCGCCGTCCTCCACGAAGACCTCGGCGTCCGTCCAGCGCAGCCCACCGGGTGCGCCGAGCGCCTTGGCCAGCGCTTCCTTGGCCGCGAACCGGGCTGCCAGCGAGGCGATACCCCGCCGCTCACCGCCCGGCAGTAGCAACTCGTCCGGCAGGAAGAGCCGTTGGGCCATCTCGGGGGTACGTTCCAGCGCCGCGGCGAACCTTTCGATCTCCGCGACATCGATCCCGACTCCGACAATCACCCGGCCACCCCCGGCTCCGAGAGACCGCCAGGCCCTGTCCGGAGCCTCAAGAAACCTCCGGGCCCTGTCAGGCCCGTCCCCACTCCGGCAATCACTCGACCGTCACCGACTTCGCGAGGTTGCGCGGCTGGTCGACCTCGTTGCCCCGCGCGGTCGCCAGTTCGCAGGCGAAGACCTGGAGCGGGACGGCGGCGACCAGGGGCTGCAGCAGTGTGGGCGTGGCCGGGATGCGGATCAGGTGGTCGGCGTACGGCACGACGGCCTCGTCCCCCTCCTCCGCGATGACGATGGTCCGCGCACCGCGCGCCCGGATCTCCTGGATGTTCGACACCATCTTCCCGTGCAGCACCGACCGCCCGCGCGGCGAGGGCACGACGACGACCACCGGGAGGTCCTCCTCGATCAGCGCGATGGGTCCGTGCTTCAGCTCGCCCGCCGCGAATCCCTCCGCGTGCATATAGGCGAGTTCCTTCAGCTTGAGCGCGCCTTCCAGCGCGACCGGATACCCGACATGCCTGCCGAGGAACAGCACGGTGTCCTTGCCTGCCAGCGACCGCGCCAACTCCCTCACCGGTTCCATGGTTTCCAGCACCCGCTCGACCTGGCAGGAGATCTCGGACAGTTCGCGGATGACGACCCGGATCTCGTCCGCCCACTTCGTCCCGCGCACCTGGCCCAGATAGAGCGCGACCAGATAGCAGGCCACCAACTGCGTCAGAAAGGCCTTGGTCGACGCGACGGCCACCTCGGGCCCGGCGTGCGTATAGAGCACCGCGTCCGATTCCCGTGGAATGGTCGAACCGTTGGTGTTGCAGATGGCCAGCGCCTTCGCGCCCTGCTCGCGGGCATGGCGCAGCGCCATCAGGGTGTCCATGGTCTCGCCGGACTGCGAGATGGCGATCACCAGCGTCTGCTGGTCGAGGATCGGATCCCGGTAGCGGAACTCACTGGCGAGCTCGGTCTCGCAGGGAATCCGGGTCCAGTGCTCGATGGCGTACTTGGCGATCATCCCCGCGTGGAACGCCGTCCCGCAGGCGACGATGACGACCTTGTTGACCTCGCGCAGCACCGAGGCGGGAATCCGTACCTCGTCGAGCGTCAGCAGCCCGCCGGTATCGATACGCCCCAGCAGGGTGTCGGCGACAGCCTTCGGCTGCTCGGCGATCTCCTTGAGCATGAAGTAGTCATAACCCCCCTTTTCCGCCGCCGAGGCGTCCCAGTCGACGTGGTACGAACGGACGTCGGCCGGTGCCCCCTCGAAGTCGGTGACGAGCACGCCGTCCCGGCGGAGCTCCACCACCTGGTCCTGCCCCAGCTCGATCGCGGACCGCGTATGGGCGATGAACGCGGCCACGTCCGACGCGAGGAAGGCCTCACCCTCTCCAACGCCCACCACCAGCGGTGAGTTCCGCCGCGCGCCGACCACCACATCCGGCTCGTCGGCATGCACCGCGACCAGCGTGAACGCCCCGTCCAGCCTGCGGCACACCTGCCGCATCGCCTCCGCCAGGTCCCCGCACGAGGAGTACGCCTCGGCCAGCAGATGCGCCGTGACCTCCGTGTCGGTCTCCGACGCCAAGTCGTGTCCGCGGTCGGCCAGTTCGCCGCGCAGGGCGGCGAAGTTCTCGATGATCCCGTTGTGGACGACGGCCACCCGGCCCGCGTTGTCCAGATGCGGGTGCGCGTTCTCGTCGTTGGGCGCCCCGTGCGTGGCCCAGCGGGTGTGTCCGATCCCGGTCGCCCCGGCCGGCAAGGGCCTCTCGACCAGCTCCTTCTCCAGATTGGCGAGCTTCCCGGCCTTCTTCGCGGCCGCCAGCCCACCATCGGCGAGCACGGCCACGCCGGCCGAGTCGTAGCCCCGGTACTCCAGCCGCTTGAGACCCGCGATGACAACATCCAGCGCCGACTGCCCGCCGACGTACCCCACGATTCCGCACATCCCGGCAGCCTACGGCGGAGCAGCCCGCACGGTCCGCAGTGGCCGCCTGTCCGGGACACCGCGAACCCGAGTGGCACAGCCCACAGTGCCCCGCCCCCCCCTTCCCCCGAGGGGCACAACCCCCGATCGGCGCACCCCGAGTGACGCACCCCACCCGCCACCGGCGCAACACAGCCGCCACAATGAACAGGTGATCTCTCCGGTCTCCCCGCCGCCGCGGAGCGCCCACCGGCCCAGGCCGGAGGCGACTCCCTACGTCGACCTCACCCGTACCGAATGGAGCGCGCTGCGGGAGAAGACGCCGCTGCCGCTCACCGCCGAGGAGGTCGAACGGCTCCGCGGGCTCGGGGACGTCATAGACCTCGACGAGGTACGGGACATCTACCTCCCGCTGTCCCGGCTGCTCAATCTCTACGTCCAGGCGTCGGACGGGCTGCGCGGGGTGCTCAACACCTTCCTGGGCGACGCGGGCAACGGCCACGGCACCCAGCACGGCACCCCCTTCGTCATAGGGGTCGCCGGGAGCGTCGCGGTGGGCAAGTCCACCGTCGCCCGTCTCCTGCAGGCGCTGCTCGCCCGCTGGCCGGAGCACCCGCGCGTCGAGCTGGTCACCACCGACGGGTTCCTGTACCCGATGGAGGAGTTGAAGCGGCGCGGGCTCATGGGCCGCAAGGGCTTCCCCGAGTCGTACGACCGCCGCGCGCTCACCCGGTTCGTCGCGGACGTGAAGTCCGGCAGGGACGAGGTCACCGCCCCGGTCTACTCGCACCTGATCTACGACATCGTGCCGGGCGAGCGGCTGACCGTACGCCGCCCGGACATCCTCATCGTGGAGGGGCTGAACGTACTGCAGCCCGCGCTCCCCGGCAGCGACGGCCGCACCCGGGTCGGTCTCGCCGACTACTTCGACTTCTCCGTGTACGTGGACGCGCGCGCCGAGGACATCGAGAGCTGGTACCTCAACCGGTTCAGGAAGCTGCGCGAGACCGCGTTCCAGGACCCGTCCTCGTACTTCAGGAAGTACACCCAGGTCTCCGAGGAGGAGGCGCTGGAGTACGCGCGCACCATGTGGCGGACCATCAACAAGCCGAATCTGGTGGAGAATGTGGCGCCGACGCGCAGCCGTGCCACCCTCGTCGTGCGCAAGGGCCCCGACCACACGGTCCAGCGTCTCTCGCTGCGCAAACTCTGACCTTCCGGGAGTACCCGCGTGCTGCATCTGCGCCTGATCGTGCCCGCCGACCGTACGGAGGAGGTGCTGCACCTCGTGGGGCACACCGTGGGCACCACGCATCTCGTGGTGCTGCCCGGTGCGGGCCCGCAATCCGCGGGGCGACGTGGTGATGTGCGATGTGGCGCGCGAGGCGGGCGACGATCTGATCGGCGCGCTGCGCCGGCTCGGCATCGACCGGACGGGGTCGATCACGGTCGAGAACACGGACCTGACACTCTCCGCGCACGCGGACAAGGCAGAGGCCGAGGCGCCCGGTGAGGGCTCGGACGCGGTGCTGTGGGAGGAGCTGACCCGGGCGACCGACGAGGAGTCCACGTTCAGCGTCAGCTATGTGGCCTTCATGGCCGTGGCGACGATGCTGGCCGCCTGCGGTGTGATGCTCGACAACGCGATCCTCATCGTGGGCGCGATGGCGGTCGGGCCCGATTTCGGGCCGCTGGCGGGGATCTCGACGGCGCTCGTGCAGCGGGCTCCGCGCCTCGTGGGGCGGTCGCTGTGGGCGCTGATCGGCGGGTTCGCCATCGCGATGGTGCTGACGGCCGGGTTCGCCTGGATGATGAACGCCTTCGGGCTCTTCACGGTGCAGATGATCGAGGCGAACCGCCCCAACACGTCCTTCATCTGGCAGCCGGACCGGGTGTCCTTCGTGGTGGCGTTCCTCGCCGGCATCGCGGGAACGCTCTCGCTCACCTCGGCGAAATCCGGTGCGTTGATCGGTGTGGCCATCTCGGTGACGACCGTACCGGCCGCCGCCAACGCGGCGGTGGCGTTCAACTACGGCGACTACAGCCAGACGTGGGGTTCGGTCGGCCAGCTGCTGGCGAACCTCGGCGGGATCGTGCTCGCGGGCACGCTGACCCTGCTGGTCCAGAAGGGACTGCTGTCGGTACGCCGCCGTCGGGCGCAGCTGGAGAACTGACGCCGCACGCACACCGCCCGCCTGCCTCCGGGATGGAGGGGGCGGGCGGTGTGGGTCGAACCACTGCGCGGGCGGGCGGTCTCTACCCCAGCGCCGACTTCACCACGTCGGCCAGCCGGGCCGCCACCGTCTTCGCCTGGTCGATGTCCGCGGCCTCGACCATGACCCGCACCAGCGGCTCCGTGCCCGAGGGGCGCAGCAACACGCGGCCGGTCGAGCCCAGTTCACGCTCGGCCTCGGTCACCGCCGACCGCAGCTCGGCCGATGTGGCGACCCGCGATCTGTCCACGTCCGGCACGTTGACCAGGACCTGCGGCAGCCGCACCATCACGCCCGCCAGCTCGGCCAGGGTGCGGCCGGTGGCCGCGACCCGGGCGGCCAGCATCAGCCCGGTGAGGGTGCCGTCGCCGGTCGTCGCGTGGTCCAGCACGATGACGTGGCCGGACTGCTCGCCGCCCAGCGCGTACCCGTGCTCCTTCATGGACTCCAGGACGTAGCGGTCACCGACCGCCGTCTGGACCAGCTCGATGCCCTCGCGCTCCATGGCCATCTTGAAGCCGAGGTTGGACATCACGGTGCCCACCACGGTGTTCCCCCGCAGCGTGCCCGCCTCGCGCATGGCGAGGGCCAGGACGGCGAGGATCTGGTCGCCGTCGACCTCCTCGCCGGACGCGTCCACGGCGAGGCAGCGGTCGGCGTCGCCGTCGTGCGCGATGCCGAAGTCGGCGCCGTGTTCGACCACGGCGGCCTTGATCAGCGCCAGGTGGGTCGAGCCACAGCCGTCGTTGATGTTCAGCCCGTCGGGCTCGGCTCCCAGGGTGACGACCTCGGCACCGGCCCGGGTGAACGCCTCGGGCGAGACGCGGGACGCCGCGCCGTGCGCCTCGTCGAGGACAACCTTCAGGCCGTCGAGGCGGTTGGGCAGGACGCCGATGAGATGGGCGACGTACTGGTCGAAGCCCTGGTCGTACGTACGGACCCGGCCCACGCCCGCGCCCGTCGGGCGCTCCCACGGCGCGCCGGTGCGGTGCTGGTCGTAGACCGTCTCGACGCGGTCCTCCAGCTCGTCGGCGAGTTTGTGGCCGCCGCGGGCGAAGAACTTGATGCCGTTGTCAGGCATGGCGTTGTGGCTGGCGGAGAGCATCACGCCGAAGTCGGCACCCAGCGCACCGGTGAGATACGCCACCGCCGGGGTGGGCAGCACACCGACGCGCAGGACGTCCACGCCCGCGCTCGCGAGGCCGGCCACGACGGCGGCCTCCAGGAACTCTCCGGACGCACGCGGATCGCGTCCCACCACCGCTTTCGGCCGATGGCCCTCGAACGTGCCCGCTTCCGCGAGTACGTGCGCCGCCGCGACCGAGAGGCCGAGCGCGAGCTCCGCCGTCAGGTCCACGTTGGCGACACCGCGCACACCGTCCGTGCCGAAGAGTCGTCCCACTTGCTGTCCTCCGAAAGATGCTCCGAGAAATTCCGAATACGCAGGTCTCTGAGCGCTATGAACGTCTTGATCCGTTATACGCCGGAGGACCTGATAAACGAACGCCCCGGCAGCACAGAAGGTGCCGCCGGGGCGAACGTACAAACAGGGTCGTGCGTGCAGCCCTGCAAGCCGTGACTAGCGCTTGCTGTACTGCGGGGCCTTACGGGCCTTCTTGAGACCGGCCTTCTTGCGCTCGACCGCACGGTCGTCGCGGGAGAGGAAGCCGGCCTTCTTCAGCGTGGCGCGGTTGTTGTCCACGTCCGCCTCGTTCAGCGAGCGGGCCACACCGAGGCGCAGGGCGCCGGCCTGACCGGACACGCCGCCACCCGAGATGCGGGCGATGACGTCGTAGCGGTTGTCGAGCTCGAGCACCTTGAAGGGCTCGTTGACTTCCTGCTGGTGCACCTTGTTGGGGAAGTAGTCCTCAAGGGTGCGACCGTTGATCTTCCACTTGCCGGTGCCCGGGACGATCCGGACGCGGGCGATGGCGTTCTTGCGACGGCCCAGGCCGGCGGCCGGCTGCGGGTCGCCGAAACGGCCCGCGAGCGACTCGCTGGTGTACTCGCCCTCGACGGGAACCTCGGACTCGAAGGTGGTCACCTCGGCGAAGGTCTCTTCGCCCTCGGTGCCCGCCACGTCGTCGGTGGGGGTCTCTGCAGTGGTCTCGGCCACGATTCTCCTCAGATCTTTCTTTACGTCTTAGGGGGTGGCCGGAACTACTGCGCGACCTGGGTGATCTCGAACGGGACCGGCTGCTGGGCAGCGTGCGGGTGCTGGTCTCCCGCGTAGATCTTCAGCTTCGAGAGCACCTGGCGGCCCAGGGTGTTCTTGGGAATCATGCCCTTGATGGCCTTCTCGATGGCCTTCTCGGGGCTCTTCTCAAGCAGCTCGTCGTAGCGGACGGAACGCAGGCCACCCGGGTAACCGGAGTGGCGGTACGCCATCTTCTGGGTCTTCTTGTTGCCGGAGAGGTGAACCTTCTCGGCGTTGATGATGATGACGAAGTCGCCCATGTCCATGTGGGGGGCGTAGATCGCCTTGTGCTTGCCCCGCAGGAGGGTGGCGGCGGTCGTCGCCAGACGGCCCAGGACGATGTCCTGCGCGTCGATGATGTGCCACTGGCGAGTGACATCGCCGGGCTTGGGGCTGTACGTACGCACGTCGTAGCCTTCGCTTCTTCAGTGGATGGGGTCCAGACACATGGCACCGCTGAAGCGATCGTGCAGCTGGGGCTCACAAAGCCGGGGACGCTGCCCGTATGCGAGCCACTGGTAACTGCTCCAGGGAACCTACGTAAGGGCCCTTCGCGTGAGAACGACGAAGCCAATACGTATAACAAGCCCCGAGACTACCCGCGCCGCCCCGGATGGGTCAAAACAGCCGGCCCCGGACGGGGGTACAGCGACCGGAACGGCCGCTGCTCCCGCCACAACCACCGCATCATCCGCCCCGCCTACCGCACCCGCTCCACGCGCCGCTCGTCCCACACCGGCTCCGCCGTCTCGCGTACGACGCCGTCCGAGCCGAAGACCAGATAACGGTCGAAGGACTTCGCGAACCAGCGGTCGTGGGTGACCGCGACCACCGTTCCCTCGTACGCCTCAAGACCCTCCTGGAGCGCCTCGGCCGACTCCAGGTCCAGGTTGTCCGTCGGCTCGTCCAGGAGCAGCGCCGTGGTGCCGGCCAGCTCCAGGAGCAGGATCTGGAAGCGGGCCTGCTGGCCGCCGGAGAGCCGGTCGAAGAGCTGGTCGCCCTGGCGCTCCATCTCGTACCGGCGCAGCACGCCCATGGCGGCCCCCCGGTCCTTCGCGTGCTCCGTCCACAGGATGTCGACGAGCGTGCGGCCCAGCAGCTCCGGGTGTGCGTGGGTCTGGGCGAAGTGGCCGGGCACGACACGGGCGCCGGTCTTCCACTGTCCGGTGTGGGCGACGTCGCCGCCGGCCAGCAGGCGCAGGAAGTGGGACTTGCCCGACCCGTTGGAGCCGAGCACCGCCACCCGCTCGCCGTAGAAGATCTCCAGCGAGAAGGGCTTCATCAGCCCGGTCAGTTCAAGGTTCTCGCAGGTCACGGCCCGTACGCCGGTACGGCCACCGCGCAGCCGCATACTGATCTCCTGCTCGCGCGGCGGCTCCGGCGGCGGACCGGCCTCCTCGAACTTCTGGAAGCGGGTCTGCATGGCCCGGTAGCGCGAGGCCATGTCGGGGCTGCTCGCGGCCTGGTTCCGCAGCCTCAGCACCAGCGCCTTCAGCCGGGCGTGCTCCTCGTCCCAGCGCCGCTTGAGCTCCTCGAACCTCGCGAAGCGCTCCTTGCGGGCCGCGTGGTACGTGTCGAACCCGGCGCCGTGCACCCAGACGTCCGAGCCGGCCGGGCCGGGCTCCACACTGACGATCTTCTCGGCGGCCCGCGACAGCAGTTCCCGGTCGTGGGAGACGAAGAGCACCGTCTTACGGGTCTCCTTCAGCCGTTCCTCCAGCCAGCGCTTGCCCGGCACGTCGAGATAGTTGTCCGGCTCGTCGAGGAGCAGCACCTCGTCGGGCCCCCGCAGCAGCGCCTCAAGGACCAGCCGCTTCTGCTCGCCGCCGGAGAGCGTCCGCACCTCGCGGAACTGCGCCTTGTCGTACGGGACGCCGAGCGCGGCCATGGTGCACATGTCCCAGACGGTCTCGGCCTCGTACCCCTGCACCTCGGCCCAGTCGCTCAGGGCCTGCGCATACGTCATCTGCGCGGCCTCGTCGTCCACGGTCAGGATCAGGTGCTCGGCGGCGTCCACGGCCCGGGCCGCTTCGCGGATCCGCGGCTGGGCGACGGAGACGAGCAGGTCACGGACCGTACGGTCGTCGCGGACCGAGCCGACGAACTGCCGCATCACCCCGAGCCCGCCGCTCACCGAGACCGTCCCGCCGTGCGGCTGGATCTCTCCAGCGATCAGCCGCAGCAGGGTGGTCTTGCCGGCGCCGTTGGCACCGACCAGGGCCACGACCGCGCCGTCGCCCACCCGGAACGAGGCATCACCGAGCAGCACCCGCCCGTCCGGCAAGTAGTACTCGAGATGACCCGCTTCAAGATGTCCCATGCACCGGATTGTCGCCCACGGCCACCCCTGGAGGACAACTGGATTCCGGCGCCCCTGGGGGCTCCGGCCGCAAGAAGCCCGATTAGTATGCGCGCCATGAGCTTCGGGCAAGGGGGGCCCTCCTGGGGGCCGGGGGATCCACAGCGGAACAGCGACCACGACAACAACGCGAGCGGCCGGTGGCAGGCTCCGGGCGGCCAGGTACCCGGCGGCGGAACACCCGGCGGAACACCTGACTGGGCGGCGCTGGCCGACGAGAGCGCCGCGCGCGGCCGGCGAAAGAAGCTGCTGCTGATCGGCGGCGGGGTCCTGGCGACCGCCGTGGTGGGGGCGCTCGTCGCTGCCGTGGTCGTGGCGGCGGGCCACGGATCGGACACGTCCGGCAAGAACCTCCCCTCCCCCGAGACGCTGCCCAGCAAGAGCGGCGAGGCCCTGCCCTCCTTCACACCGAAGGCCCCGGCTCCGCCGCCCAACCCCAAGGACTTCATCTCCAGCTCGAAGAAGGACACGGCGCCGCTCAGCGCTGCCACCCTCTTCCCCGGCGCGACGATCGCGGTCGGCGACCACACGTACGCGAAGGCGGGCACGCACCGCACCACGGCCTGCTCGTCCGTCACCCAGGGTGCGCTCGGCTCGGTGCTGGTCAACAACGGCTGCGGTCAGGTCATCCGGGCGACGTTCAGCAAGGGCGGCATCGCGGTCACCATCGGTGTCGCCGTCTTCGACACCGAGGCGCAGGCCCGGAAGGCGATGAAGCAGTCGGCCGGCGGCATCGCCTCGCTCAACTCGGGTGTCCCCACCTTCTGCCGTAACGGCTCGGTCTGCCGCAGGACCGCCAACGCCTACGGCCGCTACGCCTACTTCACGGTCGGCGGCTTCACCAGCGGCAAGAACGTCACGCAGTCCGACGCGAATGTCTTCACGGCGGGTGACGACGTGGCGGAGTTCACCTTCCGCCGGATCGTGGCGCGCGGCCAGGCCCAGGCGTCGGCGGCGGCCGCCGCACCGGCGCGCTGAGCCCGGCACCAGGCCCCGTTCTGTCCCTGCCGGACAGGCGCTGTCCGGCAGGGATCCCGCAAGGGGCTCAGCGGTCGCCGCTGCCGCCCCGGTGGCGCAGCCGCAGCCGCAAGGGCAGCAGCGCGGACTCGATCTGCGTCGCCAGGTCCATCTTCGACACCCCTTCGGTGCGCTCCTCGAAGCGGATCGGGATCTCCACACCGTTGTAGCCGTGGCGCACGGCCAGGAACTTCAGCTCCACCTGGAAGCTGTATCCGGCGCTGCCCAGCGTCGTCAGGTCCACCGCGCGCAGCGTCCGCGCCCGCCACAGGTTGAAGCCCGCGGTGATGTCGCGGATCCGGGTGTCCAGGATGGTGCGCGCGTACTGGTTGGCGAAGCGCGAGAGCATCTTGCGGTGCAGGCCCCAGTCCTCGTCCAGTGAGCCGCCGTCGACGTACCGGCTCCCGACGACGAAGCCCGCGTCGGTGGCCAGCGCGGTCCCCAGCAGCTGCGGCACGACGTGCGCGGGGTGACTGCCGTCGGCGTCCATCTGTACGACGTACTCGGCGCCCTCGTCCAGCGCGGCCAGCATCCCGGCGGCATAGGCGCGCCCCAGACCGTCCTTCTCCGTGCGGTGCAGCACGGTCATCCGCGGCCGCGCCCCGGAGGCGGCCCCTGCCGCGTTGTACCCGTCGGCCAGCTCGTCCGCCAGCCGGCCGGTGCCGTCGGGGCTGGCGTCGTCCACGACCTTCAGCTGGAGGCCGGGCAGCCCCAGCGCCATGACGGCCCCGGCGGTGCGCGGCAGACTGGCGGCCTCGTTGTACGTCGGCATCACCACGGTCAGCGGCAGTACGCCCCACTCCTGGGGGATCTGCCCGGTCGCGGAGGGCTGGGGCATGGGATCTCCGTACGTCGGCGATGTGCGGCTTGCCTGCGGGCCCGCGGAGCCGCCCCCGTCCGGGGGCCGCGCGGCCTCAGCGGGGGCCGCGCAGCCTCAGCAGCAGCCGGCCCCCGGCAGCGTCCGCATATTACGTGCCTCACGGCTTCTGGCCGCGAGCAACTCGTCGGCCGGGTAGCCCACTTCCTCCAGCGTCAGCCCATGGGGGCGCACCACGCGCACCGAGGAGTCGCGCACCGCGACGGCGAGCACCTTCCCGGGCCACTCCACCGGCCGGTGCCCGTCGCCGACCGAGAGCAGCGCGCCCACCAGCGAGCGGACCATGTTGTGGCAGAAGGCGTCGGCCCGCACGGTCCCGGTGACGATCCCGTCGGTGCCGCGCTCCCAGATCAGCTGCTGGAGGGTGCGGATCGTGGTCGCTCCCTCGCGCTTCTTGCAGTACGCGGCGAAGTCGTGCTCCCCGATGAGGGCCTGCGAAGCGGCGTTCATCGCCGGGAGGTCGAGCTCACGGTCGTGCCAGAGGACGTGCCCGCGCAGCAGCGGATCGACCCCGCCGGGCCGGTCGCTCACCCGGTAGGCGTACCGGCGCCAGATCGCCGAGAACCGGGCGTTGAACCCCGGCGGCGCCTCGGCCACCCGCCACACCCGGACGTCCTGGGGCAGCCGCCCGGACAGCCGCCGCAGCAGCATCTCCCGGTGCTCCTCCCACACCGCACGGGGGAGGTCGACCTGCGCGACCTGGCCGCGGGCGTGCACCCCGGCGTCGGTACGGCCGGCGACGGTCAGGTCGTACGTCGTGGCCGAGCGGGTCACCGTACGGATGGCCGACTCCAACTCGCCCTGCACCGTGCGGCGTTCGTTCTGCTTCGCCCAGCCGGAGAAGTCCCTTCCGTCGTACGCAAGGTCCAGCCGCACCCGTACCGAACCGGGCTCCACCTCGTCACTCACCAGCGCATCCTCTCAGCCTCACGCACTCCACCCACCACACCGCATGATCAGCACCGCACGATCCACACCGCACCGATCCACACCGCACCGCACAAGAAGAACGGGCCCGCACCGCCCCGAGGGGAGATACGAACCCGTTCAGCTGTCTTCAGAAGACTGTCCTCAGAACGCCGGCTTCAAAGAAGCTCAGGCGTCCTTCGACTCCGCCTCGACCGGCTTGGCGTCCTCGACGACCTCGGCCGGGGCCTCGGTCTTCGGGGCAGCGTCCTTGGCGGAACGCTTGGTCGCGGCCTCGGCCTCACCGGTGGCCTCCTGGGCCACGGTCAGCGCCTCGACCAGCTCGATGACCGCCATCGGGGCGTTGTCGCCACGACGGTTGCCGATCTTGGTGATGCGGGTGTAACCACCGGGGCGGTTCTCGTACCGGGGGGCGATCTCGGTGAAGAGCGTGTGGACGACGCCCTTGTCCGTGATCGACTTCAGCACGAGGCGACGGTTGTGGATGTCGCCGTTCTTCGCCTTGGTGATGAAACGCTCCGCGACCGGACGCAGGCGGCGGGCCTTGGCCTCGGTCGTGGTGATGCGGCCGTGCTCGAACAGCGACTTCGCGAGGTTCGCGAGGAGCAGACGCTCGTGCGCGGCGCTGCCGCCCAGACGGGCACCCTTGGCGGGCTTCGGCATGGTGTTTCTCCTTGTGATCTGCACCGGCCGTATCAGGTACCGGTGTCAGCTACCGACGGGCAGGTGCCCGCCGGAAATCCTCGGCCGGGGCCCCCGGGAATCCCGGGGCCCCGGCCGGAGGCGTATCAGTACTGCTCGGTCTCCACGAACCCGGCGTCCGCGTCGTCGTCGGCGCCGAAGGCGTCGGCGGCGGCGGTCGGGTCGAATCCGGGCGGGCTGTCCTTGAGCGCGAGGCCCATGCCGGCCAGCTTCGCCTTGACCTCGTCGATCGACTTCGCACCGAAGTTGCGGATGTCGAGCAGGTCGGCCTCGGACCGCGCCACGAGCTCACCCACGGAGTGGATGCCCTCGCGCTTGAGGCAGTTGTACGAGCGGACCGTGAGCTCGAGCTCCTCGATCGGCAGGGCGAGATCGGCGGCGAGCGCGGCGTCCGTCGGCGACGGGCCCATGTCGATGCCCTCGGCGTCGATGTTGAGCTCACGGGCCAGACCGAACAGCTCGACCAGGGTCTTACCGGCCGACGCCATGGCGTCACGGGGACGCATGGCCTGCTTGGTCTCGACGTCGACGATCAGCTTGTCGAAGTCGGTGCGCTGCTCGACACGGGTCGCCTCGACCTTGTACGTGACCTTGAGCACCGGGGAGTAGATGGAGTCGACCGGGATCCGGCCGATCTCCTGGCCCAGCTGCTTGTTCTGCACGGCGGAGACGTAGCCGCGACCGCGCTCGACGGTCAGCTCCATCTCCAGCTTGCCCTTGCCGTTCAGCGTGGCGAGGACCAGGTCGGGGTTGTGCACCTCGACACCGGCCGGCGGGGCGATGTCAGCAGCGGTGACCAGGCCGGGACCCTGCTTGCGCAGGTACATCACGACCGGCTCGTCGTGCTCCGAGGAGACGACCAGCTGCTTGATGTTGAGGATGAGGTCGGTCACGTCCTCCTTGACGCCCGGCACGGTGGTGAACTCGTGCAGGACACCGTCGACGCGGATGCTGGTGACAGCGGCGCCGGGGATCGAGGAGAGAAGCGTGCGGCGGAGCGAGTTGCCGAGGGTGTAGCCGAAGCCGGGCTCCAGCGGCTCGATCACGAACCGCGAGCGGTACTCGTCGACGACCTCTTCGGTCAGCGACGGACGCTGAGCGATAAGCATGCGGTGATCCTTCAGTCGTGGGCGCCCACTATTTGACGCCCCCAATTTTCACAAACGCGTACTACAAGAGTACGAGTCCTACAAGGGTACGGGCGGTACGCCGGAAAGAGGCCGTACCGCCCGCGCAACCCTGTGGAACAGTCCGACGCCGGAGCGTCAGACGCGACGCCGCTTCGGGGGGCGGCAGCCGTTGTGCGGGGTCGGGGTGACGTCCTGGATCGAGCCGACCTCGAGGCCGGTGGCCTGGAGGGAGCGGATCGCGGTCTCACGGCCGGAGCCGGGACCCTTGACGAAGACGTCGACCTTGCGCATGCCGTGCTCCTGCGCGCGACGGGCGGCCGACTCGGCGGCCATCTGCGCGGCGAAGGGGGTGGACTTGCGCGAGCCCTTGAAGCCGACGTGGCCGGCGGAGGCCCAGGAGATCACGTTGCCCGAGGGGTCCGTGATCGAGACGATCGTGTTGTTGAACGTGCTCTTGATGTGGGCATGCCCGTGAGCGACGTTCTTCTTTTCCTTGCGGCGCACCTTCTTGGTAGCACCCTGACGGCCCTTAGGAGGCATGTCTTACTCCCGGTGGAGTGGAGGTGATCGGTCCTACAGCGAAGACCGCTGAACAGCGTCCCTAGCTGAGGACTACTTCTTGCCCGGCTTCTTCTTACCGGCGATCGCGCGACGCGGGCCCTTGCGGGTACGAGCGTTCGTGCTGGTGCGCTGGCCGTGGACCGGAAGCCCACGACGGTGACGCAGACCCTGGTAGCAGCCGATCTCGACCTTGCGGCGGATGTCGGCCTGGATCTCGCGGCGGAGGTCACCCTCGGTGCGGAGGTTGGCGTCCACGTACTCGCGGATCTTGACCAGGTCCTCTTCGGCCAGGTCACGAACGCGGGTGTTGGGGTCAACACCGGTGGCGGCCAGGGCCTCCTTGGACCGGGTGCGCCCGATGCCGAAGACGTAGGTGAGGGCAACCTCCACGCGCTTTTCGCGCGGGATGTCAACACCTGAAACGCGTGCCATTCAATGGCTCCTGTTGATATCGGGGGTCTTCCGCAGAGCCTCTCCCAGACGAAAGTGCCTACCGTTGCGTAGGCACTCTTCCGGGTCCCCGGCCCCCGCCGGAGGTGTCGCCCGCTGTGTCAGCTGGGCGGGCCCTGCGTATGTACGTATTTACGTGCGTCGCGCGAAGAACTGCGAGGTGCAGGTCGTGCGTCAGCCCTGGCGCTGCTTGTGGCGCAGGTTGTCGCAGATGACCATGACCCGACCGTGACGGCGGATCACCTTGCACTTGTCGCAGATCTTCTTGACGCTCGGCTTGACCTTCATGGGATGTCAGGTTCTCCGGGTCGGTGCCACCACCACGCCGTGAGACGGGGTGCGGGCAAGATCTACTTGTAGCGGTAGACGATCCGACCACGCGTCAGGTCGTACGGAGACAGCTCCACGACGACCCGGTCATCCGGGAGGATACGGATGTAGTGCATCCGCATCTTGCCGCTGATGTGCGCTAGGACCTTGTGACCGTTCTGAAGTTCCACCTTGAACATTGCGTTCGGGAGGGACTCGATCACGGTGCCCTCGATTTCGATGGCACCTTGCTTCTTGGCCACGCTTCGCCCTTCGAATCGGCTACCTTGATCGACTCCGTACAGCACGCATGTCGACATGACATGCATGAAGACATACGGGTATACGCGAGCCGACGAGTCAGTCTACGTCAGGGCATCCATAAAGACGAATCCGGCAAGGATGCCCTGCTGTCAAGATCCTTAAGCCACTCGGCCGCACTCGGGCCGACCGGCACCTGGGCCCGGCACTCAGCCCAGCGGGTCAGGGGCGACCGTCACACCCAGCTCCGCCAGCTTCGCCTTGCCGCCGTCCGGCGCCGTCAGCACGATCAGCCCCTCGTCGGTCAGCGCGACCGAGTGCTCCCAGTGCGAGGACCAGGACCCGTCGGTCGTGATGACCGTCCAGTCGTCCTCCAGCACCTGGGTGCGGGGCGTGCCCAGCGAGACCATCGGCTCGATCGCCAGGCAGAAACCGGGGACCAGCTTCGGGTTGTGCCGGCCGATGAGGCGGCGCTTGTCGACGTAGTTCAGCAGATGCGGGTCCATGTGCATCTCGGAGCCGATGCCGTGGCCGCCGTAGTCCTCGATGATCCCGTACTTGCCGGACGACGGGCGGGGCTGGCGGCGGATGTAGCCCTCGATCGCCTTCGACACCTCGGCGAGCCTGCCGCCCTTCTTCATCGCGGCGATCCCGGCCCACATCGACTCCTCGGTCACCCGGGAGAGCTCGACCAGCTCGGGGGCGTGCCCGGTGCCGACGAACGCGGTGTAGGCCGCGTCCCCGTGCCAGCCGTCGATGATCGCGCCGCAGTCGATCGAGATGATGTCGCCGTCCTTGAGGACGGTCTTCTCGTCCGGGATGCCGTGGACGACGACCTCGTTCACCGATGTGCAGATCGTGGCGGGGAAACCGCCGTAGCCCAGGAAGTTCGGCTTCGCGTTGTGGTCGGCGAGCACCTTGCGGGCCACCTGGTCCAGGTCGTTCGTGGTGGCCCCGGGGACCGCGGCCTCACGGGTCGCGGCGTGGATCGCGGCGACGACAAGCCCCGCCTCACGCATCTTCGCGATCTGCTCGGGAGTCTTGATCTCCACCATCGAAATGTGCCTTCCGCATCGAACCGGATCTGTCTGCTCAACAGTACGGCCGCGGCGCCCTGGGGACACCGCGGCCGTGCGTACACGTACTGCTCGTCAGACCTTGTCGGCCTGCAGGGCCTCCATGGCCCTCTTGGTCACCTCGGTGACCTTGCCGAGCGCGGAGATCGTCGACACCAGGCCCTGGGCCTTGTAGTGGTCGATGATCGGCTCGGTCTGCGTGTGGTAGACCTCCAGCCGGGTGCGCACCGTCGCCTCGGTGTCGTCACCGCGCTGGTAGAGCTCGCCGCCGCAGACGTCGCAGACGCCCTCGTGCTTCGGCCGGCTGTACTCGACGTGGAACACGTGACTCGAATCGTTGCGGCAGATGCGCCGCCCGGCGATCCGCTTCACGACCTCGTCCTCGGGGACCTCGAGGTCCAGCACCGCGTCCAGCTTCCGTCCCTCGGCGCTCAGCCACTCGTCGAGTGCCTGGGCCTGGGTGACATTGCGCGGGAAACCGTCGAGGAGGAAACCACCCTCGGCGTCGGGCTGGGACATCCGCTCCTGCGCCATCCCGATGGTGACCTCGTCCGGGACCAGCTCGCCGGCGTCCATCAGCGCCTTGGCCTGCTTGCCCAGCTCCGTGCCCTCACTGATGTTGGCACGGAAGAGGTCGCCCGTGGAGATGTGCGGGATCACCAGGTCCTTGGCAAGGTACGCGGCCTGCGTTCCCTTGCCCGCCCCGGGCGGTCCGACGAGGACGATACGCATCAGCGGAGGAACCCTTCGTAATTACGCTGCTGGAGCTGGCTCTCGATCTGCTTCACGGTCTCCAGACCCACACCCACGATGATGAGGATGCTCGTCCCGCCGAACGGGAAGTTCTGGTTCGCGCCGAAGCCCACCAACGCCATCGTTGGGACAAGAGCGATCACACCCAGATACAGCGACCCCGGCCAGGTGATCCGGTTGAGCACGTAGCTCAGGTACTCAGCGGTCGGTCGGCCAGCCCGGATGCCCGGGATGAAGCCACCATACTTCTTCATGTTGTCGGCGACTTCCTCGGGGTTGAACGAGATCGCCACATAGAAGAAGGCGAAGAACACGATCAACAGGAAGTACGTGACGATGTAAGCCGGGTGGTCACCCTTGACCAGGTTGTCCTTGACCCAGGTCGCCCAGCCGGCGGTCGAACCGCTGAACTGCACGATGAGGCCAGGGATGTAGAGCAGCGACGAAGCGAAGATGACCGGGATCACACCGGCCTGGTTCACCTTGAGCGGGATGTACGTCGACGTGCCCCCGTAGGACTTCCGGCCGATCATGCGCTTCGCGTACTGGACCGGGATGCGGCGCTGGGCCTGCTCCACGAAGACGACGAGGCCGACCATGGCCAGGCCCACCAGGATCACCGCACCGAACTCGATCCAGCCGCCCGCCAGCTTGCCCTGCTGCTTGACGGCCCACAGGGCGCCGGGGAAGCCGGCCGCGATGGAGACGAACATCAGGATCGACATGCCGTTGCCGATGCCGCGGTCGGTGACGAGCTCGCCGAGCCACATGACCACGCAGGTACCGGCGACCATGCAGATCACCATGGTCACGGTGGTGAAGATCGACTGGTCGGGCACGATCTGGTTGGCCACGGGGCAGCTGCCGAACAGCGCGCCGGTCCGGGCGGTCGCCACCAGACCGGTGCCCTGGAGGACGGCGAGCGCCACGGTCAGATAACGCGTGTACTGCGTGACCTTCGCCTGACCGGACTGCCCTTCCTTCTTCAGCGCTTCGAGCCGCGGGATCACCACGGTCAGCAGCTGCAGGATGATGCTCGCCGTGATGTACGGCATGATGCCGAGCGCGAAGATGGTGATCTGCAACAGTGCGCCACCACTGAACATGTTGACCAGACCGAAGAGACCCTGGTTGGTCTTCGTCTGGTCAAGACACTGCTGGACGTTCGAGTAGCTGACCCCGGGGATCGGGATGTGCGTTCCGAGCCGGTAGATCACGATGATGGCGAGTGTGAACAGCAGCTTCTTGCGCAGGTCGGGCGTCTTGAACGCTCGGGCGAACGCGGTGAGCACGGTGCCTCCTGCGACCCCCGCGCGTCTGCGTAGAGGTGACGGTCTTGAGAATTCGACGATGGACGGTACGTGTAACGGTCAATAACCCCGCGCGGATACACCACGCCGAGCGCAGACAGTGCAGCGCCACCATACCGGCGACTCTGCCCCCCTAGGAACGACCAACCGGGGATGCCCTTTCAAAAAGGCATCCCCGGTTGGGTGTTCAGGTCATCGAGTCGTCTCAGACGAGCTCGGTGACGGTGCCGCCCGCGGCGGCAATCTTCTCCTTGGCGGAGCCGGAAACGGCGTCAACCGAAACCGTCAGCGCCACCGAGATCTCGCCCTGGCCCAGGACCTTGACGAGGCTGTTCTTGCGTACCGCGCCCTTGGCGACCAGGTCGGCCACCGTGACGTCCCCACCCTGCGGGTAGAGCTCACCGAGCTTGTCCAGGTTGACAACCTGGAACTCGGTGCGGAACGGGTTCTTGAAGCCCTTCAGCTTCGGGAGGCGCATGTGGAGGGGCATCTGCCCGCCCTCGAAGCGCTCCGGAACCTGGTAACGGGCCTTGGTGCCCTTGGTACCACGACCGGCGGTCTTACCCTTGGACGCCTCACCACGACCCACACGGGTCTTGGCGGTCTTGGCGCCCGGGGCGGGCCGGAGGTTGTGGACCTTCAGCGGGTTGTTCTCCGCCATGTCAGTCGACCTCCTCAACCGTCACGAGGTGGCGGACGGTGTTAGCCATTCCGCGGAACTCGGGGCGGTCCTCCTTGACAACCACGTCGTGCAGGCGCTTGAGCCCGAGCGAACGCAGGGTGTCGCGGTGGTTCTGCTTGCTGCCGATGTACGACTTCGTCTGCGTGATCTTGAGGCGAGCCATTACGCACCCGCTCCCGCACGCGCACGGAGCAGAGCCGCGGGGGCGACGTCCTCGAGGGGCAGACCGCGGCGAGCCGCGATCTCCTCGGGACGCTGCAGGCCCTGGAGGGCCGCCACGGTCGCGTGCACGATGTTGATCGCGTTGTCGGAGCCGAGCGACTTCGACAGGATGTCGTGGACGCCGGCGCACTCCAGAACGGCGCGCACCGGGCCACCGGCGATAACACCGGTACCGGGGGAAGCAGGCTTGAGCAGAACGACGCCCGCAGCCTTCTCGCCCGTGATCGGGTGAGGGATGGTGCCCTGGATACGCGGGACCTTGAAGAAGCTCTTCTTGGCCTCTTCGACGCCCTTGGCGATGGCCGCGGGAACTTCCTTGGCCTTGCCGTATCCGACACCTACGGTGCCGTCACCGTCTCCGACCACGACGAGCGCGGTGAAGCTGAAGCGACGACCACCCTTGACAACCTTGGCAACGCGGTTGATCGCGACTACGCGCTCAACGTAAGCGGTCTTCTCGGCGGCAGCGCCACCGTCGCGACCCTTCCGGTCCCGCCGCTCGCCGCCACCGGCACCGCTTCCGCGGCGCTGGGGTCCAGCCATTGGATTTACCTCTCTCTGTTACGTCCGTTAGTCCCGGAACCGGGGCTTAGAACTTCAGCCCGGCTTCGCGGGCGGCGTCAGCCAGAGCGGCAATGCGCCCGGCGTACCTGTTGCCACCACGGTCGAACACGACAGCCTCGACACCCGCGGCCTTGGCGCGCTCGGCGACGAGCGCGCCGACCTGCTGGGCCTGGGCGCTCTTGTCGCCCTCGCCACCGCGGATCGAGGTGTCCAGGGTCGACGCCGAAGCGAGCGTGTGGCCCGCGATGTCGTCGATGACCTGCGCAACGATGTTGCGGTTGGAGCGCGTCACGACCAGGCGCGGACGCTCCGGCGTGCCGGAGACGTGCTTGCGGACACGGACGTGGCGGCGCTTGATGGCAGCGCGCTTGTACGCGTCACCCTTGGCGATCTTTACACCGTATGCCATGGCTTACTTACCCGCCTTTCCGACCTTGCGGCGGATAACCTCGCCGGCGTACTTGACGCCCTTGGCCTTGTACGGGTCGGGCTTCCGCAGCTTGCGGATGTTAGCGGCGACCTCGCCGACCTTCTGCTTGTCGATGCCCTCGACGCTGAGCTTCGTGGGCGACTCGACCTTGAAGGTGATGCCCTCAGGGGCCTCAACGACGATCGGGTGGCTGTAACCCAGGGCGAACTCCAGGTTGGAGCCCTTCGCCTGGACGCGGTAACCGACACCGCTGATTTCGAGCGCCTTGGTGTATCCCGTGGTCACGCCGGTGATCATGTTCGCCACCAGCGTGCGGGACAGGCCGTGAAGGGCCTTGTTCTGACGCTCGTCGTTAGGACGGACGACGTTGAGCACGCCGTCCTCGCCCTTGGTGACCTCGATCGGCGACGCGACGGTGTGCGAGAGGGACCCCTTGGGGCCCTTCACCGCGACCGTGCGGCCATCGATGGTGACGTCCACACCGGCGGGAACCTGGATGGGGAGCTTGCCGATTCGCGACATGAGCTTTTCCTCCGTTCCCGACTACCAGACGTAGGCGAGGACTTCCCCACCTACGCCCTTCTTGCTGGCCTGCTGGCCGGTCAGGAGACCGTGGGACGTGGAGATGATCGCCACGCCCAGGCCGCCGAGAACCTTCGGCAGATTGGTGGACTTCGCGTAAACACGCAGACCCGGCTTCGAGATCCGCTTGATGCCGGCGATCGAGCGCTCGCGGTTCGGGCCGAACTTCAGCTCGAGAACGAGGTTCTTGCCGACCTCGGCGTCCTCGGTCTTCCAGCCGGTGATGAATCCCTCCTGCTGGAGGATCTCCGCGATGTGCGACTTGATCTTGCTGTGCGGCATCACGACGGAGTCGTGGTACGCCGAGTTTGCGTTACGCAGACGCGTGAGCATGTCTGCGATGGGATCAGTCATGGTCATGAATTGGCCTTCGGCCTCTCTCGCCGGGGTTTCCTGTATGCGCCATCCCTCTCCCCGCTCAGTGGCGGGACGGGTGCGGTGCGGGGACCTACGGCGTAGTAAGCGTTTTGTCAGCGGGCTTCGCCCGCGGGCGGTCGGGCGGCAGAGGCCCAACCCCGCAAGCCTACGGCATACGGAGGAGGGCTTCTGCCGACCTGATGCTTACCGAGAGCCTCGGATAATTCCCGGAAAGGGAATTACCAGGAGCTCTTGGTCACGCCCGGCAGCTCGCCGCGGTGGGCCATCTCACGAAGGCACACACGGCACAGGCCGAACTTGCGGTAGACGGAGTGGGGCCGGCCGCAGCGCTGGCAGCGGGTGTACCCGCGGACGCCGAACTTCGGCTTGCGGGCGGCCTTAGCGATCAGGGACTTCTTCGCCACGGTCAGTTCTCCTTGAACGGGAAGCCGAGGTGACGAAGGAGGGCACGACCCTCGTCGTCATTGGTCGCCGTGGTGACCACGGTGATGTCCATGCCCCGGACCCGGTCGATCTTGTCCTGGTCGATCTCGTGGAACATGACCTGCTCCGTGAGACCGAAGGTGTAGTTGCCACGGCCGTCGAACTGCTTCGGCGACAGGCCACGGAAGTCACGGATACGCGGAAGCGCGAGCGACAGCGTACGGTCCAGGAACTCCCACATCCGGTCACCGCGGAGGGTGACGTGGCAGCCGATCGGCTGCCCCTCGCGCAGCTTGAACTGCGCGATCGACTTGCGGGCCTTGGTGACGGCCGGCTTCTGACCGGTGATCGTGGTGAGGTCCTTGATGGCACCGTCGATCAGCTTGGAGTCGCGGGCGGCGTCGCCCACACCCATGTTGACCACGATCTTGACGAGACCGGGGATCTGCATGACGTTCTCGTAGGAGAACTCCTCACGCAGCTTGCCGGCGATTTCCTCGCGGTAGCGCGTCTTGAGACGCGGCGCAGTGGTGGCAGTCATCAGATGTCCTCACCGGTCCGCTTGGCAACGCGGATCTTGTTGCCCTCGTCGTCAAAGCGGTAGCCGACGCGGGTGACGACCTTCTTGCCGTCCTTCTCCACGACCAGCTGAACGTTGCTGACGTGAACAGGGGCTTCGGTCGTCACGATGCCACCGGTCTGCGAACCACGAGCGGTCTGGCCGGCCTTGGTGTGCTTCTTGACCCGGTTGACACCCTCGACGAGGACACGGTTCTGCGTGGGGTAGGCAACGATGACCTTGCCCTGCTTGCCGCGGTCCTTACCGGTGATGACCTGAACCAGGTCGCCCTTCTTGATCTTCATGCTTACAGCACCTCCGGCGCGAGCGAGATGATCTTCATGAACTTCTTCTCGCGCAGCTCACGGCCCACCGGGCCGAAGATACGGGTGCCGCGGGGGTCGCCGTCGTTCTTGAGAATGACGGCGGCGTTCTCGTCGAAGCGGATGTACGAGCCGTCCTGACGACGACGCTCCTTGACGGTGCGAACGATGACCGCCTTGACGACGTCACCCTTCTTCACGTTGCCACCGGGGATCGCGTCCTTGACGGTGGCGACGATTACGTCACCGATACCCGCGTAGCGGCGACCCGAGCCACCGAGAACACGAATGGTGAGAATTTCCTTCGCACCCGTGTTGTCGGCGACACGAAGTCGCGACTCCTGCTGGATCACGTCTGTCTCCTGATCGTCTGCCGGTTCCCGGCGGGGACTTCCGCAAGTGCCTTGCGAAGGTCCCCACCGAGCCTGGCGGAACTGACCTGAGCGATGAGCTCAGGGATTCTTACTTGGCCTTCTCGAGGATCTCGACGATGCGCCAGCGCTTCGTCGCCGAGAGCGGCCGCGTCTCCATGATGACGACGCGGTCGCCGATACCGGCGGCGTTGGACTCGTCGTGCGCCTTGAGCTTGTTCGTACGGCGGATGACCTTGCCGTACAGCGCGTGCTTGACGCGGTCCTCGACAGCGACGACGACGGTCTTGTCCATCTTGTCGCTGACGACGAGACCCTCACGGGTCTTGCGGAAACCGCGCTGCTCAGTCGTCTCAGTCACATTCTTCTCGCTCATCAGGCGCTCTCCACCGTCTCGATGCCCAGCTCGCGCTCACGCATCAGGGTGTAGATCCGGGCGATGTCCTTACGGACGGACTTGAGCCGACCGTGGTTCTCGAGCTGTCCGGTCGCCGCCTGGAAGCGGAGGTTGAACAGCTCTTCCTTGGCCTCACGCAGCTTGGCGACGAGGTCCTCGTCGTTCAGCTCACGCAGCTCGGTCGCCTTGGTACCGGCCGCCATCACGACTCACCTGCCTCGCGCCGCACGATGCGGCACTTCATCGGAAGCTTGTGGGCGGCGCGGGTCAGCGCCTCCTTAGCGACCTTCTCGTTCGGGTAGGACAGCTCGAACATCACCCGGCCGGGCTTGACGTTCGCGATCCACCACTCCGGGGAGCCCTTACCGGAACCCATGCGGGTCTCAGCGGGCTTCTTGGTGAGGGGACGGTCCGGGTAGATGTTGATCCAGACCTTGCCGCCACGCTTGATGTGGCGGGTCATCGCGATACGAGCAGCCTCGATCTGGCGGTTCGTCACGTACGCCGGCGTCAGAGCCTGGATGCCGTACTCACCGAATGCGACCTCAGTGCCACCCTTCGCCATACCACTGCGCTTGGGGTGGTGCTGCTTGCGGTGCTTGACCCTACGAGGGATCAGCATGTCGGTCAGGCCTCCGTTCCAGTGCTCTCAGCCGGAGCAGCGGCGGCGGGAGCGTCGGCCTTGGGGGCCTCGGCTGCCGGCGCGGACTGCTGCGGCTTGCGGCCGCGGCCGCCACGCTCGCCGCCACGGCCACCACGGCCGCCGGCTGCCGGACGGTCACTGCCGCCACCACGGGCCGGGCGGTTACCCGCACGGGCCGCGGCGTTCTCGGCACGGACCTCGGCGATGTTCTTGACATTGCCCTTGTAGATCCAGACCTTCACGCCGATGCGGCCGAAGGTCGTCTTGGCCTCGAAGAAGCCGTAGTCCACGTTCGCGCGGAGCGTGTGCAGCGGCACACGGCCCTCGCGGTAGAACTCCGAACGGGACATCTCGGCGCCGCCGAGACGGCCACCGCACTGGATCTTGATGCCCTTGGCGCCGGCCTTCATCGTCGACTGCATGCTCTTACGCATGGCGCGACGGAAGGAGACACGCGAGGAGAGCTGCTCGGCGACGGCCTGGGCCACCAGCTGAGCGTCCACCTCGGGGTTCTTGACCTCAAGGATGTTGAGCTGGACCTGCTTGCCGGTCAGCTTCTCCAGCTCGCCGCGGATGCGGTCGGCCTCGGCGCCGCGGCGGCCGATGACGATGCCCGGACGAGCGGTGTGGATGTCGACGCGGACGCGGTCGCGGGTGCGCTCGATCTCAACCTTCGAGATGCCGGCGCGCTCCATGCCCTTCGTCATCATGCGACGAATGGCGACGTCTTCCTTGACGTAGTCCTTGTACAGCTTGTCGGCGTACCAACGGGACTTGAAGTCCGTGGTAATGCCGAGTCGGAACCCGTGCGGGTTAACCTTCTGGCCCATTACCGGGTTCCTTCCTTGCTGCTGACGACCACGGTGATGTGGCTGGTCCGCTTGCGGATCCGGTAGGCACGGCCCTGGGCGCGCGGACGGAACCGCTTCAGGGTCGGGCCCTCGTCGACGTACGCCTCGGAGATGACGAGGCTGCCGGCGTCGGTGTGGTCGTAGTTGTGTGCAGCGTTGGCGATGGCGCTGTCAAGCACCTTGCCAACCGGCACGCTCGCGGCCTGCGGGGCGAAACGCAGGACCGCCTGAGCCTCCGTGGCATCCATGCCACGGATAAGGTCCACCACGCGGCGGGCCTTCATGGGCGTGACGCGGATGTACCGCGCCTGGGCCCTGGCTTCCATGGTTGTCCCTTCGGTGTCGTTCATAGTCTTCGCACCCCGCCTTAGCGGCGCTTCGACTTGCGGTCGTCCTTGACGTGGCCGCGGAAGGTGCGGGTCGGCGCAAACTCGCCGAGCTTGTGGCCGACCATCGACTCGGTGACGAACACCGGGACGTGGATCTTGCCGTTGTGCACCGCGATGGTGTGTCCCAGCATGTCCGGGATGATCATCGAGCGCCGGGACCAGGTCTTGATGACGTTCTTGGTGCCTGCTTCGTTCTGTACGTCCACCTTCTTGACAAGGTGTCCGTCGACGAAAGGCCCCTTCTTGAGACTGCGCGGCATCTAAACCCGCTCCTAGCGCTTCTTGTTCGTCTTGCGGCGGCGGACGATGTACTTGCTCGAAGCCTTCTTCGGCGAGCGAGTACGACCCTCCTTCTGACCCCACGGGCTGACCGGGTGACGACCACCGGAGGTCTTGCCCTCACCACCACCGTGCGGGTGGTCGACCGGGTTCATCGCGACACCGCGGACGGACGGGCGGACGCCCTTCCAGCGCATACGGCCGGCCTTGCCCCAGTTGATGTTCGACTGCTCGGCATTGCCGACCTCGCCGATGGTGGCGCGGCAGCGGATGTCGACCAGGCGGACCTCGCCCGACGGCATACGAAGGTGCGCCATGGCGCCTTCCTTCGCGAGCAGCTGGACCGAAGCACCCGCGGAACGGGCGATCTTCGCTCCGCCACCGGGACGCATCTCGATGGCGTGGATGGTCGTACCGACCGGGATGTTGCGCAGCGGCAGGTTGTTGCCCGGCTTGATGTCGGCACCTGCGCCGTTCTCCACCCGGTCGCCCTGGCCCAGCTTGGCCGGGGCAAGGATGTAGCGCTTCTCGCCGTCCGCGTAGTGCAGGAGCGCGATGCGCGCGGTGCGGTTCGGGTCGTACTCGATGTGCGCGACCTTGGCCGGCACGCCGTCCTTGTCGTGACGACGGAAGTCGATCACACGGAAGGCGCGCTTGTGTCCGCCACCCTGGTGGCGAACGGTGATCCGGCCGGTGTTGTTACGGCCGCCCTTGCTGTGCAGAGGGCGAACCAGCGACTTCTCCGGCGTGGACCGCGTGATCTCGACAAAGTCGGCGACGCTGGAGCCACGACGGCCCGGGGTCGTCGGCTTGTACTTGCGGATACCCATTTCTCAGTCCTCGTCCGATTCCGGACGACTCGGACTCCGTTAGGAGACCGGGCCGCCGAAGATGTCGATACGGTCGCCCTCGGCAAGGGTCACAATGGCGCGCTTGGTGTCAGCGCGCTTCCCGAACCCGGTGCGGGTGCGCTTGCGCTTGCCCTGGCGGTTGATCGTGTTGACTCCGGTGACCTTGACCGAGAAGACCGCTTCCACGGCCTGCTTGATCTGGGTCTTGTTGGAGCCCGGCGCGACGATGAACGTGTACTTGTTCTCGTCGAGCAGCGCGTAGCTCTTCTCGGAAACAACCGGCTTGACGAGGACGTCGCGCGGGTCCGTGAAGGTCTTGCTGGTAACGGTCGCCTCAGCCATCAGACGTCGCTCCCTTCGGTCTCAGTGGTGGCCTTGGGGCCAGACACGAAGGACTCGAAGGCGGCCTTGGTGAAGACCACGTCATCGGATACGAGCACGTCGTACGTGTTCAGCTGGCCCGGCTCCAGGAGGTGCACCTGGGGCAGGTTGCGGGCGGAGAGCCACGCGGCCTCGTCCGAACGCTCGGCGACCAGGAGCACGTGCTTGCGCTCGCTGACCTTGCCCAGCAGGGACTTCGCGGCCTTCGTGGAGGCAGCGCCCTCGACCACGCCGGAGACGACGTGGACGCGAGCGTTCTGCGCCCGGTCGGTGAGGGCACCGCGCAGGGCGGCGACCTTCATCTTCTTCGGGGTGCGCTGCGAGTAGTCACGCGGCTGCGGGCCGTGGACGACGCCACCGCCGGCGAACTGCGGCGCACGGGTCGAACCCTGGCGCGCGCGGCCGGTGCCCTTCTGGCGGTAAGGCTTCTTACCGCCACCGCGGACTTCGCCGCGACGCTTGGTCTTGTGCGTGCCCTGACGGGCCGCGGCCAGCTGCGCGACAACGACCTGGTGGATCAGCGGAATGCTGATCTTGGCGTCGAAGATCTCCGAGGGGAGTTCGACGGTCCCGGCCTTGTCGCCTGCCGGCGAAAGGATGTCAATGGTGCTCATCGGTTCCTCAAGCCCCCTTGGCCGCGGTACGGACCAGGACGAGGCCGCCGTTCGGACCGGGGACCGCGCCCTTGATGAGCAGCAGACCCTTCTCCGCGTCAACGGCGTGGACGGTCAGGTTCTGGGTGGTGACCCGCTCGTTGCCCATGCGGCCCGCCATGCGCATGCCCTTGAAGACACGGCCCGGGGTGGCACAGCCACCGATGGAGCCAGGCTTACGGTGCACGCGGTGGGCACCGTGGGAAGCCTTGCCACCCTTGAAGTTGTGGCGCTTCATGACACCGGCGAAGCCCTTGCCCTTGCTCTTGCCCGTGACATCAACCTTGATGCCGGACTCGAACACCTGGGCGGTGATCTCCTGGCCCAGCGTGTACTCGCTGGCGTCAGGGGTGCGGAGCTCCACCAGGTGGCGGCGCGGAGTCACGTCGGCCTTGGCGAAGTGACCCTTGAGGGGCTTGTTCACCTTGCGAGGGTCGATCTCGCCGAAGGCGATCTGGACCGACTCGTAGCCGTCGATGTCGTTCGTACGGACCTGCGTCACGACGCACGGCCCAGCCTTGACGACGGTCACCGGGACAACCCGGTTGTTCTCGTCCCAGACCTGGGTCATGCCGAGCTTCTCGCCCAGGACGCCCTTGATGTTCTTAGTCATCTCGCGCGTCACCTCAGAGCTTGATCTCGATGTCGACGCCCGCCGGCAGGTCGAGGCGCATGAGCGAGTCAACCGTCTTCGGCGTGGGGTCGAGAATGTCGATGAGGCGCTTGTGCGTGCGCATCTCGAAGTGCTCGCGCGAGTCCTTGTACTTGTGCGGCGACTTGATGACGCAGTACACGTTCTTCTCAGTGGGCAGCGGCACCGGGCCTGCGACCGACGCACCAGTTCGCGTCACCGTCTCGACGATCTTCTTTGCCGAAGAGTCGATGACCTCGTGGTCGTAGGCCTTGAGCCGGATGCGGATCTTCTGTCCCGCCATGGCTACTCAGTAGTCCTGTCTCTCGTAACGCTCTGGGACCCGGCAGGTCCTGCATCCGCCTCCGACCCACGCGGTCGGGCGTGTCGCATTCCCTCTACGAAGATCTCCCGAAGGATTTCCCAACCAAGGGGTGCGGGCCAGTGACCGCGAGCCGGGGGCGAACACCCACCGGGCGCCTGGTCGGCACCCCGCTGACGCTTCCCGGAAGATTCCCGTACGTCCGCCTCAGCGCCGCCTTACGGCAGTTGGGGCGACGAGTACTGTGGGACTTGCTTCCAGTCCTCCCGACGGGAGGCGCGCAGCATCGGCACTCAACCGAGCAACCCCGATAGTCTGCCATACGGGTCACCACGGACGCCAATCGCGGCCGGAGACTGTACCCCAGCACTCCCCCGGCCGGACGCGGGCCACCGGCGAGCCGATCGGGACGGTCCTGCGGGGCCCCGCAGCCGCTCACTCAGAGTGACAGTGTTCCGGCGATGGCGTCGACGATCTGCTCCAGCGGTTCGTCGAGTACCGGTTCGGTCCATGAGACGTGCAGGGTGAGCAGCCCGTCGGTGTCCGGCGGGCGCACACCGTAGGTGAGTGCGCGGATCACCGGACGGGCACCGAAGCGCCACCTGCGTTCGCCGGCCATGTTCTCCCGGATACGGACAGCCTCACCGAGGGGCAGCCGCACCTCGGTGACGTCCGGCTCACCGAAGTCACCGGCCCGCATGATCCCGGCCAGCCACCCGAGGGTGAGTTCCGGGACGGTGTCGTCCGGGAAGATCGCGTCGATCTCCAGGATGGCGGCCACCTCGTGGTGACCGCTGATGTACCAGCCGAAGGCGCCCAGCGGTGTCCGGGTACGGCTGTCGGCGGCGGCACGCTGGAGGTCCCGCGCCAGGCGCCCGGTGTCGCCCGGCTTGCCGTCGCGCTTGAAGCGCTCGACGAGGTTCCGGGCCTCGTGCTCGGCCCAGTAGCCGAGGTCCATGCTGTCGGTGACCGGGAACGGCACCCAGTCCTCCGAGCACTCCAGGTGGACATTTGTCAGATCGCTCGGCATCTGTGGTCACTCCGTCCAGCACAGTGAGTCGGCAATGGCGTCGAACAGGCCGGCCATCGCGTCGGCCAGCGGCTCCAGCGGAGTCGAGAAGTCCAGCAGCAGGAACGCCGCCGCCCTCGGGACGGGCAGGTGGTACTCCACGGATGTGGAGAAGTGGGCGGCGCCGCCGGAGCCGTCACCGGCCTGTTCGACCTGCTTCCGCACCCGGACCGCCGGGCCCGAGGTCAGCTCACCGATACCGACCTCCTGACCGGCAGGGCCGTTCTCGGCAAGGGACCGCGCGAGGGCGTCGAGGGGCAGCGGTTCCCGGTGCTTCAGAGGGGCGAGCGTCACCAGGAGCGAGGCCGGGACGGTGAAAGGGCCGGCCTGCTGAAGGCTCAGATAGAGCTCTATGCCGCCATTGCGGTACGCCTTGGCTGCCCGGCGCAGCAGATCCTTCCGCAGTTCGGCCTTGAGGTGCGGGGCGTTGTCGACCCCCTCGAACTGCCGCTCCACGAGCGCCGCGACCGAACTGTCGCGCTCATCGGGCTCCAGCGCGATACGGAACCAGCCGTCGGGAAGCAGTAGCCGGTAGTCGGCGGGGGCGGCGGAGGGCGGTGCGTCGTCCAGGTTGAGGTGCTGCCGGTCCGGATCGGTCATGGCACATTCTTCTTTTCCGGTATGGGGCGGTCGAGGCGCAAGCGGCTTTCCAGCTGATGCACTGCATAGGGCGCTGCCTGCAGGAACCAGCCGACAAATCCGAGCAGGATCGCGGTGTCGCCCGCAGCAGCATGGGTGTCCGAGATCCGCAGGCCCTGCCCCACGGAGAGCAAGGGGCTGACGATCATCACAGCGGTTGAGGACATACCGGCGATGGTGCCCGGGAAGCGGGAGGCCCCGCGTGCTTCGGCGGCCTTCGCAGGAAGGACTCCCAGCCCGGCGGCGAAGAACTTCTTGGGCCACCCGCCCCGGCGGCTCAGCCGGTGGTCGGACGCCGGGAGCCGAGCCCCCCGTCGGAGCTCGGACCAACCGGCGCCGCCCCCGGGACCGCCGAACCACAGCTCCCAGGGCAGTACCGCGCGGACCTGCCCGTCGGGTCCGCGCAGCTCGGCGCCCAGCGGGTGTCCGGTGTGGTCGAGCACCCGGACCAGTGACGCCACGCGGTGCGGCCCGCCGCGCGGCAGCCAGATTTCCTGCCCGGAGAGATCACGCAGTACGAGATCACGGTCCTGGATGCGCAGTTCGGTGTCCCGGCAGAACCGGACCGTAGCTCCCGTTCCGGCAGAAGGCCGGGGGGCGATTCTGGAGGGTGCCCCCGGCACGTAACGGCGCATCCGTACGCGTGTCCAGACACGCAGCACCAGCCGGGCCACGGGCGCAAGCACGGCCGCGACGGCCGAGACCAGGATCAGCCAGGGGGTTCGTGCACCGGAGAGGACGATGACGGTGAAGGCGGCGAGCCAGACGGCACCGGCGGTCAGACGTACACCCCAGTACCAGTACGGGAAGGGGCTGCCGGGCCCCAGCAAAAGGCTCCGGCGGAAGGAATCGGTACCCGCCACCTTGGGGTCGCTCCTGTCCCGCACCGTGTGCAGCGGAATCCCGGCGGCGGTCAGCAGTGCGGACATCCCGGTACGGGCCAGCAGCTGCTCGCCGCCGACCGCGCCCTTCGGCAGCTCGCCCGACTCGGGCAGCCAGTCGTCCAGATCGAGGTAGCCGATCAGCCCGCCGTCGCCGTTCTGGAACTGGATCCTGCCCCAGGAGCCACGCACCGGCGGCCCCATATGCCCCTCCAGGTCCGGCCCGACCGTGTCGATGAAGACCGCGCGGGCGATCCCGCCCGTACCCCCGACCGCGAACCGGCGTTCCCCGGAACGCCGCCGCAGGACCAACTCGCCGCCGTCCAGGAAGAGTCGGGCCCGGTGACACAGCTCAAGACCGGGGCCCCGCATCGCCACCGGCCTGAGTGCGGGCTCCGTGGGAGCGGCTGTCGTCCGGGGCGAGCCGACGTTCATTGGATTTCCCGGGTCAGGGGTGAGTGGCGGCATCAACCAGTGACCTTGTCACAGAGGGATGTCACGGTGCCGTACGCCCCCTCGGCCCCGGCGACGACTCCGGTGGCGGTGCTCATCCCGCGGGCTTCCCGGGCTGCTTGTCCGTGCTCCGGAGTGCGTCGGCGAGCTCGTGGTCGATCTTCACGTAAGACTCGGCGGCCGCGGGCAAAGCTCGCGGCCGAAGCAGACCGGCCCCGCTCCACCGAGGGAGCGGGGCCGGTCGCACCGGACATTCCGGCGGGCCGCCGGATGTGGCGGCTGGATGACGGCTAGATGAGGCCCTGGGCCAGCATCGCGTCCGCGACCCGTTCGAAACCGGCGATGTTGGCGCCGGTCACGTAGTTGCCGGGGGCGCCGTAGCGTTCGGCGGTCTCGTAGCAGGTGTGGTGGATGTCGCGCATGATCCGCAGCAGTTCGTCCTCGACGCGCTCCGGCGCCCAGGTGTCACGGGCCGCGTTCTGCTGCATCTCCAGGGCGCTGACCGCGACACCGCCCGCGTTGGCCGCCTTGCCGGGGCCGAAGGCGACTCCCGCCTCGTGGAGGACGTCGACGGCCTCCATGGTGGTGGGCATGTTGGCGCCCTCGGAGACGGCCTTGACCCCGTTGCGCACGAGGGTCGCGGCGGCGTCGGCGTCGAGTTCGTTCTGGGTGGCGGACGGCAGTGCGATGTCCGCGGGCACGTTCCAGACGCTGCCGCCGCTGATGTACCGGGCGGACCCGCCGCGGCGCGCGGCGTACTCGCTGATGCGCGCGCGTTCGACCTCCTTGATCTGCTTCAGGAGTTCGACGTCGATGCCCTTGTCGTCGATGACGTAGCCACCGGAGTCCGAGCAGGTCAGAGCGTTGGCCCCGAGGGCCTTGAGCTTCTCGATGGTGTAGATGGCGACGTTGCCGGAGCCGGAGACCACCGCGGTCTGGCCCTGGAGGTCCTCGCCGCGGCGGCGCAGCATCTCGGCGGCGAAGTAGACGTTGCCGTAGCCGGTCGCCTCGGGCCGGATGGACGAGCCGCCCCAGGAGAGGCCCTTGCCGGTGAGGACGCCGGACTCCCAGCGGTTGGTGATGCGCCGGTACTGGCCGAAGAGATAGCCGATCTCCCGGCCGCCGACGCCGATGTCACCGGCGGGCACGTCGGTGTGCGCGCCGATGTGGCGGTGCAGTTCCGTCATGAAGGACTGGCAGAAGCGCATGACCTCGGAGTCGGAGCGGCCGTGCGGGTCGAAGTCGCTGCCGCCCTTGCCGCCGCCGATGCCGAGACCGGTCAGCGCGTTCTTGAAGACCTGCTCGAAGCCCAGGAACTTCACGATGCCGAGGTTCACCGAGGAGTGGAAACGCAGACCGCCCTTGTACGGGCCGAGCGCGCTGTTGAACTCCACCCGGAAGCCGCGGTTGACGTGCACCCTCCCCCGGTCGTCCTGCCAGGGCACCCGGAAGATGATCTGCCGCTCCGGCTCGCAGAGGCGTTCCACCAGGCTCGCCTGGGCGTAGTCGTCCCGCACGGCCAGCACCGGCGCCAGGCTCTCCAGAACTTCGTGAACTGCCTGGTGGAACTCGGGCTGGGCCGGGTTGCGGTGCTCGATCTCGGTGCGCAGCGCAGCGAGCTTGTCCTTCGAAGAACTCGTGGTTGGCGGTGTCACAGGTGTCCCTTCCTGTCGGGCGCAGACGGCGGCCGCCCGTGTGCGGCGGGCGGCCGTCGGACCCAGTGTCTCCCCTCAACGATCGTCCCGGCGAGAACACCTGTGCCCAACCGTCCGGTTACTGAGACGGCGAGCGGGCCCGCGACCCGCCGGACGGCCGGTGCGGCGGCGGTGCCGACGAGGTTTTCCCGGGCTGGGGAGGGGAGATCCTCCGGGGGTCTCAAGGGTGTTCCCCAGCTCTCGTCCGTGGTGCCCTCCGTCGCGGCCGGGCACCACGGCCGGGTACCGCCGCCGGGTACCACGAAATCCCCGTACCACCGCTCCCACCTCCCGTAACAGCGTCCGGCCCGGAAGCAACCTCCGGTCGGCGAACCCCGTCAAGCAGACCGGGAGAGCACGGGAGGACCCGTGCAGGGGAACGGACGGAGCACCTTCACATGGGGATATCGGGGATATCGCAGGGGCCCGGCCCCACACACCAGGGGCCCGGTCCCACACACCACGAGTCCGGTCACGCACCGCACGAGTCCGGCCCCGCACCCCACCGGTCCGGCCCCTCCCGGAGGTTCCTGCTCGCAGGGCTCGGTACGGCCGCCGCGTCCGCCGCGCTCAGCGCCTGCTCCGTACCCGCGTCGCCGCGCCGTACCACCACCACCGCCGACCCGATGCCGGGCAAGGCGATATCCATAGCCAGGCACGACCGGCTCATGCAGATACTGGCCCACCCCGACGACGACATGTACTTCATGAACCCGGACACCCAGCGGATGCTGGACTCCGGGACGCCCCTGATCTGCGTGTACGTCACCGCAGGCGAGGCCACCGGTATCAACGTCGTCGCAGGACAGCCGCACCCCGCCCCCGACAAGCCCGCCTACTCGTCGGCCCGGCACCAGGGCCTGCGCCAGGCGTACGCGGTACAGCTGGGCCTCCCGCCGTTCACCCAGTGGCAGAAGGACGTCATCGCGCTGCGCGGCGGCCACCGTGCGGAGATCAACACGCTGGTGCGGGGCGCCCGCAGGGTCGAGCTGATCTTCCTCAACACGGCCATGCACACCGCACACGGGCGGCTGGGCCTGCCATCGCTCTGGACCGACCGGGGGCTCAGCCTGCGGACCGTGGTCGCCGAGGGCTCCCCGCTCCAGGAGGCGGGCGCGTACACGTACGACGCGATGGTCGACGTGCTCACCGGGCTGATGGCGCAGTACCGCCCGACCGTCATCCACACCCTCGACCCCGACCCGGACATCCAGCACAGCCCGAACGCGGTCCGCCGCAAGGACAGCGAGCAGGTCGGCTACTCCGACCACGCGGACCACACCGCCACCGCCTCCTTCAGCTGGGCGGCGATGATCCGCTGGGTCGCCGAGGCCACGCAGGGGAAGGGCGAGGTGCCGGCCTTCGTCGCCACCTCCTACCGGGGCTACTACAACCGCCACTGGCCGAAGAACCTGTCGCCGAAGGTCCTCGCCCAGAAGGCCGCGAACCTGCTCCCTTACGGCGGTGACGAAGCCTGGAACTGCGGAAACCCGGGCGGCTGCGGCGACTACAACGTGGGCATCGGCCGGCCGCTGACCAACAAGAAGGGGTGGGTCCGCTCCACCCACTACCGGTATCCGGGCCCGCGACCCGTCCTGGCCACCGAGCCGGACGGACGCCTCGCCGGGTACGGGGTCCTCGGCCTGCGCGCGGTGCGCTGGCGCGAGACGGCTCCGGGCAACGGCCAGTGGGGGCCGCCGCACGACCTGGGCGGCGGGCCGCTGGCCCCGACGCTCGGCGCGGCCGCGCTCAAGGACGGCCGGCAGCTGCTCTTCGGGCTGCGGTTCTCCTCGATAGCCGGGCACGGCTCGACCAACACGCGCGAAATAGTGCTGCTCCAACAGCGCACGCCCGGCGGGAAGTTCGCGGCGTGGACCGGGCTCGGCAACCCTGAGGGCGACCCGGACCGGGGCCGCCGGATAGGCGTCCCCGTCGCGGTCACCGACCGTGCGGGGCAGGTGCACCTCTTCGTACGCGACGCCGACCAGGGCATCAGCACCCGGGTCCGCTCCACCGGGGGGAGCTGGTCCCCCTGGCGGAGTCTGGGCGGCGGCCAGATCCAGGACGGCCTCTCCGCCACGGTCGACACGGCGGGCCGTGTCCATGTCTTCGCCTCGGGCCGGGACACCGTGCACCACTGGACCCAGACCGCGGCGGGCGGCCCCGTGGTGCTGTACCCGGACCCCCTCCTGCCGCTGCCGGGCGACTTCCCCACCGCTGTCGCCGCCAAGGACGGCGGCGTGGACGTGTACTACCGCGGGCCCGCGACGGCCGCGACGACCCACGTGCACCTGGGCGGCAACCGACCCGGCACCCGCCCCGGCACTCCCTCCGGCGCCCGCCCTCAGGGGCCCGCGCTGCTCGGCCAGGACGACCAGGGCCGTATCCAGCTCCTGCTGGACGGCAAGGTACTGCGGCGCACCGACGGCGTCGTACCGCTCGCGGGGGCCGCCCTGCTGGCCGAGGGGACCGGGACCGCCGGGGACTCCTCCGGCCCGACCGTGGCCGGCCTCGGCCCGGGAGCACTCCCCTGGCTGTGGCGGCCGGTCCGGGCCGTGTAGCCGCACCCGCGCACCGCGCGGCCCACCCACCAACCGGCCGGAGGCCCGCCACCGGGCCGGCCACACAGAAGGGCCCCCGGTCCGCCGCGAACGGCGGGCCGGGGGCCCTCTGCTGTTACCAGGTGCTCTGTGTGAGCGACCAGGTCAGACCATCAAGTGATTACTTGAGGATCTTCGTGACCTGGCCGGCGCCCACGGTCCGGCCACCCTCACGGATGGCGAACTTCAGGCCCTCTTCCATGGCGACGGGCTGGATCAGCGAGACGCTCATGAGGGTGTTGTCGCCCGGCATGACCATCTCGGTGCCCTCGGGAAGGGTCACAACGCCCGTTACGTCCGTGGTACGGAAGTAGAACTGCGGGCGGTAGTTGTTGAAGAAGGGGGTGTGACGGCCACCCTCGTCCTTCGACAGGATGTAGGCCTGGGCCTCGAACTCGGTGTGCGGCGTGACCGAACCGGGCTTGATGATGACCTGGCCGCGCTCGACGTCCTCGCGCTTGATGCCACGGAGGAGCAGACCGACGTTCTCACCGGCCTGGCCCTCGTCGAGCAGCTTGCGGAACATCTCGATGCCGGTGACCGTGGTGGTGGTCTTGTCCTGCTTGATGCCCACGATGTCAACGGTCTCGTTGACCTTGAGGACACCACGCTCGATACGACCGGTGACGACGGTGCCACGACCGGTGATCGTGAAGACGTCCTCGATCGGCATCAGGAACGGCTTCTCGACGTCACGCTCGGGCTGCGGGATCGACTCGTCGACGGCCTTCATCAGGTCGAGGACGGTCTGGCCCCACTCCTTGTCGCCCTCAAGGGCCTTGAGCGCCGAGACCTTGACGACCGGAAGGTCGTCGCCCGGGAACTCGTACTCGGAGAGGAGCTCACGGACCTCGAGCTCGACGAGCTCCAGGATCTCCTCGTCGTCCACCATGTCGGCCTTGTTCAGCGCGACAACGATGTACGGAACGCCGACCTGGCGGGCCAGGAGCACGTGCTCCTTGGTCTGCGGCATCGGGCCGTCGGTGGCCGCGACCACGAGGATGGCGCCGTCCATCTGCGCCGCACCCGTGATCATGTTCTTGATGTAGTCGGCGTGACCCGGGCAGTCGACGTGCGCGTAGTGACGCGACTCCGTCTGGTACTCGACGTGCGCGATCGAGATCGTGATACCGCGCTGGCGCTCCTCGGGAGCCTTGTCGATCTGGTCGAAGGCCGAGGCCTCGTTCAGGTCCGGGTACGCGTCGTGCAGCACCTTGGTAATGGCGGCCGTGAGGGTCGTCTTACCGTGGTCGATGTGACCGATGGTGCCGATGTTGACGTGCGGCTTAGTCCGCTCGAACTTTGCCTTCGCCACTGGGTCCTCCTGCGGAGTGGTTCTGTACGCCTTGCTTCATCGGCGCCAGGTGATCTTTGCTGGGATGCCGGGGCCCGGGGCATACGCCGCATTGCTTGCGCTCTGCGTCGAATGCCCCAGTGGCTCCGGTGATAAGCCTAAAGCGTGGACTCGGAAGAGTTACTCGCCCTTGGCCTTCGCGATGATCTCCTCGGCGACGTTCCGCGGAACCTCGGCGTAGGAGTCGAACTGCATCGAGTAGCTTGCGCGACCCGAGGTCTTGCTGCGGAGGTCTCCGACGTAGCCGAACATCTCCGAGAGGGGCACGAGGCCCTTCACGACGCGAGCGCCACTGCGCTCCTCCATGGCCTGGATCTGGCCACGGCGGGAGTTGAGGTCGCCGATGACATCGCCCATGTAGTCCTCGGGCGTGGTGACCTCGACGGCCATCATCGGCTCGAGGAGCACGGGGGACGCCTTGCGGGCACCCTCCTTGAACGCCTGCGAACCGGCGATCTTGAAGGCGAGCTCCGAGGAGTCCACCTCGTGGTAGCCACCGTCGAGAAGGGTGATGCGGACACCCACCATCTCGTAACCGGCGAGGATGCCGAACTTCATGGCTTCCTGCGCGCCCGCGTCCACCGAGGGGATGTACTCACGGGGGATGCGGCCACCGGTGACCTTGTTCACGAACTCGTAGGTCGCGTCGCCGCCCTCGATGGGCTCCATCGCGATCTGCACCTTCGCGAACTGGCCGGTACCACCAGTCTGCTTCTTGTGCGTGTAGTCGATACGGTCGACGGTCTTGCGGATCGTCTCGCGGTACGCGACCTGGGGCTTGCCGACGTTCGCCTCGACGCGGAACTCGCGCTTCATGCGGTCGACGAGCACCTCGAGGTGAAGCTCGCCCATACCACCGATGATGGTCTGGCCGGTCTCCTCCTCGGAGTGGACCTGGAAGGAGGGGTCCTCCTCCGAGAGCCGCTGGATGGCGACACCCAGCTTCTCCTGGTCACCCTTGGACTTGGGCTCGATGGCGACCTCGATGACCGGCGCCGGGAAGTCCATGGACTCCAGGATCACCGGCTGCTTGTCGTCGCAGAGCGTCTCACCGGTCGTGGTCTGCTTGAGCCCCATGACGGCGATGATGTCGCCCGCGCCCACCGACGCGATCTCCTCACGCTTGTTCGCGTGCATGCGGTAGATCTTGCCGATGCGCTCCTTCTTGCCCTTGACCGAGTTCAGCACCGCGGTGCCGGCCTCAAGGCGGCCCGAATAAATCCGGACGAAGGTGAGCTTGCCGAGGTGCGGGTCGCTCGCGATCTTGAACGCAAGACCGGAGAACGGCTCGTCGTCGGACGGCTGGCGCCTGACGACGGTCTCGGGGTCCTTGACGTCGTGGCCCTCGATGGCCTCGACGTCCAGGGGGGAAGGCAGGTAGCGGACGACCGCGTCGAGCAGGGGCTGGACGCCCTTGTTCTTGAAGGCCGTGCCACAGAAGACGGGAGTGACGGTGACGGAGTCCGCGGAGCCCTTGGAAGCAAGGGTGATCCGGCGGATCGCCGCGTACAGCTGCTCCTCGGTGGGCTCCTGGCCCTCGAGGTACAGCTCCATCATCTCGTCGTCGTTCTCCGAGACGGCTTCGAGCAGCTTGCCGCGCCACTCGTCGGCCGCCTCGGTGTGGGTCTCCGGGATGTCGACGACGTCGTACATCTCGCCCTTGGTCGCCTCGGCGGACCAGACAAAGGCCTTCATCGTCACGAGGTCGACGACGCCCTTGAAGTCGGCCTCGGCGCCGATCGGGAGCTGCATGACCAGCGGCACCGCACCGAGGCGGTCGACGATCATGTCGACGCAGCGGTGGAACTCGGCACCGGTACGGTCCAGCTTGTTGACGAAGCAGATGCGCGGAACGCCGTAGCGGTCCGCCTGACGCCAGACAGTCTCGGACTGCGGCTCGACGCCCGCGACACCGTCGAACACGGTGACAGCGCCGTCGAGGACGCGGAGCGAACGCTCCACCTCGACGGTGAAGTCGACGTGACCCGGGGTGTCGATGATGTTGATCGTGTGATCGACATCGTTGAGCGGCCAGTGGCAGGTCGTCGCGGCCGACGTGATCGTGATGCCGCGCTCCTGCTCCTGCTCCATCCAGTCCATCGTGGCTGCGCCGTCGTGGACTTCACCGATCTTGTAGCTCACACCGGTGTAGAAGAGGATCCGCTCAGTGGTGGTCGTCTTGCCCGCGTCGATGTGGGCCATGATCCCAATGTTGCGGACCTTGGCCAGGTCAAGCGAAGTGGTGGCCATAAGGCTCAATCTTCTCTCGGTCTCGATGTGGGTAGCGACTACCAGCGGTAGTGCGCGAAGGCCTTGTTGGACTCGGCCATCTTGTGGGTGTCCTCACGCTTCTTGACAGCAGCGCCAAGACCGTTCGAGGCGTCGAGCAGCTCGTTGGTGAGCCGCTCGGTCATCGTCTTCTCGCGACGGGCGCGGGAGTAGCCGACGACCCAGCGCAGCGCGAGGGTGGCGGCGCGACCGGGCTTGACCTCGATCGGCACCTGGTAGGTGGCGCCACCGACACGGCGGGACTTGACCTCGAGAGACGGCTTGACGTTCTCAAGAGCGCGCTTCAGCGTGATGACCGGGTCGGCGCCGGTCTTCTCGCGAAGGCCCTCCATGGCGCCGTACACGATCCGCTCGGCGGTGGAACGCTTGCCGTTCAGCAGGATCTTGTTGATCAGCGAGGTGACAAGAGGAGAACCATAGACCGGGTCAATGATGACCGGGCGCTTCGGGGCGGGGCCCTTACGAGGCATTCTTACTTCTCCTTCTTGGCGCCGTAGCGGCTGCGGGCCTGCTTGCGGTTCTTGACACCCTGGGTGTCGAGCGAACCGCGGATGATCTTGTAGCGAACACCGGGCAGGTCCTTCACACGGCCACCACGCACGAGCACGATCGAGTGCTCCTGCAGGTTGTGTCCCTCACCCGGGATGTACGCCGTGACCTCAATGCCGGAGGTCAGACGGACACGCGCGACCTTACGGAGCGCCGAGTTGGGCTTCTTCGGGGTGGTCGTGAAGACACGGGTGCAGACACCACGACGCTGGGGCGAGCCCTCGAGCGCGGGGGTCTTGTTCTTCTCGACCTTGTCCTGCCGGCCCTTCCGGACCAGCTGCTGGATCGTAGGCACTACTTCTCCGGTTTCTGTGTGCCGTGTAGAACTAACCTGGAACCACTCCGACCCACGCGGTCGGGTGTGTCGAATACTGCAGACCTCCGCCGAGATGGCGGAAAGGTCACAGATTGCGGTGGTCGCTTACAGCTCGTCATGCGGTTGAGGACACGCACAGGAGCCAGGGCACACCCCAGGCACAAGGTCAGAGCGTACCTACCGCATCGGCTGCGGTCAAAACAAATGCCCACGCGGGCGGACAGACCGCCCTGGCCCGGCACGGAGCGGGCCGGTACGGGCCCCGCGCCGCCCTGGAGCGGGTACGCCGCAGGGCGGCCACCCCGGAGGATGACCGCCCTGCGCCGAGCGACTCGCTTACTGGTTGTACGGACCGTAGTCGTAGTCCTCCAGCGGGACGGCCTGGCCGGAGCCGGTGCCGAACGGCGAGTAGTCGATGTCGTCGTAGCCGACGGCCGAGTACATCGCGGCCTTGGCCTCCTCGGTGGGCTCCACCCGGATGTTGCGGTAGCGGGCGAGGCCCGTACCGGCCGGGATGAGCTTACCGATGATGACGTTCTCCTTGAGGCCGATCAGGGAGTCCGACTTGGCGTTGATCGCCGCGTCGGTCAGGACCCTGGTGGTCTCCTGGAAGGACGCCGCCGACAGCCACGACTCGGTGGCCAGCGAGGCCTTGGTGATACCCATCAGCTGCGGACGGCCGGAGGCCGGGTGGCCGCCTTCCGTGACCACACGACGGTTCTCGGTCTCGAACTTCGAGCGCTCGACGAGCTCGCCCGGCAGCAGTTCCGCGTCGCCGGACTCGATGATCGTCACACGGCGCAGCATCTGCCGGATGATGATCTCGATGTGCTTGTCGTGGATCGACACGCCCTGCGAGTTGTAGACCTTCTGGACTTCGCCGACCAGGTGGACCTGGACCGCACGCTGGCCGAGGATGCGCAGCACGTCGTGCGGGTTGGTGGCACCCACGGTGAGCTTCTGGCCCACCTCGACGCGGTCGCCCTCGCCCACGAGCAGACGGGCCCGCTTGGAGATCGGGAAGGGCGTCTCCTCGCTGCCGTCGTCCGGGGTGACGACGAGCTTCTTCGTCTTCTCGGTCTCCTCGATGCGGACGGAGCCCGCGGCCTCGGAGATCGGCGCGACACCCTTGGGCGTACGGGCCTCGAAGAGCTCGACGACACGCGGCAGACCCTGCGTGATGTCGTCACCGGCCACACCACCGGTGTGGAAGGTACGCATCGTCAGCTGGGTACCGGGCTCGCCGATGGACTGGGCGGCGATGATGCCGACCGCCTCACCGATGTCGACCAGCTTGCCGGTGGCCAGCGAGCGTCCGTAGCAGAAGGCACAGGTGCCGACCGCGGACTCACAGGTCAGGACCGAGCGGGTCTTGACCTCCTCGACACCGGCGCCCACCAGGGCGTCGATCAGGACGTCACCCAGGTCGACGTTGGCCGGCGCGATGACCTTGCCGTCGATGACGACGTCCTCGGCGAGCATGCGGGCGTAGACCGAGGTCTCGACGTCCTCCGTCTTGCGGAGCACACCGTCCTCGCCCTTGACCGCGATCTTGAGCTTCAGGCCGCGCTCGGTGCCGCAGTCCTCCTCGCGGATGATCACGTCCTGCGAGACGTCCACCAGACGACGGGTCAGGTAACCCGAGTCGGCGGTACGCAGGGCGGTGTCCGCGAGGCCCTTACGGGCACCGTGGGTGGAGATGAAGTACTCGAGGACGGAAAGGCCCTCACGGAACGACGCCTTGATGGGACGCGGGATCGTCTCGTTCTTCGCGTTCGACACCAGACCACGCATACCGGCGATCTGACGCATCTGCATCATGTTTCCTCGGGCACCCGAGTCAACCATCATGAAGATGGGGTTCGTCTTGGGGAAGTTCGCGTTCATCGCCTCGGCAACCTCGTTGGTCGCCTTGGTCCAGATCGCGATGAGCTCCTGCGTGCGCTCGTCCTTGGTGATCAGACCGCGCTCGTACTGCTTCTGGACCTTCTCGTCCTGGGCCTCGTAGCCCTGGACGATGGCCTTCTTGGCCTCCGGGACGACGATGTCCGAAACGGCGACGGTGACGCCGGAACGGGTCGCCCAGTGGAAGCCCGCCGCCTTCAGGTTGTCGAGCGTCGCCGCCACGATGACCTTGGGGTAGCGCTCGGCCAGGTCGTTGACGATCTCGGAGAGCTGCTTCTTGCCCACCGAGTAGTCGACGAACGGGTAGTCCTCGGGCAGCAGCTCGTTGAAGAGCGCGCGGCCCAGGGTCGTACGCAGCCGGAAGGTGTCGCCCGGCTGGTACTCGGGCTCGCCCGGCTCGTTGACCGGCGGCACCCAGCCACGCGGCGGGATGGTGCCCACCGGGAAGCGGATGTCGACCTTCGCCTGCAGCGACAGCTCGCGGTTGTCGAAGGCCATGATCGCCTCGGCCGCGGAACCGAAGCTCCGGCCCTCGCCGATGACCTTGCGCTCCGCCTCGTCGGTCGTGAGGAAGAACAGTCCGAGCACCATGTCCTGGGTGGGCATGGTGACGGGACGGCCGTCGGCCGGCTTCAGGATGTTGTTCGAGGACAGCATCAGGATGCGGGCCTCGGCCTGCGCCTCTGCCGACAGCGGCAGGTGGACGGCCATCTGGTCACCGTCGAAGTCCGCGTTGAACGCGGTGCAGACGAGCGGGTGGATCTGGATGGCCTTGCCCTCGACCAGCTGCGGCTCGAAGGCCTGGATGCCCAGGCGGTGCAGGGTCGGTGCACGGTTCAGCAGCACCGGGTGCTCGGCGATGACCTCTTCGAGGACGTCGTACACCACGGTGCGGCCGCGCTCGACCATGCGCTTGGCCGACTTGATGTTCTGCGCGTGGTTCAGGTCCACCAGGCGCTTCATCACGAACGGCTTGAAGAGCTCCAGCGCCATGGCCTTCGGCAGACCGCACTGGTGCAGCTTGAGCTGCGGGCCGACGACGATCACGGAACGCGCGGAGTAGTCCACACGCTTGCCGAGGAGGTTCTGACGGAAACGGCCCTGCTTGCCCTTGAGCATGTCGCTCAGGGACTTCAGGGGACGGTTGCCGGGACCGGTGACCGGGCGACCGCGGCGGCCGTTGTCGAACAGCGCGTCGACGGCCTCCTGCAGCATCCGCTTCTCGTTGTTCACGATGATCTCGGGGGCACCGAGGTCAAGGAGACGCTTGAGGCGGTTGTTGCGGTTGATCACACGGCGGTACAGGTCGTTCAGGTCGGAGGTCGCGAAGCGGCCACCGTCCAGCTGCACCATCGGACGCAGGTCCGGCGGGATGACCGGTACGCAGTCCAGCACCATGCCCTTGGGCTTGTTGCTGGTCTGCAGGAACGCGGAGACGACCTTGAGGCGCTTGAGCGCACGGGTCTTCTTCTGGCCCTTGCCGGTACGGATGATCTCGCGGAGGCGCTCGGCCTCCTCGTCGAGGTCGAAGGACTCCAGGCGCTTCTGCAGGGCGGCGGCGCCCATGCAGCCGTCGAAGTACGTGCCGAAGCGGTCACGCAGCTCGCGGTAGAGCAGCTCGTCGCCCTCCAGGTCCTGGACCTTGAGGCTCTTGAAGCGGCTCCACACCTCGTCGAGACGGTCGATCTCGCGCTGCGCACGGTCACGCAGCTGCTTCATCTCGCGCTCGGCGCCTTCGCGCACCTTGCGGCGGACGTCGGCCTTGGCGCCCTCGGCCTCCAGCTCGGCCAGGTCGGTCTCGAGCTTCTTGGCGCGGGCCTCCAGGTCGGAGTCGCGGCGGTTCTCGACCTGCTGGCGCTCGACGGAGACGTGTGCCTCCAGCGAGGGCAGGTCGCGCGTCCGGCGCTCCTCGTCCACAAAGGTGATCATGTACGCGGCGAAGTAGATGACCTTTTCGAGGTCCTTCGGCGCGAGGTCGAGCAGGTAGCCCAGACGGGACGGGACACCCTTGAAGTACCAGATGTGGGTGACGGGAGCGGCCAGCTCAATGTGGCCCATCCGCTCACGACGCACCTTGGCGCGAGTGACCTCGACGCCGCAGCGCTCGCAGATGATGCCCTTGAAGCGGACACGCTTGTACTTGCCGCAGTAGCACTCCCAGTCCCGGGTGGGGCCGAAGATCTTCTCGCAGAAGAGTCCGTCCTTCTCGGGCTTGAGGGTGCGGTAGTTGATGGTCTCCGGCTTCTTCACTTCGCCGTGGGACCAGGTCCGGATGTCGTCCGCGGTGGCGAGGCCAATCCGCAGCTCGTCGAAGAAGTTGACGTCGAGCACTTGTCGTCAATCCCTCTTTCGGGGGTTCGAGCCCCTCGCGTCAGCGAGAAAAATGGGCACTTCAGCAATGGTCTGAACGGGTCCGGGGAGAGCCGGCCGCCTCAGAGCGAGGCGGCCGGCCAACCCGTCAGACCTCTTCGACGCTGCTCGGCTCTCGCCGGGACAGGTCGATACCGAGCTCCTCCGCTGCACGGAAGACGTCCTCGTCCGTGTCGCGCATCTCGATGGACATGCCGTCCGAGGACAGCACCTCCACGTTGAGGCAGAGCGACTGCATCTCCTTGATGAGCACCTTGAAGGACTCGGGAATGCCGGGCTCGGGGATGTTCTCGCCCTTGACGATGGCCTCGTAGACCTTCACGCGGCCGGTCACGTCGTCGGACTTGATCGTCAGCAGCTCCTGGAGGGCGTACGCGGCGCCATAAGCCTCCAGCGCCCACACCTCCATCTCTCCGAAGCGCTGTCCACCGAACTGAGCCTTACCACCCAGCGGCTGCTGGGTGATCATCGAGTACGGACCGGTCGAACGCGCGTGCAGCTTGTCGTCGACCAGGTGGTGGAGCTTGAGGATGTACATGTACCCGACCGAGACCGGGTCCGGGAACGGCTCGCCGGAGCGGCCGTCGAACATCCGGGCCTTGCCGGACGGGAGGACCATGCGGTCGCCGTCGCGGTTCGGGATGGTGGACTCGAAGAGACCGGAGATCTCGTCCTCGCGCGCACCGTCGAAGACCGGGGTGGCGACGTTGGTGCCGGGGGCGACGTCGTCGGCGCCGATGGACTTGAGGCGCTCCATCCACTCCTCGTTGCCCTCGACCTTCCAGCCCTGGCTGGCGAGCCAGCCGAGGTGGATCTCCAGGACCTGGCCCGGGTTCATCCGGGACGGGACACCCAGCGGGTTGAGGATGATGTCGACCGGGGTTCCGTCCTCCAGGAACGGCATGTCCTCGATCGGCAGGATCTTCGAGATGACGCCCTTGTTGCCGTGACGGCCGGCGAGCTTGTCACCGTCGGTGATCTTGCGCTTCTGCGCGACGTAGACGCGGACCAGCTGGTTCACGCCCGGCGGCAGCTCGTCGCCCTCTTCGCGGTCGAAGACGCGGACGCCGATGACCTTGCCGATCTCACCGTGCGGCACCTTCAGCGAGGTGTCGCGCACTTCGCGCGCCTTCTCGCCGAAGATCGCGCGGAGCAGGCGCTCCTCCGGGGTGAGCTCGGTCTCGCCCTTGGGCGTGACCTTGCCGACCAGGATGTCGCCGGCGACGACGTCGGCACCGATACGGATGATGCCGCGCTCGTCGAGGTCGGCGAGGACCTCTTCGGAGACGTTCGGGATGTCCCGGGTGATCTCCTCCGGGCCGAGCTTGGTGTCACGGGCGTCGACCTCGTGCTCCTCGATGTGGATCGAGGAGAGGACATCGTCCTGCACGAGGCGCTGCGACAGGATGATCGCGTCCTCGTAGTTGTGACCTTCCCACGGCATGAAGGCGACAAGGAGGTTCTTGCCGAGCGCCATCTCGCCGTTCTCGGTCGCCGGACCGTCGGCCAGCACCTGGCTCTCGATCACGCGGTCGCCCTCGTTGACGACGACCTTCTGGTTGACCGATGTGCCCTGGTTCGAGCGGGAGAACTTGGCGATGCGGTACGTGGAGTACGTGCCGTCGTCGTTGGCGATGGTGATGTAGTCCGCGGATACCTCCTGGACCACACCGTCCTTCTCCGCCTTGAGGACGTCACCGGCGTCGACCGCGCAGCGGTACTCCATGCCGGTGCCGACCAGCGGCGCCTCGGACTGGATCAGCGGCACGGCCTGACGCATCATGTTCGCGCCCATGAGGGCACGGTTGGCGTCGTCGTGCTCGAGGAACGGGATCATGGCGGTCGCGACCGACACCATCTGGCGCGGCGAGACATCCATGTAGTCGACGTCGTCGCCGGGGATGTAGTCGACCTCGCCACCACGGCGGCGGACCAGGACGCGCGGTTCGGTGAACCGCATGTCCTCGGAGAGCGTCGCGTTGGCCTGGGCGATGACGAAGCGGTCTTCCTCGTCGGCCGTCAGGTAGTCGACGTCGTCGGTGACGACACCTTCGACGACCTTGCGGTACGGCGTCTCGACGAAGCCGAACGCGTTGACCCGGCCGTACGAGGCGAGCGAACCGATCAGACCGATGTTCGGGCCTTCGGGCGTCTCGATCGGGCACATGCGTCCGTAGTGGGACGGGTGCACGTCACGGACCTCGAAGCCGGCCCGCTCACGGGAGAGACCACCCGGGCCAAGAGCCGACAGGCGGCGCTTGTGGGTGAGACCCGACAGCGGGTTGTTCTGGTCCATGAACTGGGACAGCTGGCTGGTGCCGAAGAACTCCTTGATGGAGGCGACGACGGGCCGGATGTTGATCAGGGTCTGCGGCGTGATCGCCTCGACGTCCTGGGTCGTCATGCGCTCACGCACGACGCGCTCCATCCGGGCCAGGCCGGTACGGACCTGGTTCTGGATGAGCTCGCCGACGTTCCGCAGACGGCGGTTGCCGAAGTGGTCGATGTCGTCGGTCTCGACGACGATCTGACGGCCGGACTCGCCCACCGTCTCGGTCTCGCCGGCGTGCAGCTTGACCAGGTACTTGATGGTGGCGATGACGTCGTCGCTGGTGAGGACACCGGCGTCGAGCGGCTCGTCGGCGCCGAGCTTCTTGTTCACCTTGTAGCGGCCGACCTTCGCGAGGTCGTAGCGCTTCGGGTTGAAGTAGAGGTTCTCGAGCAGCGTCTGAGCAGCCTCACGCGTGGGCGGCTCGCCCGGACGCAGCTTGCGGTAGATGTCGAGCAGTGCGTCGTCCTGGCCCTGGGTGTGGTCCTTCTCCAGGGTGGCGCGCATCGACTCGTACTCGCCGAACTCTTCGAGGATCTGCTCAGTGGTCCAGCCGAGAGCCTTGAGGAGGACGGTGACGGACTGCTTGCGCTTGCGGTCGATGCGGACACCGACCATGTCGCGCTTGTCGATCTCCATCTCCAGCCAGGCACCCCGGGACGGGATGATCTTGGCCGAGAAGATGTCCTTGTCGGACGTCTTGTCGATGGAGGAGTCGAAGTAGACACCGGGCGAACGGACGAGCTGCGACACCACGACACGCTCGGTGCCGTTGATGACGAAGGTGCCCTTGTTGGTCATGAGCGGGAAATCGCCCATGAAGACCGTCTGAGACTTGATCTCACCGGTCTCGTTGTTGGTGAACTCGGCCGTGACGAAGAGCGGCGCAGCGAACGTGAAGTCGCGGTCCTTGCACTCGTCGATCGAGTTCTTCGGGGGCTCGAAACGGTGGTCGCGGAACGTCAGCGACATCGACCCCGAGAAGTCCTCGATCGGCGAGATCTCTTCGAAGATCTCTTCCAGACCGGACTTGGTGGGAACGTCCTGTCCGCTCTCGAGAGCGGCCTCGACGCGACCCTTCCAAGCGGCATTCCCGAGCAGCCAGTCAAAGCTCTCGGTCTGCAGCGCAAGGAGGTTCGGAACCTCGAGGGGCTCCCTGATCTTTGCAAAGGAGATGCGCAGCGGGGCGGTGCTGGCGCCGTTGTTCGTATTGGAGGTCGAGGCGTTGCGCGAGGCGGCCAAGAGGGGGTCCTTCCGAGGGCTCGGACTCACTACGCGCGTACCGGTCCCAAGCGGGGCACAGAGAGAGACATCCCAGGTCAGGGAGGGCAGTCGTCGATGCTCAAGCGTGGGCATGCCCCTGGTGACGGGCAGGAGGCAGCTAACAGGCAGCGCAAAGGGTCAGTGTAGCCACTGGGCTCACTGATGTCCAGAGCGGGTTCTGGGAGACCCTCATTCTTCTTCTCAACACCTGCGTCAAAGCTTCCCTCTTCGTCGCCGATCCATGCCTCGGATACGGATCGATGTGACGACGCGTCCTGAGAATTGCGCGCTCCGTGCGGTTCGTCAAGGCCCCCCACCCCTCGGGGGTCGCCGTCGGCCACGCTGCGGGAGCGAGAGGGGGCACCAGGGCCCGGCGCGCAACGAAGATCACCATACTCGCCACGACGGGAAGAGCAAGGCAGGCAGGAGGGCGTCAGGCACGCGAAAGGGCGACCACCCGGATGGGTGATCGCCCTTCACTGTGCAGGTGTACGCCGAGGGCGTACGAGGGAGTCCGGGGACTCCCGGGAATTACTTGACCTCGACCGAGGCGCCGGCGCCCTTGAGGGACTCGGCAGCCTTCTCAGCGGCCTCCTTGGCGACCTTCTCGAGGACGGGCTTCGGGGCGCCGTCCACGAGGTCCTTGGCCTCCTTGAGGCCCAGCGAGGTCAGCTCACGCACGACCTTGATGACCTGGATCTTCTTGTCGCCGGCACCGGTGAGGATGACGTCGAACTCGTCCTGCTCCTCCGGGGCCTCGGCGGCGGCAGCGGCGCCACCGGCGGCGGCAACGGCGACCGGGGCGGCAGCCTTGACGTCGAACTTCTCCTCGAAGGCCTTGACGAACTCGGAGAGCTCGATGAGGGTCAGGTTCTCGAACTGCTCAAGCAGGTCGTCCTGGGACAGCTTCGCCATGATGGCGTCCTTCCACGTTTTCGGCAGGTGCCGGGTGTATATGACGGCGGGCGTACGGGGCCCGCTGCGACGCGAAGCCGAATTACTCGGCGTCGGCCTCGGCGGGAGCCGGCGTACCGGCACCGCCCTGCTCGACCTTGGCGCGAAGAGCGTCCGCGGTGCGGACGAACTCCGACAGCGGGGCCTGGAAAGTCGCCGCGGCCTTGGCCATCGACGCCTTGATTCCACCGGCCACCTTGGCGAGCAGAACCTCGCGGGACTCGAGGTCCGCGAGCTTCTTGATCTCATCCGCGGACAGCGCCTTACCATCAAGGACACCGCCCTTGATGACGAGGTTGGGGTTCTCCTTGGCGAAGTCACGAAGACCCTTCGCCGACTCCACCGGGTCACCGGTGACGAAGGCAACCGCCGTCGGACCTGCGAACAGGTCGTCCAGCGTGTTGATCCCGGCCTCGTTGGCCGCGATCTTGGTCAGCGTGTTCTTCACCACGGCGTACTGGGCGTTCTCACCGAGCGAACGGCGCAGCTGCTTGAGCTGGGCCACGGTGAGACCCCGGTACTCGGTCAGCACAGCGGCGTTCGAGCTGCGGAACTTGTCCGCCAGCTCGGCTACCGCGGCAGCCTTGTCGGGCCTTGCCATAGAGCGTCGGCCTCCTTCCGGGTGATGAGGACCGCTCAGAAGGGGCTGGACAGACGAAACGCCCCGGCACAGGTGCACGGGGCGCGAGCTCGACCGGACGAGTCCGGGAGCACTTCCACGATCACCTGCGCGAGTCGCCCGCATCCAGCGGATCCTTCGGCCACCGCGCCCTCTTACGAGCACACGGCAACGACCAGCGGTCTTTGGCTTCCTCGGAAGAGTACGCGAGCAGGGGCACGGCGGGCAAATCCGTTCCGCGGCAGCTGATTAAGCACCCGGCGCGGGGGTAGAGGGCGGCGTCTTCACCAGCTCGGTGAAGTCCACGGTGTCGCCCGCGGGCGGCTCGTCGGCCCGTACCGCCGCGCCGTAGCCGGAGTAGTACACGGTGGCGCTGTACGTCCCCGTCCTCAGCCTGCCACGCTCGGTCTTCTTCACCAGCAGGTCGTTCCGGTCGACCCAGATGTCGACCGTCTCGGTGCTGATCCCGGCGGCGGTCAGCTCGGCCTTGAACGCCTTCAGCCCGGCCGCTCCGAGCGCCGAGTCCCGTTCCGTCAGCGCGGCGACATCGACCGTGCCCGAGTAGTGCGTGGCCGGCACGCCCCGGATCTCGTCGCGTCCGGCACGCCGCACATCGCCCGAGGCGAGCAGCGCCTTCACGCCCTGGTCGGGTGCCGTCTTCTGCATCTGCGCCCGCATCGCGGCGCCGGAGGCCCCCATGAGCCGGGAGAGGTCCGCGTAGCCGTATCTGATCCAGCGCCTGCCGCCGGTCCGCGCGGCGAAGCCCTGGCCCATGTCGGCGTAGTAGGCGTCGTGCCGGTAGCGGGCCCTGATCGTGCGGTCCGCGCCCGCCTGCCGCAGCGCGCCTGCCAGGGTGCCGCCGGTGTACGTGATGTCCAGGGCGCCCGTGACACCGCTGCCCCAGGCGACGGTGCCCTTGACCCGGGTGGACATCTCGGGGCCCAGCACGGTCGTCCCCTCGACCCTGGCGGACCGGGCGTGGTCCGTGCTCCGGTCGACGGCCCGCAGCGCGGTGACGGAGCCGTCCGCCGCCGTCCGCTCCGGCGCCGAGGAGCCCGCGCCACCGCCCGTACCGCCTGCGCCACCCCCGCTGCCGCCGCCGCCCGCCGAGCAGCCCGCCAGCGCGGCGGCCAGCGCCATGGCTGTCACGGCCGCCCCGCGCCCCCGCCGTACCGCCGTGCCGCCCATGAACTGCCCGCCCCTCAGGTCCCGTTGGTCGCACAGGCCATTGTGCCGGGGCGGCGGGCGGGCGTCCGGCAAAGGCGGGAAGTCCGGTCAGCCCGGAGAGTTCAGCGGTACGGAAGCGGCGGAGGCAACGCAAAAGGGCCGGGCCCCGCACCTCCGGAGAGGTGCGGGGCCCGGCTCACAGCACGCGTGTCCCGCGGCTGCCTGCCGATCCGGAGGATCAGACGGCGGCCGGGTCCTCCTCGACGAGGAGGTTGCGGGTGCGGTTGGAGTCCAGCGGGATGCCGGGGCCCATCGTGGTGGCCAGCGTGGCCTTCTTGATGTAGCGGCCCTTGGCGGCCGACGGCTTCAGACGGAGGACTTCCTCCAGCGCGGCGGCGTAGTTCTCGACCAGCTTCGTCTCGTCGAAGGAGACCTTGCCGATGATGAAGTGCAGGTTCGAGTGCTTGTCGACACGGAACTCGATCTTGCCGCCCTTGATGTCCGTGACAGCCTTCGTCACGTCCGGGGTGACCGTTCCGGTCTTCGGGTTCGGCATGAGCCCACGCGGACCGAGCACGCGGCCGAGGCGGCCGACCTTGCCCATGAGGTCCGGGGTGGCGACGACGGCGTCGAAGTCCAGACGGCCCTTCGCCACCTCGTCGATGAGCTCGTCGGCGCCGACGATGTCGGCGCCCGCGGCCTCCGCGGCCGCAGCACGGTCACCGGTCGCGAAGACCAGGACCCGGGCGGTCTTGCCGGTGCCGTGCGGCAGGTTCACGGTGCCGCGGACCATCTGGTCGGCCTTGCGCGGGTCGACGCCCAGACGCATGGCGACCTCGACGGTGCCGTCGAACTTGGTCGCGGAGGTGTCCTTGGCGAGGCGGACGGCTTCGAGCGGGGCGTACAGCTTGTCCGCGTCGACCTTGGCGTCCGCAGCGCGGAGAGTCTTGCTGCGCTTCACTTCTGCTCCTAGATGGGGAGTGGGAGTCGTGGTGCGGGCCGGCGCTGGCCCTACCACTGTGGTGCGGAGGGGGGCTTGATCAGCCCTCGACCGTGACGCCCATGGAACGGGCGGTGCCGGCGATGATCTTGGCCGCGGCCTCGATGTCGTTGGCGTTCAGGTCGGGCATCTTGGTCGTGGCGATCTCGCGGACCTGCTCGCCGGTGAGCTTGGCGACCTTGGTCTTGTGCGGCTCGCCGGAGCCCTTCTCCACGCCCGCGGCCTTGAGGATCAGCTTCGCGGCCGGCGGGGTCTTGGTGATGAAGGTGAAGGAGCGGTCCTCGTAGACCGTGATCTCCACCGGCACGACCATGCCACGCTGCGACTCGGTCGCCGCGTTGTAGGCCTTGCAGAACTCCATGATGTTGACGCCGTGCTGGCCCAGCGCGGGGCCGACCGGCGGAGCCGGGTTGGCCGCGCCGGCCTTGATCTGGAGCTTGATAAGCCCCGTGACCTTCTTCTTCTTGGGAGGCATTGCTCTCTCCGGGTCCTAGTGAGAGTGTTTCGCCGCCATCCGGTCATCCGGACGGAGGCATACCGCGCAACGATAACGGGTATAGCTGCGCGACCAAAAACCAAGCAGGTCAGACGGCTGCGTGAGCCGGTCTGACCTGCTTGGAAGGTGTGTGTGCCAGAAGCGCTGGGAAGCTCCGGAGAGCTCCTAGTTCTTCTGGATCTGGTCGAAGCTGAGCTCGACCGGGGTCTCGCGGCCGAAGATCTCGACGAGGCCCTTGACCTTCTTCGAGTCGGCGTTGATCTCGTTGATCGTCGCCTGGAGCGTCGCGAACGGGCCGTCGGTGACGGTGACCGAGTCGCCGACCTCGAAGTCGAGCACCTGGACCTCGACCTTGCGGGCCGGAGCCGGCTTGCCCTCGGCTTCCGCCGCCTCGCGGGCGGCCTTCTCCTCGGCCTCCGGGGCGAGCATCTTGACGATCTCGTCCAGGGTCAGCGGGTACGGGTCGTAGGCGTTGCCGACGAAGCCGGTGACTCCGGGGGTGTTGCGGACAACGCCCCAGGACTCGTTGGTGAGGTCCATGCGGACCAGGACGTAACCGGGAAGCTTGTTCTGGCGGACGTTCTTGCGCTCGCCGTTCTTGATCTGGACGATCTCTTCCTCGGGCACTTCGGCCTGGTAGATGAACTCCTCGACGTTCAGCGAGACGGCACGCTGTTCCAGGTTGGCCTTCACGCGCTTCTCGTAACCGGCGTACGTGTGGATGACGTACCACTCGCCGGGCAGACCGCGGAGTTCCTGGCGCAGGGCCTCGACCGGGTCGACCGGGGGGACGTCGGCGGCCTCTTCGGCCGCCTCTTCGTCCCCGGCCTCTTCGACGGCTTCCTCGACCTCGGCCACGGCTTCGGCATCCTCGTCGGACTCCGCGACGGCCACAGCCTCGTCCTCGGTGTGCACAGCGGCCTCTTCGGCGGGCTCACCGGCGACGGCGTCGGCAGCTTCGGCCTGGTCCGGCTTCCCAGCGTCCGCCGCCTCGACGATGTCGAGCTCGTCCTCTGCGGACTCGAAGCTTTCGCCCGGCTCGACGGCCTCGTTCAGGTTCGGGTCAGACACGGTGGCTGCTTCTTCCTGGATACAAATCGGGTGGAACATGCGAAAAAGACGCCGCTCCCGGCGTCTTTCGCGGATCAGCCAAAGACGTACTTGGCGGCCTGGTTGAAGCCATAGTCAATCACGGTCACGATGCCGATCATGATGACGACGAAAACGATCACCACGGTGGTGTAGGTCGAAAGCTGGTTACGCGTCGGCCAGACGACCTTGCGCAGCTCCGCGACGATCTGGCGGTAGAAGAGCGCGAGACGGCCGAAGGGGCCCTTCTTGCCGCGCTTCCCGCCCTTGCGCGTCTTCTTCGACTCCGGCGCTTCGTCATCCTGCGCATCAGGCACGTCGATGGAGCCGACGGCGTCCGTCACGATCTCTCACCTGATTCCGGGTCGTGGCCGTGCCGCGCCCGGTGGAGCCGCACGGCGGTGCATAGATGTACGTACATGCGCACACAGCCTGGCGAAGGTGTGTGTAGCAGGGCCGGAGGGACTTGAACCCCCAACCGCTGGTTTTGGAGACCAGTGCTCTACCAATTGAGCTACGACCCTTTGTGGTTCCCCCAACCTACCGCATCCGACCGGATGCACGGAGTGCGCTCGGCGGGACCGTCGGTGGAGGCCAACGACGAGTGAGTGTACGTGGTCGGGGGCCCGACGTCGAACAGCTTCGGCCGGGACGGTCCATGACGGGCCGGTGTCCTTCCGGTTCCGGCCCGGTTCCCGCTCGGTGTACGGCCGTTGCCCAGCCCGTGTCCAGCCCGGTGTCCGCCCATCGAAACCTGTGTGCCGAGTCCGTTTGCGGTCTGGGACCATGGGCCGCATGAGCGCCGCAACTCCTCCGACCGAGCGCAGGGTCTCCGCCCGCATCGGTGCCATCTCCGAGTCCGCCACCCTGGCCGTCGACGCCAAGGCGAAGGCGCTGAAGGCCGCCGGGCGTCCGGTGATCGGCTTCGGTGCCGGTGAGCCCGACTTCCCCACGCCCGGATACATCGTCGAGGCCGCGATCGAGGCCTGCCGCAACCCGAAGTACCACCGCTACACGCCGGCCGGCGGGCTCCCCGAGCTCAAGGCCGCCATCGCCGCGAAGACCCTGCGCGACTCCGGTTACGAGGTCGAGGCCTCCCAGGTGCTCGTCACCAACGGCGGCAAGCAGGCCATCTACGAGGCGTTCGCCGCGATCCTCGACCCGGGCGACGAGGTCATCGTCCCGGCTCCGTACTGGACCACGTACCCCGAGTCGATCCGGCTCGCGGGCGGTGTCCCGGTCGAGGTCGTCGCCGACGAGACCACCGGTTACCGGGTCTCCGTCGAGCAGCTGGAGGCCGCCCGCACGGAGCGGACCAAGGTCGTCCTCTTCGTCTCGCCGTCCAACCCGACGGGCGCCGTCTACAGCCCCGCCGACACGGAGGCCATCGGCCGCTGGGCCGTCGAGCACGGTCTGTGGGTGCTGACGGACGAGATCTACGAGCACCTGATCTACGGCGACGCGGAGTTCACCTCGCTGCCCGCCGTCGTGCCCGAGCTGCGCGACAAGTGCATCGTCGTCAACGGCGTGGCCAAGACGTACGCCATGACCGGCTGGCGCGTGGGGTGGATCGTGGGCCCGAAGGACGTCGTGAAGGCCGCGACCAACCTGCAGTCGCACGCCACCTCCAACGTCTCCAACGTCTCGCAGGCGGCCGCGCTCGCCGCGGTGTCGGGGAACCTGGACGCGGTCGACGAGATGCGCACCGCCTTCGACCGGCGCCGCAGGACCATCGTGCGGATGCTCAACGAGATCGACGGCGTGCTCTGCCCGGAGCCGGAGGGCGCGTTCTACGCGTACCCCTCGGTGAAGGCGCTCATCGGCAAGCAGATCCGCGGCAAGCGCCCGCAGAGCTCGGTGGAGCTGGCCGCGCTGATCCTGGACGAGGTCGAGGTCGCCGTGGTGCCCGGTGAGGCGTTCGGCACCCCCGGTTACCTGCGTCTGTCGTACGCGCTGGGCGACGATGACCTGGTCGAGGGCGTCTCCCGGATCCAGAAGCTGCTGGCCGAGGCGACGGACTGACAGGGTCACTGTCCGCGCGGCCGTCCGCGCGCTCCGTAAGGAACGGGCCTCCGGTTTTCCACCGGGGGCCCGTTTCTTCGTTCGGGCGCCTCCTCGTTGGGGGAAAGCGGCTACCGGTGCGGCGGGTCCGTACGGCAGGATCCTGGGATGGAGCGAGTACGTGACATCCGGCTGCTGCCCAAGGCCCATCTGCACCTGCACTTCACCGGTTCGATGCGGCCCACGACGCTGCTGGAGCTGGCGGGCAGATACGGCGTGCATCTGCCGGAGGCGCTGACCGGTGGTGAACCGCCGAAGCTGCGGGCCACCGACGAGCGGGGCTGGTTCCGTTTCCAGCGGCTGTACGACATCGCGCGGTCCTGTCTGCGCACCCCCGAGGACATCCAGCGACTGGTGCGCGAGGCCGCCCAGGAGGATGTCGCGGACGGCTCGGGGTGGCTGGAGATCCAGGTCGACCCCACCTCGTACGCGCCGTTCCTCGGCGGGCTGATCCCCGCGCTGGAGGTCATCCTGGACGCGGTGGACGCCGCCTCGCGGGACACCGGGCTCGGCATACGCGTGGTGGTCGCGGCGAACCGGATGAAGCACCCGCTGGACGCGCGGACGCTCGCACGCCTGGCGGTGCGGTACGCGGACCGGGGGGTGATCGGCTTCGGGCTCTCCAACGACGAACGCCGCGGCATGGCACGGGACTTCGACCGGGCGTTCGCCATCGCCAGGGAGGGCGGACTGCTGGCCGCGCCGCACGGCGGGGAGCTCAGCGGCCCCTCGTCGGTGCGGGACTGCCTGGACGATCTGCACGCGGCGCGGATCGGGCACGGGGTGCGGGCCGCCGAGGACCCGCTGCTGCTGAAGCGGCTGGCCGAGCGCGGCGTGACCTGCGAGGTCTGCCCGGCGTCGAATGTGGCCCTCGGCGTCTATGAGAAGGCCGAGGACGTACCCCTGCGAAAGCTGTTCGACGCCGGGGTGCCGATGGCGCTCGGCGCGGACGACCCGCTGCTGTTCGGGTCACGGCTGGCGGCCCAGTACGAGCTGGCCCGGGCCCAGGGGTTCAGCGACACCGAACTGGCCGAGCTGGCACGGCAGTCGGTGCGCGGTTCGGCGGCGCCCGACGACGTACGGCGGAAGCTGCTCTCGGGCATCGACGACTGGCTCACCGGCTGATCCCTCGCATCACCCCCCGCAGGAGCGTGCGAGCGAGCGCGGCGGCGAACGCGTCGAGCGGCTGCGGGGGCCTGCCGTCCTCGGTCATGTCGTACGCGAACGCGCGCTGCGCGCAGGCGCCGAGGAGCAGTGAGGCGGCGGCGCAGGTGTCGGCATCCGCGTCGATCCGCCCCGCGTCCCGCTCGGCGCGCAGATAGGCGTCGACGCCGCGGATGGGCATGTGGGGGCCGGTGCCGAGTTCGCGCATGGCCGCTTCGTGGCGCCGCTTGAGCGGGGGGTCGGCGTAGAGCGAGGCGGCGATCGGGAAGCTCTGCTCGTAGAAGAGGGCGGCTCGGCGGGCAATCTCGGTGAGGTTCTCCTCGACGCTGTGCCGCTGTGGTTCTTCGGTCAGTTCGTGCAGCAGCGGGGTCAGCCTGGGCAGCCGTTCCCTGAGAACGGTCACGAACAGCTCTTCCTTGCTCGCGAAGTGCTTGTAGAGCGCCGCTTCCGAACAGCCGGCCGCCCTGGCGATCTCCTTGGTGGTGGTCCGGGCCAGGCCGATGGTCAGCATGAGGCTGTGTGCGGCGTCGACGATCCGGCCGCGGGCCGGCTTCTGCTGCACGGGTGGCTGCACGGGTGGCTGCACGGGTGCTCCTACCAGGCTTGACGGAGAGGTGAGTGACTGCTCACCCTAGGGGTGAGTGAATACTTACCCACCCGAAGACCCACCGACTTACCCACCTGGAGGGTGTGCGATGAGGCTCACAGTGTTCGGAGCGACCGGCGGTATCGGCGGACAGATCGTCCGGCAGGCACTGGATGCGGGCCACGAGGTCACGGCCGTGGTCCGCGATCCGGCACGGCTCACGGCGACCGGGGCGGGGCTCGAAGTGGTCCGCTCGGACCTCGGCGACCCGGAGCCGCTGCGGGCGGCGGTCGCCGGGCGGGACGCGGTGCTCTCCGGACTGGGCGCGCGCGGCCGCAAGGACGCGGGCATCACCCAGGTGCTGACCCGGCCGGTGCTCGCGGCCATGGAGGCGGAGGGCGTACGGCGGCTGCTGGTGGTGAGCGCGGCGCCGCTGGCGCCGCCCGGGAACCAGTCGCTCGCGGACCGCGCCGCGCTCGGTGCGATCGGCGTGATCCTCAAGGCGGTCTACGAGGATCTGCGGGTCATGGAGGCCGAGGTCGCGCGCAGTGCCACGGACTGGACGGCGGTCCGGCCGCCGAAGCTGACGGACAAGCCGGTGACCGGCACCTACCGGACCGTCGTCGGAGGCAGTCCGCGCGGCGGCCGGAGCATCGCGCGCGCCGATGTGGCGCACGCGATGCTGGCGATGATCGACGACCCCGCGACGGTGAAGCAGGGGGTCGGAGTCGCGTACTGACCGGGATGTACGGGGACGAACGGGGATTTACGGGGTGGGACCTGCGGGTCAAGCAAGGCGTCCGGCGTCGCCGGTCACAGGCTGACGCCGATCGTCACCGGCTCGTTGACCAGCGTCACGCCGAACGCCTCGTGCACACCCGCGACGACCTCGCGGGCGAGCGCGAGCAGGTCTTCGGTGGTGGCCCGGCCCCGGTTGGTCAGGGCCAGCGTGTGCTTGGTGGAGATGCGGGCCGGGCCCGTTCCGTACCCCTTGGTGAAGCCCGCCCGGTCGATCAGCCAGGCCGCCGACGTCTTGGTCAGCCCCTCCCCCGCCGGGAACGCGGGCGGCGCGGTCTCCGCCCCGAGCCGCTCCCGGGCCCGGGCCAGGAACGCGGCGAACTGCGCGTCGTCCAGGATCGGATTGGTGAAGAACGACCCGGCCGACCAGGTGTCGTGGTCTTCGGCGTCCAGCACCATCCCCTTGCCGGCGCGCAGCTTCAGCACGGTCTCGCGGACCGTCGCCGCCGGTACGCGGTCACCCGCCTCCACACCGAGGACGCGGGCCGTCTCCGGATACTTGACCGGTGCCGAGAGGCCGCCCGCGTCTTCGAGCTGGAAACGCACCCGCAGCACCACGTAGCGGTCGGGTTCGGACTTGAAGTGGCTGTGCCGGTACGAGAAACGACACTCGGCGTTCGAGAGGGTGACCGTCTCCCCCGTGGCCCGGTCGTACGCGACGACCTCGGTGAGGGTCGATGAGACCTCCTGGCCGTACGCCCCCACGTTCTGGATCGGGGTGGCACCGGCGGATCCGGGGATCCCGGCCAGGCATTCGATGCCCGCGAGTCCGGCCTCGACGGTACGGGCCACCGCGTCGCTCCACACCTCACCGGCCGCGAGTTCGAGTGCCGTACCGGAGAGCGTGAACCCGCGTGTCGCGATCCGCAGGGCAGTGCCGGCGAACCCCTTGTCGCCGATGACCAGATTGGAGCCGCCGCCGATGACGAGCAGCGGGGTGCCGCTCGCGTCGGCCTCCCGGACGGCCGCGATCACGTCGGCGTCGGTCTCCGCCGTGATCAGGCGGGCCGCGGGGCCGCCGAGGCGGAAGGTGGTCAGGGGGGCGAGTGGGGCTTCAAGGAGTTCCTGCACGGGCCAAGCGTACGAGAACGGCTCCACCGGTCGGGCGGGGCCGTTCCCGTATGGAAGATCCGGGGTGGCCCAGGAGATCCGGGGTGGCTCAGGCGGAGACCATCTCGCGGTCCGGCTCGGCCTCCGGCGCCGTGGCCGCGACCGCGACCGCGACGGCACCGATCCACAGCGCGGGGACGGTGCCGTACGGCCGCCGCGCCTCAGGCGAGGCGGACCACCGCGCGGGACATGCCCAGGACCTTCCTGCCGTCGCTCGTCGCCGTGAGATCCACCCGTACCGTTCGGTCCTCGGGCTCGCCGACGACCGCTCCGACCTTGGCGCTGACCTCGATCAGCGCCCCGTCGGCGTCGTTCGGGACGACGACCGGCTTGGTGAACCGGACGCCGTACTCCACGACCGCACCCGGATCCCCGACCCAGTCGGTCACCACCCGGATCGCCTCGGCCATGGTGAACATCCCGTGCGCGATGACGTCGGGCAGCCCGACCTCCCTCGCGAACTTCTCGTTCCAGTGGATCGGGTTGAAGTCGCCGGACGCACCCGCGTACTGGACCAGCGTCGCCCGCGACACCGGGAAGGACTGCGCCGGCAGCTCCGTGCCGACCTCGACGCTCCCGTAGGAGATCTTCGCTGTCACCGTCACGCCTCCCCGGCCGCGCGCGCGACCAGCTTCGTCCACGCCGTCACGACATGCTCGCCGGACTCGTCGTGGACCTCACCGCGAATATCGATGATGTCGTTCCCGGCGAGGGACTTGATCGCCTCGATGGTCGAGGTGACCGTCAGCCGGTCCCCCGCCCGGACCGGTCGGCGGTAGACGAACTTCTGGTCCCCGTGCACCACCCGCGTGTAGTCGAGGCCCAGCTGCGGATCCTGGACGACGACGTCCGCGGCCTTGAAAGTGATCGAGAAGACGAACGTCGGCGGGGCAATGACGTCGGCGTGCCCGAGCGCCTTCGCCGCGTCCGCATCCGTGTACGCGGGATTCGCGTCACCCACCGCTTCGGCGAACTCGCGGATCTTCTCCCGGCCCACCTCGTACGGCTCGGAGGGCGGATAGGTCCGCCCCACGAAGGACTGGTCGAGCGCCATGGCTCACTACCTCCTGGTGGAGTGCCGAGAATCAGAAAGAATCACAATAACCACGAGCGACCGCAGAAATGACGCGAGGCCGCCCCCCGGTAGGGGGACGACCTCGTGCCTGTGCCTGTGGAGCGCTGCCCTTGTGGAAAGGACAGTCTTGGTTCAGCGGGTTTCGCGGTGCGCGGTGTGCGAGTTGCAGCGCGGGCAGTGCTTCTTCATCTCAAGACGGTCCGGGTCGTTACGCCGGTTCTTCTTGGTGATGTAGTTCCGCTCCTTGCACTCCACGCAGGCCAGCGTGATCTTCGGGCGGACGTCGGTGGCAGCCACGTGAGTGCTCCTTGGACGGATGGACGGATGAACGCATAAAAGAGTAGCCGATCGAAGGAACGAGCCCACCATCGGCTACCGTGTGTAGCGGTGACCGGACTTGAACCGGTGACACAGCGATTATGAGCCGCTTGCTCTACCGACTGAGCTACACCGCTTTGCTACGGAATCCCTCACCCGAAGGTGAGGGCTCCCGCACCAGAGCCCCAATACGGAATCGAACCGTAGACCTTCTCCTTACCATGGAGACGCTCTACCGACTGAGCTATTGGGGCGAGCGATGAAGACATTACACGGTCCTTCGCCGTCGCCCAAATCCTTAGGAAGCCCCCTCTCCGCCCCTCTCCCCGCCCCCCTTCTCCCCCGCGTCACCCCGGCTCGCGCCCGGCTCCCACCAGCCCCTCCCATCCCCATTCGGCCCACGGCGGCCATCGGCCACAGGAGTCACTCCCAGTACGACTAATCCGCCCCTCCTCGAAGCGGGACCGGCCTTCCCCATAGGCTCGCTTCACGCTGTGTGACCTCGTACGTCACGCCCGGCCCAGCACCCAGGAGCGCGATGCCCGACAGCCAGCCGCGGCCTCCCGAAGGAGCCACCGCAGACTCCACCGCGCTCCTCCTCCGCGGGGCCCGGCTGGCCGACGGCCGCACCGTGGACGTCAGCATCAGCGGCGGGCACATCGAAGCCGTGGGCACCGCCGGGAGCCTCACCGCACCCGGCTCCCGCACGTCCGCCTCCCGGATCGAACTCGACGGTTACCTGCTGCTCCCCGCCCCCGCCGAGCCGCACGCCCACAGCGACACCGCGCTCACCGCCGACGCCGGGCCGGGGCCGGGCCCCGCCACCAGCGGCTCCGCCCCCGACATCCAGCGCCGCGCCACCGAAGCCGCCCTCCTCCAGCTCGGACACGGCGCCACCGCCCTGCGCTCACACATCCGCATCGGCGACGTCCGGGGCCTGGGCGCCATGGAGGCCGTACTCCAGGCCCGGCGGTCCCTGCGCGGGCTCACCGACCTCACCACCGTCGCCGTACCCCGGCTGCTCACCGGCGTCGCAGGCGCCGACGGCCTCGCCATGCTGCGCGACGCCGTGAAGATGGGCGCCACCGTCGTCGGCGGCTGCCCGGACCTCGACCCCGACCCCACGGGATACACCCAGGCCGTCCTCGAAGTCGCCGCCGAACACGGCTGCGCCGTCGATCTGCACACCGAGGGTGACGATCCCGCCCGGCTCGCCAGGCTCGCCGCCATGTCCGGCGGGCTGCGCCCCGGCGTCGCCATCGGCCCCTGCGGCGGGCTCTCCCGGCTCCCGCACGACACGGCGGTCCGCGCCGCGGGCCGGCTGGCCGCCGCGGGCGTCACCGTGATCTGCCAGCCCCAGGGCGGCTGCGGTGGCGTCGAGAGCCGCGGGACCGCCCCGGTACGGCTGCTCCGCTCGGCCGGAGTACGCGTCGCCGCGGGCAGCGGCGCCCTGCGCGACCTGGCCAACCCGGTCGGCCGCGGAGACCCACTGGAAGCCGCGTACCTGCTCGCGTCACAGAGCGGCCTGCGGCCCAACGACGCGTACAGCGCGGTCAGTTCGGCGCCGCGCGAGGCCATGGGCCTCCCCGAGGTCCGGGTGGAGGCGGGCTTCCCCGCCGAGCTCCTCGCCGTACGCGGGGACCAGCTCTCCGCGGTGCTCTCCCTCGCGTACAGCAGGATCGTCATCCACCGCGGGCGGATCGTCGCGCGGACCAACGCGGTACGCGAGTACTGCGACTCGGCCGCCCCCGGCGCGCTCGAACTGCCGCGGCAGGGACGGGCCGACGCCGGGCCCTGAGTACCGGACCCGGCGTTCGCCGGACCGCCTGTTGAACACACAACGACCCGGCTCCGGATGCCGCGCCCACCGGTACCCGGGCCCGGCCCGGGACCTCCGCGCGGCACCGCCCTCCCCCGGCGCGGCCATTCCTGAGCGCGCGGGGCCGCCGGAGCGTACCGTCGGAAACATGCGCATTGTCATCGCAGGTGGACACGGTCAGATCGCGCTGCGGCTGGAGCGGCTGCTCGCCGCGCGCGGGGACGAGGTCGCGGGCATCATCCGCGCCGCAGGACAGGCCGACGACCTGAGATCCGCGGGCGCCGAGCCGATCGTCCTCGACCTGGAATCGGCCACCGTGGAGCAGGTCGCCCAAGCCCTGTCGGGCGCGGACGCAGTGGTCTTCGCGGCGGGTGCGGGCCCCGGCAGCACCGTCGAACGCAAGGACAGCGTGGACCGCGACGGGGCGGTCAAACTCGCGGACGCGGCCGAACAGGCCGGCGTACGCCGTTACCTCATCGTCTCGTCCATGGGCGCCGACACCACCCACCAGGGCGACGGGGTCTTCGACGCCTACCTCCGGGCCAAGGGCGCGGCGGACGAGGCCGTGAGGGCCCGCCGCACCCTCGACTGGACGGTGCTGCGCCCCGGCGCGCTGACCGACGACGCGGGCACCGGACACGTGCTCCTGAAGGCCGGGACCGGCCGCGGCCGGATCCCGCGCGACGACGTGGCCGCGGTGCTCGCGGAGCTGATCGAGACGCCGGCGACCGCGGGCCTGACCCTGGAGCTGATCGGCGGACCGGTGCCGGTGTCGGTCGCCGTGAAGGATGTGGCGGGCAACTGATGCAGAACCCACCCGTGGCCGCCGAACGGGCGGCGCAGCCGTACGTGGCGATCCGGGAGACCGTCACCATGGACACGTTCCCGGTGATCGCCGACCGGCTGGCGGAGGTGCTCGGCTGGCTGGCGGAGCGCGGGACCGAACCGGCGGGGGCGCCCTTCTTCCGGTACGACGTCATCGACATGGAACGCGGCATGGAGGTCGAGGCGGGCGTGCCGGTGGCGCGGCCGCCGCGGGGCGCGGATGTCGACGAGGCGGAAGCCGACACGGGTGAGGTCTTCACCGGCACCCTGCCCGCCGGGCGGTACCTGACGGTCACCCACATCGGGCACCCGGACGAGCTGTTGGGGGTCACCGCGGGCCTTCTGGAGTGGGCGGCGGCGCGCGGCATGGAGTGGGACATGGAGAAGGCCGACGTCGTCGAGGAGTGGGGCTGTCGGCTGGAGATCTACAGGACGGACCCGCGGGAGGAGCCGGACATGTCCAAGTGGGAGACGGAACTGGCGTTCCGGCTCGCGGACCCCGGCTCACAACGGTAGGGGCCGGCGCTCACAGCGATAGGGGTCGGCGGGGCGGCACAGCGGGCCGGAAAACCAGAAAGCCTCTGACCAGAAATGCTGGTCAGAGGCTGATTCCAGTGGCGGCGCCAGGGTTCGAACCTGGGTAGGCTGAGCCGGCAGATTTACAGTCTGCTCCCTTTGGCCACTCGGGCACACCGCCGGGGTTTTGCCGCTACGGAACCGCGTACTGCGGGACTCCGTGGCAACGACGTAAACGATACCTGATGACACGGGGTGCTTCGCCACCCGATTGACCAGGGACGGGCGGGGGCGGCCGCGGCAGAGCCTTTAGGCTTGCGCGCAACAGGCCGGGACACCGGCCGTCCCCCTCAGCACACCCGATACAAGGAGCCACAGGACATGGCCGACTCCAGTTTCGACATCGTCTCGAAGGTCGAGCGGCAAGAGGTCGACAACGCCCTCAACCAGGCCGCCAAGGAGATCTCGCAGCGTTACGACTTCAAGAACGTCGGCGCCTCCATCGACTGGTCCGGCGAGAAGATCCTGATGCAGGCGAACACCGAGGAGCGGGTCACCGCGATCCTCGACGTCTTCCAGACCAAGCTGATCAAGCGCGGGATCTCGCTCAAGGCGCTGGACGCGGGCGAGCCGCAGCTGTCCGGCAAGGAGTACAAGATCTTCGCCTCCATCGAGGAGGGCATCTCGCAGGACAACGCCAAGAAGGTCGCGAAGGTCATCCGCGACGAGGGCCCCAAGGGCGTCAAGGCGCAGGTCCAGGGCGAGGAACTGCGCGTCAGCTCCAAGAGCCGGGACGACCTGCAGGCCGTGCAGGCGCTGGTGAAGGGCAAGGACTTCGACTTCGCGCTGCAGTTTGTGAACTACCGCTGAAGTGTGTGAACCACCGCTGATTTCCCGCTCCCCCGGCGGGCCGCCGGTGACGGGTGGCGTCGCGTTGACGTGTGACGTCCGGAATCCGCCGGTCCAGATGGTTCGGGGAGCGCAGACTCGCGGGTGTCCCGGTGGAACGGCCACCGGGACGCTGCGGGGAAGGGAGCGGCCGATGCGTTGCCACGGCCGGAGCGACCGGGCGGGCGCCGCCCTGTGACCGGGTTGTTCCCGCGGGACCGGGTGGAAGTCGCCCCCGGCGCGGTGCATGTCCCGGAGTGGCTGTCGGTGGAGCGCCGGCGGGAGCTGGTCGCGGCCTGCCGGGAGTGGGCGCGGGGGCCGGTGCCGCTGCGGCACACGCGGTTGCCGGGCGGGGGCGTGATGTCCGTACGGACGGTGTGTCTGGGGTGGCACTGGCAGCCGTACCGGTATGCGCGTACCGCCGACGATGTGAACGGTGCGCGGGTGGCGGAACTCCCCGCCTGGCTCGCGGAGTTGGGGCGGTCCGCGGTGGCGGAGGCGTACGGGGACGCCGGGGGCTCCGGAAGTGCCGGTGCGGTGTACTCGCCCGACGCGGCGCTGGTGAACTTCTACGACGGTGACGCGCGGATGGGCATGCACCAGGACAAGGAGGAGCGGTGCGCCGCTCCGGTGGTGTCACTGAGCCTGGGCGATACCTGCGTCTTCCGTTTCGGGAACCCGGAGGGACGGGGGCGGCCCTATACGGATGTGCGGTTGGCGTGTGGGGATCTGTTCGTCTTCGGAGGACCTTCGCGGTTCGCGTACCACGGTGTCCCGAAGGTCCTTCCGGGGACGGCTGATCCGGCGGTGGGGCTGCTGGGCGGGCGGCTGAACATCACGCTGCGGGAGACGGGGCTCGGTCAGCGGCGTGAGCGGGAGTTGCCGAACAGCAGCCGGTAGATGACCAGCAGGACGAGGGCGCCCGCGATGGCGGAGATCCAGGTCGCGCCGTCGTAGAAGTGCTTCGCCACGGGGTGGTTGAAGAAGTGGGAGGCGCCCCATCCGCCGATGAACGCTCCCACGATGCCTATGAGGGTGGTGCCGATGAGGCCGCCCGGATCACGCCCGGGGAGCAGGATCTTGGCGATGGCCCCTGCGAGCAGTCCGAGGATGATCCAACTGATGATTCCCATGAGCAGAGCCTGCCTTACGTTCGGTGTCTTAAACAGGGACGCCGAGGCGGCACGGCTGGTTGCGTCGCTGGTCGCAGTGGTGCCCGGCCCGGATCGGTGGTCCGGCCGGGCGGCGTGAGGTGGTGTCCGGTCCGGCTCAGCGGGCCGCGAAGGGCTGGTCCGTGGGGACGATCTCCTTGCCCAGGGGCATCAGCGAGACGGGGATCAGCTTGAAGTTCGCGATGCCGAGCGGGATGCCGATGATGGTGACGCACAGCGCGATGCCGGTGAAGATGTGGCCGAGTGCGAGCCACCAGCCGGCGAGGACCAGCCACAGGACGTTGCCCACGCAGGAGGGGGCTCCGGCGTCGGAGCGGTCCACCGCCATGTGGCCGAAGGGCCAGAGCGCGTACACACCGATGCGGAACGCGGCGATCCCGAAGGGGATGCCGATGATGGTGATGCAGAGCAGCGCGCCCGCGAGGAGGTAGCCGAGGAACATCCAGAAGCCGCAGAGGATGAGCCAGATGACGTTGAGGATGGTCTTCATGTCCGGGGGCCTGCCATCTGTTCGAGTCGGGAGATGCGCTCCGCCATGGGCGGGTGTGTGGAGAACATCTTGGACAGTCCCTGACCGGGACGGAAAGGGTTCGCGATCATCATGTGACTCGCGGTCTCGATCCGGGGCTCGGGGGGCAGCGGCAGCTGTTTCGTACCGGCTTCGAGCTTGCGCAGGGCGCCTGCGAGGGCGAGCGGGTCGCCGGTGAGCTGGGCGCCCGACGCGTCGGCCTCGTACTCGCGTGAGCGGCTGACGGCCATGTGGATGAGGGACGCGGCCAGCGGGCCCAGGATCATGATCAACAGCATACCGATGAGGCCGGGGCCCTCGTCGTCGTCGGAGCGGCCGACGGGGATCAGCCAGGCGAAGTTGACCAGGAACATGACGACGGAGGCAAGGGCCCCGGCGACCGAGGAGATCAGGATGTCGCGGTTGTAGACATGGCTGAGCTCGTGGCCGAGGACTCCGCGCAGTTCGCGTTCGTCGAGGATCTGCAGGATGCCCTCGGTGCAGCAGACGGCGGCGTTGCGCGGGTTGCGGCCGGTGGCGAAGGCGTTCGGCGCCTGGGTCGGCGAGATGTAGAGCCGGGGCATGGGCTGGCGGGCCGCGGTGGAGAGCTCCCGCACGATGCGGTAGAGCGCCGGGGCCTCGAATTCGCTGACGGGCCGGGCCCGCATGGCGCGCAGGGCCAGCTTGTCGCTGTTCCAGTACGCGTACGCGTTGGTGCCGAGCGCGACGACGAGCGCGACGATCAGGCCCGTACGGCCGAAGAAGCTGCCGATGACGATGAGGAGGGCTGACAGCCCCCCGAGGAGGACGGCGGTCCTCAGCCCGTTGTGCCGGCGGTGCACGGTACGCCCTCCAAGTCGTGCGGCAGGGGAACCTTCGCTCAGTGACTCAGTCCACCGTCCAGTGGACCCTCCCTCACTGGTCAACGCCAGGCGAGGGAGGCTAGTTCCCTTGTGCGCGCGGCCCGTGCTGTGCGCCGTACGGGTGGGTCAGCCCTGTGCGGGGACCTTCGCCAGCTCCACGGCCTCCGGCAGGGGCTCGATCTGGCTGGTGCAGTGGGCGCAGCGGGAGGCGATGGCCGGGATCTCGGTGTAGCAGTACGGGCAGTCGCGGAGGGCCGCCTTGATGTCGATCGGCTTGTCGGAGGTGAAGCGGGACTGGATCTTGGCCAGCGGGACCACGACGCAGAAGTAGAGGACCGCGGCGGTCACGAGGAACGCGACTCCGGCGTTGATCAGGAGGCCGTAGCGGAAGTGCGCGCCGTCGACGGTGAACTCGGCCTTGCTGAAGTCGCCCATGGCGGAGCTGGTGGCGAGGCCGATGAGTGGGGTGATGAAGGCGGTGCTGAGCGCGGTGACGACCGCCGTGAAGGCGGATCCGACGGCGAGGCCGATGGCCAGTGAGATGACGTTCCCGCGGAGGATGAAGTCTTTGAACCCGCTCAGCACCGCTTGCTCCTTGTTCCGTAGTCCCTGCGCACTGCTCTCCGGCGGGCCCTTCGGCGCTGCTCGTCGGCGTCGTACTGGCTCTGCCTCGGGGCGTGCGCCGGTGCGCCGTCCGTGGTGTGCGCCCGGCCGAAGACCGTAGCAAAACTCAGAAGAGGCTGCCGGACGCGAAGTGCAGGACCAGCTGGGGGGCGACGGAGAGCACAGCTCCGGCGGCGGCCGCGAGGGCGACGGTGAGGGCGAGCGGGAGGGGGATGCGGTGGCCCGTGCGGGTTTCGCCGGTCTCGGACCGGGGGGCGGGCGCGGTGGCGGGGCCGACTGTCGCGGCCAGGGGTGTGCGGAACAGCACAGCCGTCCAGCGGAGGTAGTAGTAGAGGGCGAACACGACGTTGACGGCCATGACGGCGGCGAGCCAGCCGAGGCCCGCGTCGACTGCGCTCTGGAAGACGGTGACCTTGGCGAAGAGGCCGATGATGCCGGGGGGCAGGCCGGCCAGGCAGAGCAGGAAGAAGGCGAGCGCGAGGGCGGTGAGCGGCCGCGTGGCGTAGAGCCCGCGGTAGTCGCTCAGGCGTTTGCCGGGGCGGGAGCGGGCGACGAGGGCCACGGTCGCGAAGGCGCCGAGGTTCACGACGGCGTACATGAGGGCGTACGCGACGGTGGAGCCGATCTCGCGGTCCGAGGTGTATCCGGCGGCGGCGATCGGCACGAGGAGGTACCCGGCCTGGCCGATGGAGGACCAGGCGAGCAGCCGGACGGCGCTGTGCGCGCGGGTGGCCCGCTGGCGGAGGGCGGCGGTGTTGCCGGCGGTCATGGTGAGGGCGGCCAGTACGGCGATGGCCGGGCCCCAGATGTCGGCGTACCCGGGGAAGGCGACGACGGTCACGAGGATGAGCCCGGAGAAGCCGACGGCCTTTCCGATGACGGAGAGGTAGGCGGCGATGGGCAGGGGTGCGCCGACGTAGGTGTCGGGGACCCAGAAGTGGAAGGGCGCGGTCGCCGTCTTGAAGGCGAAGCCGACGAGCGTGAGGACGACTCCGGCCTCGGCGAGGGTGTCGAGTTGCGGGTCGACCTGGGCGGTGGCAATGCGGGTGAGGTGCAGGGTGCCGGTGGCCGCGTAGACGAAGCTGACGCCGAGCAGGGTGACGGCGGTCGCGGTGACGGAGGACAGGAAGAATTTGAGGGCCGCTTCGGAGGAGAGGCGGTTGCCGCGCTTGAGACCGACGAGGGCGAAGGCGGGCAGCGAGGCCACTTCGAGGGCGACGACGAGGGTGGCGAGGTCCCGCGACGCGGGCAGCAGTGCGGCCCCGGAGGCGGAGGCGAGCAGCAGGAACCAGAACTCGCCGGCCGGGAGACGGTCGCCGCCGGTCTCGCTCATCGAGAGCAGTGCGGTGAGCAGGGCACCGCCGAGTACGAGCAGCTGGATGGCGAGGGTGAAGTGGTCTGCGGTGTAGCTGCAGGCTCCGTGGCCGCCGGGGAGGCAGAAGGTGGAGCGGTTGCCGTGGCGCAGGGGCAGGAGCAGCAGGCCGGCGGCGGCGAGTCCGGCGACGGCGGTCCAGCCGAGCAGCGGCTTGCGGTGGTCGGGAACGAAGAGGTCGGCGACAAGGACGATCAGCGCGGTCGCGGCGACGACGACGGGCGGGGCGATCGCGAGCCAGTCGACGGACTGGACGAGGGAGCTCATGCCTTGCCTCCTGCGAGGAGCTTCTGCACGGCCGGGTCGGTGAGGCCGAGGAGGGCCGCGGGCCACAGGCCGGCGAGGACGGTGAGGGCGACGAGCGGGCTCCAGGTGGCGAGCTCGTAGCCCTGGACGTCCTGGATCTCGTAGCCCGGGATGCCTTGGGCTTCCCGGGATTCCTGGCCCTCGTGGCCCTGGACGTCCTGGAGGCTGCCGGGTGCGGGGGCCGCCGGTGGCTCTGCGGGGGCGAGCTGCGGTTCCCGTGTTTCTGGGGTTCCAGGTGCGCCTTGGGTGTCCTGTTCGCCTGGGGTTTCCCGTGTGCTGGGGGTTTCCGGCGTTTCCCGTGTTTCCTGTGCGTCGCGCGCTTCGGATGTGGCCTGCGGTGCGCTGCCCATGCAGACGCGGCGTACGACGAGGAGAAGGTACGCGGCGGTGAGCAGGGTACCGAGGGCCGCGAGCGACATGAAGGTGAGGAAGGCGGGGCGGCTGAGTCCCCCGGCCGGGTCGAAGGCGCCGAACATGGTGAGCATCTCGCCCCAGAACCCGGCGAGTCCCGGCAGGCCGAGCGAGGCGACGGCGGCGAACGCGACGAGGCCGCCGAGCCGGGGGGCCCGGCCGTAGAGGGCGGCGCCGGTGGCTCCGGCGAGCGTGTCGAGGTCGGCGGTCCCGTAACGGTCCTTCACCGCGCCGACCAGGAAGAAGAGCAGGCCGGTGATGAGGCCGTGGGCGATGTTGGCGAAGAGCGCGCCGTTGACGCCGGTGGGGGTCATCGAGGCGATGCCGAGGAGTACGAAGCCCATGTGGCCGACCGAGGAGTAGGCGATGAGCCGCTTGAGGTCGCCCTTGTTGCCGCGTCGGACGAGCGAGAGGCAGGCGAGCGATCCGTAGATGATGCCGGCGACGGCGAAGGCCGCGAGGTAGGGAGCGAAGGTGTGCATGCCCTCGGGTGCGACGGGCAGGGCGATGCGGACGAATCCGTAGGTGCCCATCTTGAGCATGACTCCGGCGAGGAGCACCGAGCCCGCGGTGGGCGCCGCGGTGTGGGCGTCGGGGAGCCAGCTGTGCAGCGGCCACATCGGGGTCTTCACGGCGAGGCCGATGGCGATGGCGAGGACCGCGACGACCTGGGTGGTGTGGGTGAGGTCGCGGCCGTTGTCAGTGGCGAGTGCCACCATGTCGAGTGTGCCGCTCTTCACACCGATGAGGAGGATGCCGAGCAGCATGACGACGGAGCCGAGCACGGTGTAGAGGATGAACTTCCAGGCGGCGGCGGTGCGTCCGGCGCCGCCCCAGCGGGCGATGAGGAAGTACATCGGGATGAGGACCATCTCGAAGGCCAGGAAGAAGAGCACCAGGTCGAGGGCGGCGAAGGTGGCGAGCGTCCCCGATTCGAGGAGGAGGACGAGAGCGACGAACGCCTTGGGGGACGGACCCGCGGGGAGCTTGAAGCAGGAGTAGAGCGCGCAGAGGAAGGTCAGCAGCGCGGTCAGTACGAGGAGGGGGAGCGAGATGCCGTCCGTGCCCAGATGGATCCGGACGTGGAGTGCCGGGATCCAGCTGATGTCGGTGGTGGCCTGCATCTTCGACGGGTGGTCGCGGTCGAAGCCGAGCGCGAGGACGACCGCGGCGATGAGTACGGTGCCGGTGACGATCACACCGTGGCGGAGCACGGCCTGCCGGGGCGACCTGCCCCTCAGCCCGGGGGGTGCGGGCAGGAGCGCGGCGACGGCGCCGATGACCGGGGCGGCGACGATGAACGCCAGAAGGAACTGCATCACGGATGCGCTGATATCGATCACGGCTCACGATCCGGCGTAGGCGTTGGCAAGGGCGACGGCGGCGATCACCAGGACGACGGATCCGGCGAGCAGGGCGCTGAGGTAGGTCTGCAGGTTGCCGGTCTGGGCCCGGCGGAAGGCGGCCCCGAGCCAGCGGGGTGCTGCGCTCGCACCGCGTACGTAGGTGTCGATGACCTCGCGGTCCAGGAAACGGACCAGTTGGGCCGCGGCGAGTACGGGGCGCACGAAGGCGGCGGTGTAGAGGGCGTCGAGGTGGAAGCCGGTCGCCGCGTGGCGGTGGAGCGGGCCGAGGAGCAGCCTGCCGGGGTCGAGGGGGTCGGGGGCCGAGGCGATGCTGCCGTAGACCGAGCGGTGGGTCGCGATGGCTTCGGCTTCGACGGTGCCCGGGTCCGCGTCCGGGTGGGCGGTGACGGCACCGATCGGGGGCCGCTGGGCCATGGCGGTGGTGTGGCGCCAGGTGCCATAGGTGACGAGGCCGCCGACGAGGGCGACGCCGGTTCCGAGGACGGAGGTGGTGAGGGTCGGGGTGAGGCTGTTGCCGTCGAACCAGTCGCTGAGGCGGCCGGCGGTGAGCCCGAAGCCGATGGTGGGGATGGCGAGGAGCCAGAGCACACCGTTCATGACGAGCGGCTGCTTGCCGTGGTCGGGGGCTTCGCTGCCCTTCCCGCGGAAGGCGAGGAGCCAGAGGCGGGTGGCGTAGGCGGCGGTCAGCAGGGCGGTGACGAGTCCTGCGATCAGCACGGTCCAGCCGGCGCCCGCGGGGGCGAAGGCGCTGTCGCCGAGCGCGGTGTTCTCGGCGGCGCCGAGGACGGATTCCTTGGAGAAGAATCCGGCGAAGGGCGGGATGGCGGCGAGTGCGAGCAGGGCGATGGTCATCGTCCAGAAGGCGTCGGGGATGCGCTTGGGCAGATGGTCCAAGCGGCTCATGGCGGCCAGCGAGTTGGTGCCCGCGGCGTGGATGACCACCCCGGCGCCGAGGAAGAGGAGGGCTTTGAACGCACCGTGCGAGAGGAGGTGGAAGACGGCGGCGCCGCGGTCGCCGACGGCCAGGGCGCCCGACATGTAGCCGAGTTGCCCGATGGTCGAGTAGGCGAGGACGCGCTTGATGTCGTCCTGGGCGAGAGCGGCGAGTGCCGATCCGATCATGGTCACCGCGGACATGACGGCGAGGACGGTCATGGCGGCCGCGGACGCCGCGAAGACGGGAAGCAGCCTGGCGACGAAGTAGATACCGGCGGCGACCATGGTGGCCGCGTGGATCAGGGCGGAGACGGGGGTGGGGCCTGCCATGGCGTCGGGCAGCCAGGTGTGCAGCGGGAACTGCGCGGACTTCCCGGCGACACCCGCGAGCAGCAGCAGGGCGACCAGTGTGGGGTGGTGGAGTCCGCCGTCGGAGACGGTCCGCAGGATGCCGGTGATGCGGAACGTTCCGGCGTCGGTGGCGAGCGCGAACAGGCCGATCAGGAAGGGGACATCACCGAGTTTGGTGACCAGGAAGGCTTTGAGGGAGGCGGAGCGGGCTTCGGGGGTCTCCCAGTAGTGGCCGACGAGGAAGTACGAGCAGATGCCCATGACTTCCCAGCCGACGAGCAGCACCATCAGGTCGCCCGAGTAGACGACGAGCAGCATCGCGGAGGTGAAGAGCGAGACGATCGCCGCGTACGAGGGATAGCGCGGGTCGTCGCGCAGATAGGCGGTCGAGTAGATCTGCACGCATCCGGCGACGACCACGACCAGGACGGCGACGAGGGCGGCGAAGCCGTCGATGTGCAGGGACAGGTCGATGGGCACGGAGCCGGTGGGGGTGAGCCGGGTGGCTGCGTCGATGGCCTGGCCGCCGCTCTGCCGGACGGCGACGGTGATCGCCAGTGCGGCTGCGACGAGGGTGGGGAGGATGGCCAGCGGGCGGACGAATCCGGGCGCGACGCGGCCGAGCAGCAGTCCGGCCACGGCTCCCAGGAAGGGGATCAGAGGAACGAGGACGGCGAGGGTCGTCGTGGTCACGCGGCAGCCTCTGCCTTCTCCTCGCGGTCTTCGGGCCCGTCGGGTCCGTCGGGGTCGTGCGGGTCGTGGGGTTCTTCGGGCCCGTCCGGGTCATCGGGCCCCTCGGGGTGGTGCGGTTCCTCGGGGTCGTCCGGGGCGGGTGATTCGGCGGTGTCGCGGAGCTTGTCGATGTCCGTCGTACCCCGGTTCCGGTGGACCGCGAGGACGATCGCGAGACCGATGCCGATCTCGGCGGCGGCGATGGCGATCGTGAAGAGGGTGAGTGCCTGTCCGGAGTGGAGCTTGTCGCGCAGCCATACGTCGAAGGCGACGAGGTTGAGGTTGACGGCGTTGAGCATCAGCTCGACGGACATCAGGATCAGGATGACGTTGCGGCGGGCGAGGACTCCGTACAGCCCGGCGCAGAAGAGGAGGGCAGCGAGCACGGCGGGATAGACGAGATGCATCAGCGCTGCTCCCTGCTCTTCTCGGTGGCGCTGGTCTTGGTGGCGCTGGTCCTGGTGGCGCTCTTCCCGGTCGCGCTGTTCTCGGCGGCGCTGTTCTCGGCGGCGCTGTTCTTCCGGGACAGGACGATCGCCCCGACCAGGGCTGCGAGCAGGAGCACGGAGAGCGCCTCGAAGGGCAGCACCCAGTTGCGGAAGAGGGTCTCGCCGGACACCTTGGTGGAGCCCTGGACCGGACCGTGGAGGTTGATCCAGGTCGTACGGAACGCGTCGACGACCACCCAGACGAGTGAGGCGACCGCGGCGACGGCCACCGTGAGTGCCACCCACCGGTTCTCCGAATCGGCGTCCGGGGAGCGGCCGATGGGGGCCTTGGTGAGCATCAGCCCGAAGAGCAGGAGGACGACGACCGAGCCGACGTAGATCAGCACCTGCACCCAGGCGATGAACTCGGCCGTCAGCAGCAGGTATTCGACGGCGAGGCCGCCGAGCGCCACGATCAGCCAGAGCGCGGCGTGCACCAGCTGCCTGGTCGTGACGGTGATGACGGCAGCGCCGAAGGTCGCGAGGCCCACAAGGAGGAACGCGATCTCGACGCCCGACGGGGACAGGAACCCGGGGTGGGCTGCGGCTGCGACGGCGACCGCGTCTGCTGCGCGACTCACGCCTCCCCCTCCTGCTCCTGCTGGGGCGCCCGCTCGGCCTGCTGGGCGGCTTCGAGTTTGTCCGCCGCCTTGCGTGCGGCGGCGATCTCCTTGGGCTCCTCGGCCGCCGGGTCGAGTGCGGGCGGCGCGGGCACCGTCCACATCCACTCGCGGAGCTTGTCGCGCTCGTGGGTGAGTTCGTGGATGTCCGTCTCCGCGTACTCGAACTCCGGGGACCAGAACAGCGCGTCGAAGGGGCACACCTCGATGCAGATGCCGCAGTACATGCAGAGGGCGAAGTCGATCGCGAAACGGTCGAGGACATTGCGGCTGCGCTCGCGTCCGCCCGGCGCGGCCGCCGGGAGCGTCTCCTTGTGGGAGTCGATGTAGATGCACCAGTCGGGGCACTCACGGGCACAGAGCATGCAGACGGTGCAGTTCTCCTCGAACAGCCCGATCACGCCGCGGGAACGGGGCGGGAGTTCGGGCTGGACGTCCGGGTACTGCGCGGTGACCGTCTTCTTCGTCATCGTGCGGAGCGTCACGGCCAGGCCCTTGGCCAGACCGGAACCGGGAACGGGAGGCATCAGCTGATCGCCACCTTCACAATGCCGGTGAGCGCGATCTGCGCGAGGGCGAGCGGGATGAGTACGGTCCAGGCCAGCTTCTGGAGCTGGTCCTCACGGAGCCGCGGATAGGTCACACGGAGCCAGATCACACCGAAGGCCAGGACGCCCGTCTTGAGGAGCATCCAGAGCCAGCCGAGTCCGTCGCTGCCCCAGGGCCCGTGCCAGCCGCCGAGGAAGAGTACGGCGGTGAGACCGCAGAGGATGACGATGCCCGCGTACTCGGAGAGCAGGAAGAGCGCGAAGCGCAGTCCCGTGTACTCGGTGTAGGCACCGAAGATGATCTCCGAGTCGGCGACGGGCATGTCGAAGGGCGGGCGCTGGAGTTCCGCCAGCCCCGCCGTGAAGAAGACCAGGCCGCCGACGATCTGCCACGGGATCCACCACCACGCGAACGCGTCCAGGATGCCGGGCAGCGAGACCGTTCCGGCGGCCATCGCGACGGATGCGGCGGCGAGCAGCATCGGCAGTTCGTAGGCGAGGAGCTGCGCGGCGGTACGGATTCCGCCCAGGAGCGAGAACTTGTTGGCCGAAGCCCAGCCCGCCATGAGCGAGCCCAGCACACCGACGCCCATCACGGCCAGCACGAAGAAGATCCCCGCGTCGACGACCTGGCCCACGGCTCCCTCGCCCGGGCCGACCGGAATGACCACCAGGACGAGCAGGTACGGGAGCAGGGCGACGGCGGGGGCGAGCTGGAAGATCCGCCGGTCGGCATCGGCCGGGACGATGTCTTCCTTCTGCGCGAACTTCACGCCGTCCGCGACGAGCTGGGCCCAGCCGTGGAATCCGCCCGCGTACATGGGGCCGAGTCGACCCTGCATGTGGGCCATGACCTTGTGCTCGGCCTGTCCCACGAGCAGCGGAAGGACCAGGAAGGCGACAAAGACGATGACCAGCCGGATGGCGACGTCGAGTACGTCGTTCACGCGGTATCGCCTCCGGCGGGGGTGTCGGGACCGGGGTCCGTCTCGGGTGCGGTTCCCGTTTCGGATGCCGCTGTTTCGGGGGCTTCTGTTCCGGTTGCTCCCGTTTCGGGCTCGGACTCGCGCTCGGGCTTCGGCTTGGGCGCGGGCGCCGGTGCGGTTTCGGGCTCGGGTCCGGTTTCGAGCTCGCGTGCGGTGTCAGGCTCGGTGGCGCGCTCCGGTGCCCTGCCGCCGGTCGGCCCGCCCTCCGTCGGCCCACCCTGCTTGCCCCGGGCCTCCGTGGGGCCGTCCTCCGTGGCCGGAACCTCCGTGGCCGGGGCCTCTGTGGCCCCCTCCTCCGTGGTCGGGTCCGGCGGTGGCTCGAAAGCTGGGCGGGCGTTCCGCCAGGGCGCGTCGTCGCCGGGCGCCGGGGCGGGCGGGGTCGCCGGAGGTGCGGACTGTTCCGCCCGCTGCTGGGACGCGGATCCCTCGGACACGCTTCGGCTCCGCCGAGGACCGGCGGGTGTCCGCCCGGCAGGCCTGCTCCCAGCAGGTGCGTTCCCCGCAGGCGTGCTCCCAGCAGGTGCGGCCGGGGGCGAAGCCTGGGTTCCCGCCGAGCTCTCCGCCGTCGTCGGCGACTGGCTCGCGGAGCCCTCGTTCACGCTGCGGGCGCGCCGTGCCGGGCGGTCGGCCGCCGCGCGTGCGGCGCGTGCCGGGCGGGCCGGGGCCGGAGGAAGCTGGCCCTTCTGCGGGCCCCACTCGTTGGGGTCGGGGACACCCGGCGGCAGCATCTGGCGGCGCTTCGCACCACCGGCCCCCGCTCCGTGCCCCGCCGTCGACTCGCCCGGCTCCTTCGCGCCCGGCCAGGCCTTCGCGACACGGGCCGCGAGGACGAAGTCCTTGCGCAGCGGGTGCCCTTCGAAGCCCTCGGGCAGCAGGAGCGGCACCAGGTGCGGGTGGTCGGTGAAGGTGACGCCGAACATCTCGTGCGTCTCGCGCTCGTGCCAGCTCGCGCCCGCGTAGAGCTCAACGGCGGACGGCAGGACCGGTGCGGTGTGCGGGACCGTGGTGCGTACGAGCAGCCGGCGCACCGTACGGCCTTCGAGTGCCACGACGTGGGCGCAGACCCGGAAGCCGGCGTCCGGTTCGTCCACCGCGCTCAGCCAGTCGAAATAGGTGCAGCCGAGCCGGTCCCTGGCGGTCTCCAGGGCGGCGAGCCAGGAGGCCGCCGGTACGTCGACGGTGAGCAGGTCGTAGCTGTGCCCGGCGGTGGCTTCCTCGCCGAAGAGTTCGGTGACCGCTTCGGGGAGCCGGTCGTACGGATGCGTCACTGTCCGGCTCCCGGTGCCGGCGGCGGGGCGACGAGGCCGCTGGTCAACTGGGCGGTGGAGGGCGCGGAGTAGCGCTCGCCGAGCGACTCCCTGGCGATCTTCTCCTGGAGCTTCAGGATGCCCTGGAGGAGCGCTTCGGGGCGGGGCGGGCAGCCGGGCACGTACACGTCGACGGGGATGATCTGGTCGACGCCCTTGGTCACCGAGTACGAGTCCCAGTACGGGCCGCCGCAGTTGGAGCAGGCGCCGAAGGAGATGACGTACTTCGGTTCGGGCATCTGCTCGTACAGCCGCTTGACCGCGGGGGCCATCTTGTCCGTGACCGTGCCGGAGACGATCATCAGGTCGGCCTGGCGGGGGCCCGGGGCGAACGGGATGACGCCGAGCCGGATGAAGTCGTGCCGGGCCATCGAGGCCGCGATGAACTCGATGGCGCAGCAGGCGAGGCCGAAGTTGAAGACCCACAGGCTGTAGCGGCGGCCCCAGTTGAGGACCACCTTCATGGGTTCGGGGGCCAGCCGGGACAGCACGCCCAGCCGCTGCGGACGCACGGATTCCGTCAGCTGGCCGTCCGGCGACCGGTCGTCCGACAACCGGTCGTCCGACAACGGGCTGTCATGCAACGGGCTGTCATGCAACGGGCTGTCCGGCAACGCGCCGGCCTGCGGACGGCCGCCAGGCAGCTGGGGGTCCGGCAGGTCGACGGAGTTCGTCACGTCCATTCGAGGACGCCCTTCTTCCATGCGTAGAGCAGTCCCACGGCCAGGAAGCCGAGGAAGATGAACATCTCCACCAGCGTCGACACCCCGTATCCGTCGGCCGCGAAGACCGTCGCCCACGGGAAGAGGAAGATCGAGTCCACCGCGAAGATCACGTAGAGGAAGCCGTAGACGTAGTAGCGGACCTGGGTGTGCGCCCAGCCCTCGCCGACGGGGTCGACACCGCACTCGTACGTCAGCAGCTTCTCGGGGGTCGGTACCACGGGCCGCAGCAGCCGCCCGGCCCCGAAGGCCACGGCGACGAAGAGCACGCCGACGACCGCGATGACACCGACGACCGCGTACATGTGGAAGTAGCCCGAGTACCCGGGGTCCGCAGCGTGACTCGCATGACCCGCGCCACCCGTGTGACCCGCTCGGCCTGCGGCGAGAACCGCTCGGCCCGCCGCGGCAACGGTCGGTCCCGGCACGTCCGGCCCTCGCTCCCTGCGCCCTTTTCGTCGCCTCGTCCGTCACATTCGCCACGTTCGACGATCCGTACGCACGGGAGTCTAGGCCCTGATAAAGACTTGGTAAGCAGTCGGATCCGGCACAGTGCCCGGCGCGGGGCCCGCCGCATGGTGGGGTTATCCCTACTTCATCCCACCCAGCCGCCCCATGGCATCCGCCCCGGGCGCCCGGCACTCTTGGCGCATGACCGCGATCAACTCCCCTCGGCTCGACTCCGACCGGCCGCCGCCCGCGCGCTTCGCGTTCGACCGGTTCACCTGGAAGGAGATCGCCCACCTCCTGACGAACCTGCCGACCGCGATTGCCGGGTTTGTTTACGTCCTGTTCATGATTGCCCTGGGTGGAGGCCTGGCCGTCACCGTGGTGGGGCTGCCGCTGCTCGCAGTCGGGCTGCTCGGGGCGCGGCAGCTCGGCAGGGCGGAGCGGGCCCGGGCCCGAGGGCTGCTGGGCGTCCGGGTGGAGGAGCCGAGCCCGCTGTTCGTCAAGCGCGACGGCAGCTTCTTCACCAGGCTGTGGATGAGCCTCAAGGACCCGGTGGGCTGGCGGACGATGCTGTACGGATTCATCCGTCTGCCGTGGGGTGTACTGACGTTCTCCCTGGTCCTGCCCAGTCTGTTCGTGCTCTGGCCGGTGCTGCCGTTCATCGCGCGCGGCCTGACGAACGTGGACCGCGCCATGGTCCGCGGGCTCCTCTCGCCCTCCGACGAGCTGGAGCGCCGGATCGCCGAGCTGGAGTCGGACCGCGGGGTGGTCGTGGACACGGCGGCGGCGGACCTGCGCCGCATCGAGCGGGATCTGCACGACGGGGCGCAGGCCCGGCTGGTGGCGCTCGCCATGGGTCTCGGTCTGGCCAAGGAGAAGCTCCTGGAGGATCCGGACGCGGCGGCCGTGATGGTCGGCGAGGCGCACGGCGAGGTCAAACTGGCCCTGCAGGAGCTGCGTGATCTGGCCCGCGGTATCCACCCGGCCGTCCTCACCGACCGCGGACTCGACGCCGCGCTCTCCTCGATCGCCACGCGGTGCACGGCTCCGGTGAAGGTCCGTGTCGATCTGGCCGAGCGGCCGGCCGAGGCCATCGAGGGCATCGCGTACTTCACCGTCTCGGAGCTCCTGCAGAACATCAGCAAGCACGCCCAGGCGCGTTCCGCTTCGGTGGAGGTGTGGCGCTCGGCCGACCGGTTGCTGATCCGGGTCGCGGACAACGGGCGTGGTGGGGCGCGCCTCGACGGCGGTACGGGCATGGCGGGGCTCGCCGACCGGCTTGGTGCGGTCGACGGGCTCTTCGTACTGGATTCACCGGTCGGCGGACCGACCACGGTGACGGCGGAGCTGCCCTGGCGCGACCGCGGCTGACGCCGGAACGGGTTGGTGTCCGACGGGGACTGTGCTGAAGGGCGCTGTGCCGGCGGGGCGCTGTGCCGGCGGGGCACCGGCTTCGACCCGGGGGTGGGGAAAACCCCCGGTCGAAGACGGTGCCCTTCCTCATGGTCGGCGGCGCCCCCGGCCGGGAGCATGGATCCGGAAGGTCGAAGGGCCCGACAGTCGGTGCCCGAACCGGACGAGCCACCTGTACCGAACCAGCCACGTGCGCCGGCCGACCGGCCACACGTGCCGGCCAACCAGCCGCACGTGCCGGCCGAACCGAATGTGCCGACCAAACCGAATGTGCCGGCCGAGCCCGGACGAAGAGAAACGGACACCGCCATGACAACGGATCACGGCACCAGAACCCGGGACCACCGCGTGCCGGCGGTGCTGCGTGCACCGTTCGAGGGCCGCACCTGGCGCGAGTTCGGCTACCTGCTGCTCTCGCTGCCGATCAGCATCGTGCTCTTCGTCTTCGGGGTCACGATGTTCTCGCTGAGCGCGGGCCTCCTGGTGACTTTCGTCGGTGTCCCCCTGCTCGCCGTGGGCCTGGCCGTGTGCCGGGGCTTCGGGGCGATGGAGCGGGCGAGGGCGCGGGCGCTGCTCCGGGTCGACATCGCGGATCCCGCGCCGGTACGGGGCAGGACCGGCGGCATGATGTCGTGGGCGGGTGCCGTGCTGAAGAGCGGGGCGTCCTGGCGGCACCTCGTCTACGCGCTGGTGCACTTCCCGTGGGCCGTCTTCGCCTTCTGCGTATCGGTGGTCCTGTGGACGTACGCCTGGGCGATGTTCGCGTACCCGCTGTGGCAGTGGGTCTTCCCGGCCTACTCGAACACGGGCGGCATCCAGCTCTACGGCGACGCCACGCACAGCGTCTACCTCGACAGTCCCTTCGAGATCGCCCTGACCAGCCTGAGCGGTCTGGCCTTCGTCCTCGCCACCCCCTGGGTGATCCGCGGGCTGGCCGGGGTCGACCGGATGTTGGTGCTCGGGCTGCTCGGCCCGTCGCGGCTGGACAGCCGGGTCACCGAGCTGGAGTCGGACCGCGGGGTGGTCGTGGACACGGCGGCGGCGGACCTGCGCCGCATCGAGCGGGATCTGCACGACGGGGCGCAGGCCCGGCTGGTCTCCCTCGCCATGGACCTCGGCCTGGCCAAGGAGAAGCTGACGGCGGACCCCGAGGCCGCGGCCCGGATGGTCGACGAGGCGCACGGCGAGGTCAAGATCGCGCTCCAGGAGCTGCGCGACCTGGCCCGCGGTATCCATCCGGCCGTCCTCACCGACCGCGGGCTCGACGCCGCGCTCTCCTCGATCGCCTCCCGGTGCACGGTGCCGGTGCGGGTGGAGGTGGATCTGCCGGCCAGACCGGCTGCCGCCATCGAGGGCATCGCGTACTTCACCGTCTCGGAACTCCTGCAGAACATCAGCAAGCACGCCGGGGCGACCCGCGCGAGTGTGGACGTCTGGCGGGTGGAGAACCGCATCATGCTCCAGGTGACCGACGACGGCCGGGGCGGGGCCACCGGACCTGGCGGCGACCTCACCGCAGGTGCCGCGAGCGGTGGTCTGGCGGGGCTCGCGGAGCGGCTCGACGCGGTCGACGGACTGCTGGTCGTGGACTCGCCGCCCGGTGGCCCGACGACCGTCACCGCCGAACTGCCCTGGCGCGACTGACCGGTCCGGCTCACCCGCTCTTCCCCGGCGCAGGGGCTGGTCCCTCCACCTCTGTGCCGGCGCCTCTCCCCCGGCACAGGGCCCGGTCCGTCGCTCCCGGGCGTCGGTCCCTGCCACCCCCCGGGGACCCCGGCTGCTCCTCTCCCCCGGCGCCGGTGCCTGCCCCCTGCCGCATCCTGCCGCACGATGGTCCGGCTCCTGCCCGCTCGGCCCCCGATGCTGGGATGCTGTGTGCGCAGGGCAGGAATTATCACCAAGTGGGGGGCTTGAGCGTCGTGGAGGACAGAGTGCGAGTGGTCATCGCCGAGGATTCAGTGCTGCTGCGGGAGGGCCTGACCCGATTGTTGACCGATCTCGGTCACGACGTCGTCGCCGGTGTCGGGGACGCGGAGGCGCTGATCAAGACGATCGCGGACCTGGCGGCGCAGGAGTCGCTGCCGGATGTGGTCGTCGCGGACGTACGGATGCCGCCCACCCACACCGACGAGGGGGTCCGGGCGGCTGTACGGCTGCGCAAGGAGTATCCGGGGATCGGGGTGCTGGTCCTCTCGCAGTACGTGGAGGAGCAGTACGCCACCGAACTGCTGGCCGGATCGAGCCGGGGCGTCGGCTATTTGCTGAAGGACCGGGTCGCCGAAGTCAGGGAGTTCGTGGACGCAGTGGTCCGGGTGGCGCAGGGCGGGACGGCCCTGGACCCCGAGGTCGTGGCGCAGTTGCTGGGCCGCAGCCGCAAGCAGGACGTGCTGGCCGGGCTGACCCCGCGCGAGCGCGAGGTGCTGGGGCTGATGGCCGAGGGGCGGACGAACTCGGCGGTGGCCCGGCAGTTGGTGGTCAGCGACGGAGCGGTGGAGAAGCACGTCAGCAACATCTTCCTGAAGCTCGGACTCTCTCCGAGTGACGGGGATCACCGTCGGGTGCTCGCCGTGCTGACCTATCTGAAGTCGTAATTGCCTGACACCCTGTCAGATAGCGAGGTCGGAGCCGTATCGCAGGACTGGCCGCGAGCAGGACCTAGATCCAAAGGATGAGCACTCAGCGCGAGTGCCCGATGACACCGAGGAGACCGGAGAGCCCGTTTCAATGGCGTTAAATCCGGTCATTTCGATGTCCCAAAAAGGCGTCCGGCATATGAGCCTTCCAGGGAAGGCCACCCTTACCGTCGTAGGGTGGGTCCTGGTGTGCCCGGGCAGCCGGGCGCATCCGAGCAGCCGCCCGAGGGAGGTCCAGTTCAGTGACCAGCCAGGTCAGTAGCCCAGCCGAGCAGGCCGACGGATCCGATGAGACCGTTGTCGGGGAACATCGCGCCCTTCTGATCGACAAAGGGGGCCTCGGCACAGAGGGCCTCGACGAAGAGGGCATCGACACAGAGGGCCTCGCCACAGAGGCGTCCGGCGCCAAGGAAGTACGCCGCCTGAGCCGGGTGATCATCCGGTTCGCGGGTGATTCGGGTGATGGGATGCAGCTGACGGGGGACCGGTTCACGTCGGAGACGGCGTCGTTCGGGAATGATCTGTCGACGCTGCCGAACTTCCCGGCGGAGATCCGTGCGCCCGCGGGCACGCTGCCGGGTGTTTCCTCGTTCCAGGTGCACTTCGCCGACCATGACATCCTCACGCCGGGGGATGCGCCCGATGTGCTGGTCGCGATGAACCCGGCCGCGCTGAAGGCGAACATCGCGGATGTGCCGCGGGGTGCGGACATCATCGTGAACACGGACGAGTTCTCGAAGCGGCCGATGGCGAAGGTCGGTTACCTCACCTCCCCGCTCGAGGACGGGTCGCTGGAGGCGTATCAGGTTCATCCGGTGCCGCTGACGACGCTGACGATCGAGGCACTCAAGGAGTTCGGGCTCTCCCGCAAGGAAGCCGAACGCTCCAAGAACATGTTCGCGCTGGGCCTGCTGTCGTGGATGTATCACCGCCCGACGGAGAACACCGAGCAGTTCCTGCGGGCGAAGTTCGCGAAGAAACCACAGATCGCGGAGGCGAACGTCGCCGCGTTCCGCGCCGGGTGGAACTTCGGCGAGACGACGGAGGACTTCGCCGTCTCCTACGAGGTCGAACCGGCCGCGGCCGCGTTCCCGGCCGGAACGTACCGCAACATCTCGGGAAACCTGGCCCTGTCCTACGGCCTGATCGCCGCCGGCCGCCAGGCGGACCTGCCCCTCTACCTGGGCTCGTACCCGATCACCCCGGCCTCCGACATCCTCCACGAGCTCTCCCGCCACAAGAACTTCGGCGTGCGGACCTTCCAGGCCGAGGACGAGATCGCCGCCATCGGCGCGGCCCTGGGCGCATCCTTCGGCGGGTCTCTCGCGGTGACCACCACCTCCGGCCCCGGTGTGGCACTGAAGTCCGAGACGATCGGGCTCGCCGTGTCGCTGGAGCTGCCGTTGCTGGTCATCGCGATCCAGCGGGGCGGGCCCTCGACCGGGCTGCCCACCAAGACCGAACAGGCCGACCTGCTCCAGGCCATGTTCGGACGCAACGGCGAGGCCCCGGTCCCGGTGATCGCACCGAAGACCCCCGCGGACTGCTTCGACGCCGCTCTGGACGCCGCCCGGATCGCGGTCACCTACCGGACCCCGGTCTTCCTGCTCTCCGACGGCTACCTCGCCAACGGATCCGAGCCCTGGCGCATCCCCGAGACCACCGAACTGCCCGACCTGCGCACCCAGTTCGCCACCGCACCCAACCACCACCTCGCCGACGGCACCGACGTGTTCTGGCCCTACAAACGCGACCCCCACACCCTCGCCCGCCCCTGGGCCGTGCCCGGCACACCCGGCCTCGAACACCGCATCGGCGGCATCGAGAAACAGGACGGCACCGGCAACATCTCCTACGACCCCGCCAACCACGACCTCATGGTCCGCACCCGCCAGGCCAAAATCGACAACATCCAGGTCCCCGACCTCACCGTCGACGACCCCGACCGGGCGAGCACCCTGGTCCTGGGCTGGGGCTCCACCTACGGACCCATCACCGCGGCGGTGCGCCGGCTGCGCAACGACAACATCCCCATCGCCCAGGCCCACCTGCGCCACCTCAACCCCTTCCCCGCCAACCTCGGCGACATCCTGAAGGGGTACGACAAGGTCGTGATCCCGGAGATGAACCTCGGCCAGCTCGCCCTCCTCATCCGCGCGAAATACCTGGTCGGCGCCGTCTCCTACAACCAGGTCAACGGCATGCCGTTCAAAGCCGAACAGCTCGCGACGGCACTCAAGGAGGCCACCGATGCCTGAGAGCAACGAACTTCTCCAGCTGGTGCCCAAAGCCGAAGCCAAACAGACCATGAAGGACTTCAAGTCCGACCAGGAAGTCCGCTGGTGCCCCGGCTGCGGCGACTACGCCGTCCTCGCCGCCGTCCAGGGCTTCATGCCCGAACTCGGCCTCGCCAAAGAGAACATCGTCTTCGTCTCCGGCATCGGCTGCTCCTCCCGCTTCCCCTACTACATGAACACCTACGGGATGCACTCCATCCACGGCCGCGCCCCCGCCATCGCCACCGGCCTCGCCACCTCCCGCCGCGACCTGTCCGTCTGGGTCGTCACCGGCGACGGCGACGCCCTGTCCATCGGCGGCAACCACCTCATCCACGCCCTGCGCCGCAACGTCAACCTGAAGATCCTCCTCTTCAACAACCGGATCTACGGACTGACCAAAGGCCAGTACTCACCCACATCCGAGACCGGGAAGATCACCAAGTCGACGCCGATGGGCTCCCTCGACTCCCCGTTCAACCCCGTCTCCCTGGCCATCGGCGCCGAGGCGTCCTTCGTGGCCCGCACCATCGACTCCGACCGCCAGCACCTCACCAGCGTGCTCCGCGCAGCGGCCGACCACCCCGGCACCGCCCTGGTCGAGATCTACCAGAACTGCAACATCTTCAACGACGGCGCCTTCGAGGCCCTCAAAGACCGCGAACAGGCCCAGGAAGCGGTCATCCGCCTCGAACACGGACAGCCCATCCGCTTCGGCACCCCCGAACACCCCAAGGGCGTCGTCCGCGACCACACCACCGGCGACCTCGAAGTCGTCGACGTCACCCCCGACAACGAAGCCCACATCCTGGTCCACGACGCACAGGCCACGTCACCGACCACCGCCTTCGCCCTCTCCCGCCTCGCCGACCCCGACACCCTCCACCACACCCCCATCGGCGTGCTGCGCAACACCCAACGCCCCGTCTACGACACCCTCATGAACACCCAACTCGAAACCGCCATCGAGCAACACGGCAAGGGCGACCTCACCACCCTCCTCACCGGCAACGACACCTGGACCGTCGCCGGCTGACAACGGATCGACAACAGATGAGGCGTCAACAGGCGCCGCCCCGGGCCCGGTTCTGCTCCGTCAGGACCGGGCCCCGTCGTATGCCTCACGCGCCGTCAGCACCGTGTCGACGTGCCGCTCGGTCCACCGGGCGAGCCCCCACACCTGCTCGGCGGCCTCCCTGCCGAGTGGCGTGAGCGAGTAGTCCACCCGCGGCGGGATGACCGGCTTGGCGTCGCGGTCCACAAAGCCGTCCCGCTCCAGCGTCTGCAGCGTCTGGGCGAGCATCTTCTCGCTGACCCCGCCCACCTGTCGGCGCAGCTCGCTGAAGCGGTACGAACGCTCCAGGAGCGCGGCGAGAACGAGCACGCCCCAGCGGCTGGTGACGTGCTCCAGGATCAGGCGCGAGGGGCACATCGTCCGGTTGACGTCGGGCACCGGCCGGGCCGCCGCCGCGCCTCTCGCCGCATCACTCGCCGGGTCTCCCACCACTTCACTTACGTCCATGTCAGTACCTTACTTCAAAGTGGGTACTTTCTCAGGGTTAGTACCCCCCGTAAGGTGAGCCCCGGAGGGGAAACCGCGCGAAACACCCCAACCGCACGAAACTTCCGAATTGCACCCGAAAACCCGAACGCCCGAACACCCGAACCACAGGGAGCACCACCTCATGAGCATCGTCGTCACCGGAGCCACCGGGGCCCTCGGCCTCCTCGTCATCGATGAGCTGCTCGCCACGGTCCCCGCGGACCAGGTCGCCGCCGTCGTCCGCAACAAGGAGAAGGCCGCCGCCCTGGCGGCGCGCGGTGTGGAGCTGCGCATCGCCGACTACGACGACCCGGCGAGCCTCAAGGGGGCGTTCCGCCCCGGCGAGCGGGTGCTCCTCATCTCCGGGAGCGAGGTCGGCCGACGCGTCCCGCAGCACACCGCGGTCGTCGAGGCGGCGAAGGCGGCGGGCGTCGCACAGCTCGCGTACACGGGCGTCCTGGGCGGCCCCGGCGCCGACTTCCAGCTGGCCGCCGAGCACAAGGTGACCGAGCAGCTGATCCTGGACTCCGGGCTTCCCTACACCTTCCTGCGCAACGGCTGGTACAACGAGAACTACACCGAGAACCTCGCGCCGGTCCTGGAACACGGCGCTGTCGTCGCCAGCGCGGGCGACGGCCGGGTCGCGTCGGCCGCCCGCGCCGACTACGCGGCGGCCGCCGCTGCCGTTCTGACGTCGGACGGCCACCTGGGCCGGGTCTACGAGCTGAGCGGTGACGTCGCCTGGTCCTTCGCCGAGTACGCCGCCGAGGTCGCCAAGGCCTCCGGCAAGGAGATCGCCTACCGCAACGTCCCGGCGGCCACGCACCAGGAGATCCTGGTCGGCGCCGGCCTCCCGGAGGCGTTCGCGGCCATCCTCGTGGACGTGGACGCCGCCATCGAGCGCGGCCTGCTGGCCGGTACGAGCGGCGACCTGGCCCGGCTGACGGGGCGCCCCACCACGCCGATCGCGGCCTCGGTCGCGGCCGCGCTGGCGTGACACCGCGGAACCGCCGCGAGGATACGGGGCCCCGATGACCGCACCTCCGGCGTGACCGTATGACGGCACGGGCATGACAGCCGGGTCCTCCTCCCGTTACCTTCGAGTCCAGATTCCTCATGCCTTCGACGGGTGCCGGACGATCTCAGGGGAGGGCCCGTGAAGGGCGCCAGCGAGCAGCGGACAGGGTTCCTGAACGGCGCCGCGGCATACGTGCTGTGGGGGCTCGTCCCGATGTTCTGGCCGCTGCTCAAGCCGTCCGGCGCCATGGAGATCCTCGCCCACCGCATGGTGTGGTCCCTGGGTGTCGTCGTGATCGCGCTGCTGGTGATGCGGCGCTGGGCCTGGATCGGCGAGCTGGTCCGCACACCCCGCAGACTGGGCCTCGTGGCCATCGCGGCGGTGGTCATCAGCGTCAACTGGGGCGGCTACATCTGGGCCGTGAACAACGGTCAGGTCGTCGAGGCCTCACTCGGCTACTTCATCAACCCGCTGGTCACCATCGCGATGGGTGTCCTGCTGCTCGGCGAACGGCTGCGCCCCGCCCAGTGGGCCGCCGTCGCCACCGGCGCGGCGGCCGTGCTGGTCCTGACCGTCGGATACGGCAAGCCGCCGTGGATCTCGCTGATGCTGGCCTTCTCCTTCGCGGCGTACGGACTGGTCAAGAAGAAGGTGAATCTCGGCGGACTGGAGTCGCTCGCGGCCGAGACGGCGGTGCAGTTCCTGCCGGCGCTGGCGTATCTGCTGTTCCTCACCACGCGCGGCGAGTCCACTTTCGGCTCCCCGGCCCACGGGGCGCTCCTCGCGTCCACGGGTGTGGTGACCGCGATCCCGCTGATCCTCTTCGGAGCGGCGGCGATCCGCGTGCCGCTCTCGACCATGGGACTTCTCCAGTACCTGGCGCCGGTCTTCCAGTTCGGGCTGGGCGTCCTGTACTTCCACGAGGCGATGCCGCCGGAGCGGTGGGCGGGCTTCGCGCTGGTCTGGCTGGCCCTGACGGTTCTGACCTGGGACGCCCTGCGGAACGCGCACCGGACGCGGGCACGGGCCGCTCAGCTGACGGCCGAGGCACGGGAGCGGGAGCAGACGCAGGAGCCGGGGCAGGCGCAGGGGCCGGGGCAGGCGAGCACGGGCCCCGCAGCCACTGAGCCGACGGCCACCGGGCCCGCCGCCTGACCACCTGGCCATCTGCCCCGGCCGGCCTCCGTGACCGACGGGCCACCTACCTGCCGCCTACCGGCCACGGGCCGAGTCACCCCCGCGTTCCGTTCTCCGCCCTCAGGCGCCCAGCGCTTTCAGGACATGTGCGATCAGCCGGCTGATCTCCTCAGCGTCGTACGGCGACCTGCGCAGGCTGTGCCGGTAGTAGAGCGGACCGTAGAGCAGCTCCACCCCCAGATTCACGTCGGCGTCCTTGGGCAGCACGCCCTGCGCCTGGGCGCTGCGCAGCCGGCCCGTCGCGCCCCTGACCCGCGGATCGATGAACTCTTCCTGCACGGTCCTGGCGAGTTCGTCGTCGTACTGGATCTCAGTGAGGACCCCCGCGTACGCGGGGCCGAGCGGCGGATGCATGAGGAGCCGCACCACTCCGGTCATCTGGGAGTGCAGATCGGCCGCGAGATCACCGGTGTCGGGGAAGGGGCGGGTCCGGATGGCCTCGTGGTCCAGCGCTTCGAGCACCAGAGCGCCCTTCGACGGCCACCAGCGGTAGATCGTCTTCTTGCTCACACCGGCACGGGCGGCGATCGCCTCGATCGTGACGCGGGCGTACCCCCGCTCGATACAGAGCGCGAGGGCGGCCGCGAGAATCGCCTGCTGTGATTTCTCGCTGCGGCGCGCGGGATTGGGCGTGAGGTTCACCGCTTGAGTCTATTCACCGGTCACGACCGGGGACGATACGTAGCGTCTTGACAGCGGAAGGTGGACGTCCGAGAATGCCTGAGGGGAAACGGTACGTGTCGTGTCGAGCCGCGTCGGGGGACGGCTTCTCGGTACGACACGTGCCCTCCCTTTTGTCTTTCTGCCGGAGCCTCATTCCTGCTCCCGTTCAGGCCGCGATGTCCTTCGTGGTGAACCGCGCCCAGGCCGCCGAGCCGAACACCATGGCGTACAGGCCCTGCAGTTCCAGGTTCTTGACGATCTCGTCCCAGTAGACCGGCGCGCGCAGCAGGTCCGCGAAGGACAGCCAGTAATGCGGGAACAGATACGGCTGGAGCGCGTGCAACTGCGGGATCCCGTCCAGGATCTGCACGGTGATCACCAGGCCGACCGTCGTCGCCATCGCGGCGATTCCGCTGCTGGTGAGGGTGGAGACGAACAGGCCGACGGCCGCGACCCCGATGAGCGAGGCGGCGACGACGGCCGAGATCAGCGCGGCCCGGCCGAGACCGTCGGCGAAGGAGATCTGGGTCCCCGAGATCGTCGTGACGTCGCCGAGCGGGAAGAGCAACGCCCCCACCGCCAGCGCGGAGGCCGCCACGACCAGGGTCGCGGCCAGGCAGAAGGCCACGGCGCAGACGAACTTGGCGAGCAGCAGCCGGGTCCGGCCGGCCGGGGCGACCAGCAGATAGCGGAGCGTCCCGGCGCTTGCCTCGCCCGCCACGGAATCCCCCGCGATGACGCCGATCGCCATGGGGAGGAAGACCGGCAGGGTCGCGGCGAGCGCCGCGAAGACCAGGAACAGCCCGTTGTTGGTGATGTCCGTGAGGAAGGCGGGGCCGTTGCCGCTGGGGTCGCGGGCCGTCGAGCCGTGGTCCGACTCCACCTTGACGGCGATGCCGATGAGGGCCGGGACCGCGGCCAGCACGGCGAGCAGGGCGAGGGTGCGCCAACGGCGGAAGGTGGTGGTCAGCTCGGAACGGAAGAGGCCGAGCTGCCACCCCGGACGCACGGCGGCGCGCGCCGCCCCGGGCCCGCCGGACCGCGGGTTGCCACTCTGCGGTTCGCCATCCGCCGGTACGGCCCCCGGCGGCAGCTTCTGCCGGGACGCCTCAGCCTGCGACATCGAAACCCTCTCCGGTGAGTGCGACGAAAGCGTCCTCCAGGGAGGCCCGTTCGAGGCCGAAGGACCTGACCCGGACACCTTCCCGTACAAGAGCCGCGTTGAGGTCCGCCACATCGGTCTCCGCCGGCGGGATGTCACCGGTCACCCGGTCCCCCGCCACGTCCACGCCGGCGACACCCAGCTCCGTGAGCACGCGGGCGGCCTCGGCCGGGTCCGGTGTGCCGACGGCGAGGCGGCCGCGGGTCGCGAGATCGGCGACCCTGCCCTGGGTGAGCAGCGTCCCGCGGGCCATCACGGCCGCGTGGGTGCAGACCTGTTCGATCTCGTCCAGGAGATGGGAGGAGAGGAAGACCGTGGTGCCGTCCTCCGCCAGTTCCCTGACCAGGGTCCTGATCTCCCGCATGCCCTGCGGGTCGAGCCCGTTCGTCGGCTCGTCCAGTACGAGCAGCCCGCGCGGCTGGAGCAGCGCGGAGGCGAGGCCGAGCCGCTGTTTCATGCCCAGCGAGTACGCCTTGGCCTTCTTGGCAGCCGCGTGGGCGAGCCCGACCCGTTCGAGGGCCGCGTCGACGCGGGCACGCCGGGTGCGGGGGTCGGCCTGCGGGTCGGCGGAGTCGTAGCGCAGCAGATTGTCGCGGCCGGAGAGGAACCCGTACAGCGCGGGGCCCTCGATGAGCGCGCCGACGCCCGGCAGCACGCTGCGGGCGGCGCGCGGCATCGGCTGCCCCAGCAGGCTCGCGGTGCCGGAGGTCGGGGCGATGAGGCCGAGGAGCATCCGGATGGTGGTGGTCTTGCCCGAGCCGTTGGGCCCCAGGAAGCCGAAGACGCTGCCGCGCGGGACGGTGAGGTCCAGGCGGTTCACCGCGAGTTGGCCGCCTCGGAAGCGTTTGGTGAGGGCATGGGTTTCGATGACGGCTTCAGGCATGGCGATGGTCCCGTCGTTCGGCGCACCGTGCGGTCCAGGCTAACGGGGCGTGGGCCGCACGGTGCGCGTCGCCCTCCGGGGGGGGAGGCAGGCGGGACCTGACGCAGGCCGTCCGGAACAGCCGGGGCAGGGGCCGCCCCGGACACCCGCCCCGGACACCGGGCGGGTCCGGAACGGGACAGCCGGGCGGGCGGGCCGGCCCCGGAAAGGCCGACGGGTCCGGCCGGCCCCCTGGGAGCCTGCCGGACCCGCCACCGTGCCTACTTGGCCGCGTCGGCCGCCTTGACCAGTGCGCCCTTGTCGACCGTGCCGACGAAGACCTTTCCGTCGTCCGTCATCAGCGCGTTCACCAGCCGGGTGTGGAACACGGTGCCCGAGCCGAACGAGCCCGTCACCCTGTCCCCCAGCGAGCTGAGGAACTTCTGCGCGTCCACCGGGGCGCCGCTCTTCTGCGCGGAGCCGCCCAGCGCGCCGATGCCCTTGCCGCTGCCGGTGTCGATCCTGGCCACCGACGTCCAGCCCTTGCCGATGATGTTCAGGCCCTTGAAGTCCTCCGGCGCCGCGGACTTCAGGTCCTTCGGGGTGCCCTTGGGAGCGCCCTTCGGAGCCGTGTGCGTACCGGCCTTCGGGGCGGCGCCCTCCGTCACCTTCGCGCCCTTCGGCGGAGTGAACGAGAAGGTGGAGGCCGCGGGCTTCCCGAAGTCGACCTTGGTGAAGCCCACGTCGATGGCCGCCTTGCCGCCGCTGCTCGGTGTGAGCGTGAACTTCAGCGGGGTGCCGGTCTTCGAATCCACCGCGACCCGGACCGAACCGATCGTGGAACCGGACTGCTTCGGCTTGATGAGCAGCTGGTACGCGTCGCGGCCCGCCACCTGCGCCGTGCCGTCGACACTCACCGAGGTCGTCGGCCCGACGGCCTTCAGCGCCTGGGCGGCGAAGTCCTTCGGGGTGGCCGGGAGCTTGTCGGCGCGGTCCTTGCGGCCGTCCGCGTGGCCCTTGCCGCCCTCCGCCGAGGCACCGGTCTGCGAGTGGTAGACCTGGTTCGACGTGCTGTCGTACGCCCAGACCTGGCGGTCGTTGCGGATCAGGCTGTACTCGGCGGCGCTGTCCAGGATGGACACCCGCTGCTTGGCGGGACCGTCGGCGGCCACCCGCAGGGTGTGCGTGCCCGAGGCCAGTTCCATCAGCTTGGAGTCGGGCGACGCGCTCGACCCGCCCTTGCCGCCACCGCTCAGCGCGCCCCCGCCGAAGGAACCGGCAAGGCCGCCCAGTGACGGGATGCCCAGGTCCGAGCTGACCTTCACCGTGCCGGACAGCTGCTGGGTGTCCGATGCGGCCATCTTCTCGATGAGCTGCTGCGCCGAGATCTTCGGCAGGCTGGGGTCGCCCGAGCTGGCGAGCGCCGGGACGAGACCGATCGTCACCGCCGCCACCCCCGCTACTCCGACCGGGACGAGATAACGCGCCGCCTTCCGGCGGCCCGCGGGGGAATTCCCGGCCTCTCCGGTGCCCTGTGCACTGTCGTTCGGTGCCATGTGTGCCCTACCTCCGTGATCGGCGGCGATCCGTACGGTTGCGCTCGTCCACCCCGCGCCGCCATTCTCACCCGAATTGGTGGGGTGTGGTGCAGTCCATCTCACCAAATTCCCGGGACGTACGCGTCAGCCCCCGGGAGCAACTCCGCCTAGTGCTGCGGTATGACAGGCGGCGCCCGCCGCTCGTCCCGCCCCGTAGGGGAAGCGGCCGGGCGGGAAGGCCCACCCGTCCGAAGGAACCGCCAGGCGCGACCGGCCCAACGGGCGGGCCGGGCTTGGGCGTCCGCCGTGACCGGCCGCCCGACAGGGGCGGTCCGTTCCCCGCCCTCTCCCGGCCCGTCCCGGACGCGGTCAGGACCGGCCCAGCAGAAGGACCCGTCCGCAGATACGCGGCACGGGTCCCGGCAAGCAGACAGACAGGAAGGAAGGAAGACAGGCAGCCCGTCTCACCCGACGCGGTGCACCACCGCGCCGCACAGCTCCTCAAGGGCGGTCTTCGCGAAGCACTCCGGCAGTGGCGCCAGGGTGGCCCGCGCCTCCTCCGCGTACCGCACGGTGTCCTGGCGGACCTGCTCCAGGGCCGGGTGCGCCCGCATGAGCCGCAGCGCCTCGGCGTGCCGGTCGTCGTCCGTGAGGTCGCCCGACAGCAGCTCGACCAGGGCGAGGTCGTCCGGACGGCCGTGCTCGGCGGCCTGGGCGCGCAGCCGCAGCACCGGCAGCGTGGGGATGCCCTCACGCAGGTCCGTACCGGGCGTCTTGCCGGACTCGTGGCTGTCGCTCGCGATGTCCAGTACGTCGTCGGCGAGCTGGAACGCGGTGCCGAGCCGCTCACCGTACTGCGTCAGGATGTTCACGACGCTCTCGTCGGCGCCGGACATCATCGCGCCGAACCGTCCGGAGACGGCGATCAGGGAGCCCGTCTTGCCCGCGATGACGTCGAGGTAGTGGCTGACCGGGTCGCGGCCGTCGCGCGGGCCCGCGGTCTCCAGGATCTGGCCGGTGACGAGGCGTTCGAACGCCTCGGCCTGGATACGTACGGCCTCCGGGCCCAGGTCGGCCAGGATGTGCGAAGCGCGCGCGAAGAGGAAGTCGCCGGTCAGGACCGCGACCGAGTTGTCCCAGCGTGCGTTGGCGCTGTCCACTCCCCGGCGTACTTCCGCCTCGTCCATCACGTCGTCGTGGTAAAGCGTCGCCAGGTGGGTCAATTCGACCACTACGGCAGAAGGCACGACTCCGGGTGCATAAGGGTCACCGAACTGGGCAGCGAGCATCACAAGGAGCGGACGAAAGCGCTTACCCCCGGCCCGTACAAGATGCTGCGCGGCCTCCGTGATGAAAGGGACCTCGCTCTTGGTGGCATCGAGCAGTCCGGCCTCGACAGCCGCCAGTCCGGCCTGGACATCGGCCTCAAGTGCCTGGTCCCGCACGTTCAGCCCGAATGGCTCGACGACGGTCACGAGGGGATCTCCTGTCTGCTGACGATCACACGGATTGTCGATGTGTCGCTGTCCGCACTCAAGTCAGCGTATCCGGTCCTCTTTCGATCACCATGAGCGCCTGCCCGCCCACCCCGAGCACATACCGAGCGTGACCGGTATGTTCAAAACACGTCGATTTGAATTGGAGCAGTACCTTTGTCCGGAACAGAGCCGCAGCCAGGGCTGGCCTCACCGTCCCAGCCCCCGCCTGAGCCGGGCGACGACCATTCGTTCTTCGGCCAGCCACGCGGTCTGGCCACCCTGTCGGGCCTGGAGATCTGGGAGCGGTTCTCGTTCCTCGGGATGCAGGCCATCCTCGTCCTGTACTTCACGGCTGCGGTCAACCAGGACGGCCTCGGCATGTCGCCGGGAGCGGCGGCGTCCATCTCCGCCGCGTACGGCACGCTGGTCTATCTGGTCTCGGTGGCGGGCGGCTGGCTGGCCGACCGCATCCTCGGCTCGTACCGCGCGGTCCTCGGCGGCGGCATCCTCATCGCGCTCGGCCACTACTCGATGGCCGTGCCGACGGCCACCATGACCTGGGTCGGCCTGGGGCTCATCTCGCTCGGCACGGGGCTCCTGAAGCCGAACGTCGCCACCCTGGTCGGCAAGCTGTACCGCACCGAGGACCAGCGCCGCGACGCCGGTTTCGCCCTCTACTACATGTGCATCAACATCGGCGCCTTCCTCGGTCCGCTGATCACCGGCTGGCTCGGTGACCACGAGGGCTGGCACTGGGGCTTCTCGGCCGCCGCCGTCGGTATGACGCTGGGTCTGATCCAGTACGTCCTGGGGCGCCGCACCATCGCGGGCCGCACGGACGGCGCCGAGCAGGCGCTGCCGCCCGACGCGATGCGCCGCGCGATCAGGATGATCGTCGGCGGGGCGCTGGCGGTCGCCGTGATCGCGGTGGTTCTCGGGCTCTCCGGCTGGCTGACGCTGGACCGCACCGTGGACGCGCTGACCATCATCTCGGTGATCGCGCCGATCGTCTTCTTCGTCGTGATGTTCCGCAGCCCCCGGGTGACCAGGGCCGAACGGGGCCACCTGCGCCCCTACATCGTGCTGTTCCTCGCCTCGGTGGTCTTCAACTTCATCCTCTTCCAGGCGTACTCGACGATGATCCTGCTCGCGTCGACCAACGCCAGGACGGAGATCTTCGGCTACCACTTCCCGGCCAGCTGGTACGCGTCGGCGCTCGGCGCCTTCGAGGTGGCGCTGGCCCCCGTGGTCGCGGCCGTCTGGGTCCGGATGGGCAAGCACCAGCCGCACGCCTCCAACAAGATCGCGATCGGCACCATCCTCGGCGGTCTCTCCTTCCTGATCATGGTTCCCGCCACATCCGGCCGTACGGGCAGCGACTGGCTGATGTCCGTCTGGTGGATCGTCGGCTCGTACGCGCTGCTGGGGCTCGGCGACATCCTGGTCGAGACCTCCGGCATGTCCGCCACCACCAAGCTCGCCCCCGCCGCCTTCGCCAGCCAGACGATGGCGCTCTGGTTCCTGTCGCTCGCCCTCGCCAACGGCATCCAGGCCCAGATCGTGAAGTTGTACGGCAAGGTCTCCGACCCGGCGTACTTCGGCGTCAACGGCGGCATCGCGGTCGTCGCCGGGCTCGCGGTCGTCGCCGCCGCCCCCTGGCTCAAACGCACTATGCACCCCGTCCACTGAGGAGCGCCTGCCGTGGCTCGAATCCGCACCGAATTCCCGTACGAGACCCGCCGCGAGGACGTCTGGATCCCGCTCCCGGACGGCACGCAGCTGTACGCCAGGATCTGGCGTCCGGTGAACGCGCCCGGGCCGGTCCCCGCCCTGCTCGAATACCTTCCGTACCGGCTGAGCGACTGGACGGCGCCCCGGGACTGGCAGCGGCACCCCTGGTACGCGGGGCACGGATACGCCTCCGTCCGGGTGGACGTGCGCGGCCACGGCAACTCGACCGGGATGCCCGGTGACGAGTACGACGCCCAGGAGCTGGCCGACGGGGTCGCGGTGGTGAACTGGCTGGCCGAGCAGGACTGGTGCACCGGCAAGGTCGGGATGTTCGGCATCTCGTGGGGCGGCTTCAACTCGCTCCAGATCGCGGCCATCGCCCCGGAGCCCCTCAAGGCGATCGTCACGGTCTGCTCGGCCGACGACCGCTACGACAACGACGTCCACTACATGGGCGGCTCGGTGCTCGCCGTCGACATGCACGCCTGGGCGGCCACGATGCTCGCCTTCGTGTCACGGCCGCCGGACCCGGCGCAGGTCGGCTCGGTCTGGCGGGACATGTGGCTGAGCCGTCTTGAGGCCGTGGAGCCGTTCATCCACACCTGGCTCGCCCATCAGACGCGCGACGACTACTGGAAGCACGGCAGCGTCTGCGAGGACTATCCGGCCATCAAGGCGGCCGTCCTGACCGTCGGCGGCTGGCACGACCCGTACCGGGACACGGCCCTGCGGCTCGTCGGGAATCTGGACCCGTCCCGGGTGCGGGGGCTGATCGGGCCGTGGTCGCACCAGTACCCGGACCGCGGGCTGCCGCCAGGACCGGCGATCGGCTTCCTCCAGGAGACCCTGCGCTGGTGGGACCACCATCTGAAGGGCGAGGAGAACGGGGTGATGGACGAGCCGCTGCTGCGCTCGTGGATCAGCGAGTCGCACCCGCCGGCCACGGTCTACCCGGAGCTGGCCGGCCGCTGGGTGGGCGACACGGCCTGGCCGTCCCCGCATGTGACGCCCGTGTCGTACGCGCTCCAGGGCGACCCGATGGAGGTCAGGTCGCCGATGCAGACCGGTCTCGACGCGGGGCGGTTCTTCCCGTTCGGCAACGACTCCGACCTGCCCCCCGACCAGCGGGACGAGGACGCGAAGTCCGTCTGCTTCGAATTCCCCGTCCGCCAGGCCCCCATCGAGATCCTGGGCCGTGCGACCGTGCACCTCTCGGTGCGTTCCGACGTCCCCACGGGACAGGTCGTCGCGCGGCTCTGCGACGTGGCACCGGACGGGGCGTCCACCCTGGTCACCCGGGGCGCGCTCAACTTCTCGGCACGCCACGGCCGGGACCGGTCGGACCCCTGGGAGCCGGGCACCACCGAGTCGCTCACCTTCGAACTGAACGGCGTCGGCCACACCTTCCCGCCGGGCCACCGCATCCGCCTCTCGGTCTCGTCCGCCTACTGGCCGTGGATCTGGCCGCAGCCCGACTCGGCGCACGGCTGGACCCTGGATCCGGCGGCCTCGACCATGGAACTCCCGGTCCGCGCGCACACCGAGGACGACATCACCTTCGAGGAACCGGAGCAGTCGGAGCCGCTGGCCGTGGAGTACCCGGACAATCCTGACGAGCGCCCCGAGCGGCTGGTCGTACGGGATGTGGCCAAGGGCGACTGGCGTCTGGAGGTGGACCCCAGGTACGGCGGCACCCGGATCTACCCGGACGGCCTGGAGTTCAGCGAGGACGCGCTGGAGACGTACACGATCAACGAGGCGGACCCGCTGTCGGCGCACACCCGCTCGGACTGGTCGATCCGGCTGCACCGCCCGGAGACGGGCTGGGACGCCCGGGTGCGCACCCGCTCCGAGATCACCTGCGACGCCCAGGACTTCATCACGTCGAGCGAAGTGGTGTGCCAGGAGGGCGACGAGGTGGTGTTCCGGCGGAGCTGGGAGAAGCGCATTCCGCGCACGGCGGGGTAGGCCGCGGGGCGCGGTGGGGCCGTGCCCGGGTGGCAGTGGGGTCGTGCGGGGGACGGTGGGGGGGGCGGGGCAGCGCGAACGTTTCCTGCTGACGCGGCCTGCCCCGCCCCCGTACCGTGGGTCTGTCCACAGACCTGAAAGCGAGGCAGCACCCCATGCCTGAGCAGAGCCCGCTCGACCTTCCCGAAGGCGATCCCTTCGGCCCGCACAACCTGCCGTACGGAGTCTTCTCCACCCCTGAGGATCCCGACCGGCGCCGGGTGGGCGTGCGGATCGGCGGCCACGTACTGGACGCGGGGGCGGCGGCCATCGCGCTCGGCTCCCCGTACAGCAGGCTGCTCGACCACCCCACGCTCAACCCGCTGCTCGCGGCGGGCCGTACGGCGTGGCGCGACGTGCGGCGCGCGCTGACCGCCTGGGTGACCGTCCCGGCCCACCGGCCGGTCATAGAGCCGCTGCTGCACCCGGTGGCGGACGTCACGATGCACCTTCCGTACGAGGTCGCCGATTACGTCGACTTCTACGCGAGCGAGCACCACGCGACGAACGTCGGCAGCATCTTCCGGCCCGACTCGGCCGCGCTGACGCCCAACTGGAAGCATCTGCCGATCGGTTACCACGGCCGTTCGGGCACGGTCGTGGTGTCGGGCACGGATGTCGTACGTCCGTCGGGGCAGCGGAAGGCGCCGTCGGACCCGGCGCCGGTCTTCGGGCCCTCGGTCAAGCTCGACATCGAGGCGGAGGTCGGCTTCGTCGTCGGCGTCCCGTCCGCGCAGGGCGAATCCGTACCGCTGGTCGGCTACCGGGACCACGTCTTCGGCCTCCAGCTGCTCAACGACTGGTCGGCGCGCGACATCCAGGCCTGGGAGTACGTCCCCCTGGGCCCCTTCCTGGGCAAGTCCTTCGCCACCTCGGTCTCGGCCTGGGTGACACCGCTGGAGGCGCTGGACGCGGCCCGGACCGCGCCGCCCGCCCGTGAACTGCCGCTGCTCCCCTACCTCGACGACGCGACGGCCGAGGAACCGGGCGGCCTGGACCTGCACCTCACGATCGCCATCAACGGCCGGCGGATCTCCGAGCCGCCCTTCGCCGGGATGTACTGGACGGCCGCCCAGATGCTGGCCCATACGACGGTCAACGGCGCCTCGCTCCGTACCGGGGACCTCTTCGGGTCGGGCACCGTCAGCGGGCCGTCGCCCGAACAGTGCGGCTCGCTGCTCGAAATCACCTGGAACGGAACCCGCCCCCTCGAACTCGACGACGGCAAAAGGGCGTTCCTGGAGGACGGCGACGAGGTGACGATGACCGCCTGGGCCCCGGGGCCCGACGGGACACGGGTCGGCCTCGGCGAAGTGACCGGAAGGATCGTGCCCGCGCCATGAGCCAGGAAGAGCCGACGCTCCCCGAGGAACTGCTGCTGCTCGCGCTGGACCCGAGCCGGGGCAAACCGTTCTGCCGGAACCGCTATCTGGAGTTCGGCATGGCCGGTGCGGCCCTGGCCGAACTGGAGCTGCGGGGGCGGATCTCCGAGTCGCGCGGGAAGGTGACGGTGGATCAGCCGCTGCTGCCGGGCGATCCGGTCCTCGCGCAGGTACTGGATCTGCTGCCCGCCCCGGAGAAGAAGAGGGGTGCCGGGGGCGTCGGCTCCCCTCACTGGGTCCGCCGGACCGGCCGCACGGTGGAGGGCCTGTACCTGGACCACCTGGTGGACGAGGACGTACTGACCCGTGAGACGCGGCGCTTCGCGGGGCTGCTGCCGTACCACCGCCATCCGGCGGGCCCGCGGAACTGGTCGGCGCAGGCCCGCGAGCGCTTCGTCACGGCGGAGGCGGCCGGCTTCCCGGACCCGCGCGGCCGCGCCCTGGCCGCGCTCGTCTCGGCGATCGGCCTGTCCCGGTTCGTCGCCCGGGACGGCGGGAGGTCCCGTTCGGCGATGCGGCAGCTGGTACGCGAGGAGTGGACGGCACACGCGGTGCACCGCGCCGTCCAACGCGACCGGGCGAGCCGGAGCGGCGGCGGAGGGTGAGCGCCGGGCTCGCCCGCCTCCTCCGTAACCCCTGACGCCGGAGCTCAGGCCCCGCCCTACGCCTCCGGGTCGTCGGGGTAGTCCGCGAAGTCCGGCTCGTCCCAGGCGCCCGGGTCGTCCGGGTCGCCCTGCGCGGGCACCCGGGCCGGGGCCGAGGGGCCGGGCCCACCGGGCTGGGCCGCCGCACCGGCCTGCTCCGGTGCCCTACCGGCCTGCTCCGGTGCGGTGCCACCCGGCTCCGGTGCGGTGCCGCCCGCACCGGCCGACTCGCCCAGCACCCCGAGCACGCCCTCCCCGTACGTCGCGAGCTTCTTCTCGCCGAGGCCGCCGATTCCGCCGAGCTCACCGAGCGTGGCGGGCCGCACCGTGGCGATCTCCCGCAGCGTCGCGTCGTGGAAGATCACATACGCCGGGACACCCTGCTCCTTGGCCTGTTTGCCGCGCCAGGTCCGCAGCGCCTCGAAGACCGGCACCGCGTCGGCGGGCAGATCGGCCGCCGCCGCTGCCGCCCTGGCCTTCTTCTCGCCCTTGGCCGCCCGCGCCACCACGGCCTTCTCCGGCTCCTTGCGCAGCCGGACCTCGGTCTCCGCCGAGAGCACGGACCCACTGGTCCCGGTCAGCACCAGCGTGCCGTACTCCCCCTCCACGGCCAGCAGCCCCTGGGCCAGCAACTGCCGCACCACGCCGCGCCACTGGGCCTCCGGCAGGTCCTCACCGATACCGAAGACGGAGAGCTGGTCGTGGTCGAACTGGATGACCTTGGCCGTCCTGCGGCCGAGCAGGATGTCGATGATCTGGCCGGCGCCGAACTTCTGCCTGCGCTCCCGCTCCAGCCGCACGACCGTCGACAGCACCTTCTGTGCGGCCACCGTGCCGTTCCAGGTCTCCGGCGGGCTGAGGCAGGTGTCGCAGTTCCCGCAGGCGGGCGTCACCGCCTCCTGGCCGAAGTACTGGAGCAGTTGGGCGCGGCGGCAGTCGGCCGTCTCGCAGAGCGCCAGCATCGCGTCGAGATGGGCCGCGGCCCGGCGGCGGAACGCCTCGCCGCCCTCACCGCTCTGGATCATCTTGCGCTGCTGCACGACGTCCTGGAGCCCGTACGTCATCCACGCCGTGGACGGCAGGCCGTCCCGCCCGGCGCGCCCGGTCTCCTGGTAGTACCCCTCCACCGACTTGGGCAGGTCGAGGTGGGCGACGAACCGGACGTCGGGCTTGTCGATGCCCATCCCGAAGGCGATCGTCGCGACGACCACGAGGCCGTCCTCGCGCAGGAAGCGCGACTGGTGGACCGCGCGGGTGCCCGCGTCGAGCCCCGCGTGGTACGGCACGGCCTCGACGCCGTTCTTGCAGAGGTACTCGGCGGTCCGCTCGACGGAGGCCCGGGAGAGGCAGTAGACGATTCCGGCGTCCCCCGCGTGCTCCTCCTTGAGGAAGGCGAGCAGCTGCTTCTTGGGGTCGTTCTTGGGGACGATCCGGTACTGGATGTTGGGCCGGTCGAAGCCCGCCACGAAGTGCCGCGCGTCCGGCATGCCGAGCCGCTCGGTGATCTCCTGGTGCGTGGCGCGGGTGGCGGTGGCCGTCAGGGCGATGCGCGGGACGTCCGGCCAGCGCTCGCCGAGCAGCGAGAGCGCCAGGTAGTCGGGGCGGAAGTCGTGTCCCCAGCTGGCGACGCAGTGCGCTTCGTCGATCGCGAACACGGAGATCTTCGCCCGGCTCAGCAGGCCGAGGGTGGCCTCGACCCGCAGCCGCTCGGGCGCCAGGTAGAGCAGGTCCAGCTCGCCGGCGAGCAGCTCGGCCTCGACGGTGCGGCGCTCGTCGAAGTCCTGCGTGGAGTTCATGAAGCCCGCGCGCACCCCGAGGGCGCGCAGCGCGTCCACCTGGTCCTGCATCAGTGCGATCAGCGGGGAGATCACCACGCCCGTACCTGGTCTGACCAGGGCGGGAATCTGGTAGCAGAGAGACTTTCCGCCACCGGTCGGCATCAGCACGACGGCGTCCCCGCCGTCCACCACCTGCCCGATGATCTCTTCCTGCTCGCCACGGAAGGCGTCGTAGCCGAAGACCCGGTGCAGGGTGCTGAGCGCCTCGCTCTCCGCGCCCTGCGCGTGCGTGGTCCGCTCTGCCTGCTCCGTACGCTCGGCCACTGCCTCGCCACTCCCCTTCATCGTTCCGCCCCGCGTTCCATCGTTCCGTCCCCCGTCGTGCCGGTCCCTCGCCCGCTCCTGCCGGTCACTCCTGTCCGGTCCCTGCTACCGGTCACTCCTGCCACGATAGGGTCCCGCACCGACATCCCCGGACACAGCGGTGCATCGCGGAGTGCGCACGCGTCGGCCCGCGCCCTTGGTTCACGCAGGGGCGACCACGAAAGCCCAGGTCAGCCGCGCACGAAAGCCGTCGGGCGGGCCGGAGGCGCCCGGCCCGCCCGACGGCGGAGATCGTGTGCGGAAACCCGGCTACCGCGCGAAGGATCCCGCCTGGCCGGCCAGGTCCAGGAAGTACTGCGGGGCGAGCCCCAGCACCAGCGTGACCGCGACCCCCACGGCGATCGTCGTCATCGTCAGCGGCGACGGCACGGCGACCGTCGGGCCGTCCGCCTTCGGCTCGCTGAAGAACATCAGCACGATGACCCGGATGTAGAAGAACGCGGCGATGGCGGACGAGATCACACCGACCACGACCAGACCGCCGGCCCCGCCGTCGGCCGCTGCCTTGAACACGGCGAACTTCCCGCTGAATCCGCTGGTCAGCGGGATGCCCGCGAAGGCCAGCAGGAAGACGGCGAAGACCGCGGCCACCAGCGGTGAACGCCGCCCGAGACCCGCCCACTTGGAGAGGTGCGTGGCCTCGCCGCCCGCGTCCCGTACCAGGGTGACCACGGCGAAGGCGCCGATCGTCACGAACGAGTACGTCACCAGGTAGAAGAGGACCGAGCTGATGCCCTCCGGGGTGGTGGCGATGACACCGGCCAGGATGAACCCGGCGTGCGCGATGGACGAGTAGGCCAGCATCCGCTTGATGTCGGTCTGCGTGATCGCGACGATCGCACCGCCGAGCATCGTGATGATCGCGACGGCCCACATCACGGGCCGCCAGTCCCAGCGCAGTCCGGGCAGCACCACGTACAGCAGTCGCAGCAGCGCGCCGAACGCGGCGACCTTGGTGGCCGCCGCCATGAAGCCGGTGACCGGGGTCGGTGCGCCCTGGTAGACGTCCGGGGTCCACATGTGGAACGGCACGGCGCCGACCTTGAAGAGCAGCCCGAGCAGGATCATCGCGCCGCCGATGAGCAGCAGCGCGTCGTTGCCCATGGTGTCGGCGAGCGCCGGGTCGACGTTCTGCACGGTGCCGTCGACCACGTCGGCGATCCGGGCGTACGAGACGGAGCCCGCGTAGCCGTAGAGCAGGGCGATCCCGAAGAGCAGGAAGGCCGAGGAGAACGCCCCGAGCAGGAAGTACTTCACGGCCGCTTCCTGCGACATCAGCCGCTTGCGGCGGGCGACGGCGCACAGCAGGTAGAGCGGCAGCGAGAAGACCTCCAGTGCCACGAAGAGCGTCAGCAGATCGTTGGCCGCGGGGAAGACGAGCATGCCGCCGATCGCGAACAGCGCGAGCGGGAAGACCTCGGTGGTGGTGAACCCGGCCTTGACCGCTTCCTGTTCGCCCTCGCTGCCCGGCACGGCCGCGGCCTGTGCGGCGAAGGAGTCCGTGCGGTTGCCGTGCACCTCCGGGTCGAGCCTGCGCTCGGCGAAGGTGAAGATCGCCACGAGCGAGGCGAGCAGGATGGTGCCCTGCAGGAAGAGCGCCGGTCCGTCGACCGCGACGGCGCCCATCGCCGCGATGTGCGCCTTGGTCGAGCCGTATCCGCCCGCCGCCAGCGCGACGACCGTCGCGAAGGAGGAGACGATCGCCACCACGGCGAGGAACACCTGGGTGTAGTAGCGGCCCCGGCGCGGCACGAAGGCCTCGACGAGGACGCCCAGCATGGCCGCACCGAGAATGATCAGCACGGGTGAGAGCTGCGCGTACTCGATGTGCGGGGTCGGGATCTTGCCGATGGGGCCCGCCGCCCCCATGGTCCACAGACTGTGGACAGCTGTTGCGCTCACTTCGCGGCCTCCACTGTGGGCACGGTGGGCTGGGGGTCCTTCTTCTGGACGTCGGACATGGTGTGCTTCACGGCCGGGTCGACGATCTCCGTCAGCGGCTTCGGATAGACGCCGAGGAAGACCAGCAGCGCGATCAGCGGCAGCACGACGACCAGTTCACGGACCTTGAGGTCCGCCATGCCCTGCACCGTCGCCCTTACCGGGCCGGTCATCGTGCGCTGGTAGAGGACCAGGACGTAGAGCGCGGCCAGCACGATGCCGACGGTCGCGACGATCCCGGCGGCCGGGTACGCGCTGAACGTGCCGACCAGGACCAGGAATTCACTGACGAACGGCGAAAGGCCGGGCAGCGAGAGGGTGGCGAGACCGCCGATCAGGAAGGTCCCGGCCAGGACCGGGGCCACCTTCTGCACCCCGCCGTAGTCGGCGATGAGCCGCGAGCCGCGCCGCGAGATCAGGAACCCGGCCACCAGCATCAGGGCGGCCGTCGAGATCCCGTGGTTGACCATGTAGAGCGTCGCGCCCGACTGGCCCTGGCTGGTCATCGCGAAGATGCCCAGGATGATGAAGCCGAAGTGCGAGACCGAGGCGTACGCGATGAGCCGCTTGATGTCGCGCTGGCCGACCGCGACCAGCGCGCCGTAGACGATGCTGATCAGCGCGAGCACCAGGATCACCGGGGTGGCCCACTTGCTGGCCTCCGGGAAGAGCTGGAGGCAGAAGCGCAGCATCGCGAACGTGCCGACCTTGTCGACCACTGCGGTGATCAGCACGGCGACCGGGGCGGTCGCCTCGCCCATGGCGTTGGGCAGCCAGGTGTGCAGCGGCCAGAGCGGCGCCTTCACCGCGAAGGCGAAGAAGAAGCCGAGGAAGAGCCAGCGCTCGGTGCCGGTCGCCATGTGCAGCGAGCCGTTGGCGCGCGCGGTGGCGATCTCCTGGAGCGAGAAGTTCCCCGCGACCACGTACAGGCCGATGACCGCGGCCAGCATGAGGAGGCCGCCGACCAGGTTGTAGAGGAGGAACTTGACCGCCGCGTACGAGCGTTGGGTCGCCGCCGCCTCGTCGCCCCCGGCGTGCGCCCGGTCCCCGAAGCCGCCGATGAGGAAGTACATCGGGATGAGCATGGCTTCGAAGAGGATGTAGAAGAGGAAGACGTCGGTGGCCTCGAAGGAGAGGATCACCATCGCCTCGACGGCCAGGATCAGGGCGAAGAAGCCCTGCGTCGGGCGCCATCGATAGGGCCGGGTCTCATTGGGGCCTCCGCTGCTCGAACGGAGTTGAGAGCTTGGGGAAGGATCGGCGTCGTGCCAGCCGGCCAGGATCACGAACGGGATGAGCAGGGCGGTCAGGGCGAGCATCACGAGCCCGATGCCGTCCACCCCCAGCTCGTACCGCACGCCGAAGTCCTTGATCCAGGCGTGCGATTCGGTGAGCTGGTAGCGGGCACCGCCGGGGTCGAACCGGACGAGCTGGACGGCGCCCAGGGCGAGCGTGCCGAGCGAGAAGAGCAGCGCGAGCCACTTCGCCGCGGTGCGCCGCGCGGCCGGGACCGCCGCGGTGGCGATCGCACCGACGGCCGGGAGCGCGGCGGTCGCCGTCAGGAGGGGAAAGGACATGTGATCAGACCGCCCTCATCAGCAGGGTCGCGGCGACGAGGATCACTGCGCCGCCGAACATCGAGGCCGCGTAGGAGCGGGCGTAGCCGTTCTGCAGTTTGCGCAGCCGTCCCGAGAGCCCGCCGACCGAGGCGGCCGTGCCGTTGACGACGCCGTCCACCAGGGAGTGGTCGAGGTAGACCAGCGACCGGGTGAGGTGCTCGCCGCCGCGGACCAGGACCACGTGGTTGAAGTCGTCCTGGAGCAGGTCGCGCCGGGCGGCGCGGGTGAGCAGCGAGCCCTTGGGGGCCACCGCGGGCACGGGCTTGCGTCCGTAGACGAGCCAGGCGATGGCGACGCCGATCACCAGGACCACCATCGTCCCGGCGGTGACGGCGCCCGCGCTGACCGGTGAATTGCCCTCGGAGTGGCCGGTGATGGGCTCCAGCCAGTGCAGGAAGCGGTTGCCGATGCCGAAGAACGCGCCGGCGAACACCGAGCCGAAGGCCAGGATGATCATGGGGATGGTCATCGACCTGGGCGACTCGTGCGGGTGCGGCTCGTGGCCTTCCGCGTCCGGCACCCAGCGCTTCTCACCGAAGAACGTCATCAGCATGACCCGGGTCATGTAGAAGGCGGTGATGCCCGCGCCCAGCAGGGCCGCGCCGCCGAGGATCCAGCCCTCGGTGCCGCCCTTGGCGAAGGCCGCCTCGATGATCTTGTCCTTGGAGAAGAAACCGGAGAGGCCGGGGAAGCCGATGATCGCGAGGTAGCCGAGGCCGAAGGTCACGAAGGTCACCGGCATGTACTTCCGCAGGCCGCCGTACTTCCGCATGTCGACCTCGTCGTTCATGCCGTGCATGACGGAACCGGCGCCGAGGAAGAGCCCGGCCTTGAAGAAGCCGTGCGTGACGAGGTGCATGATCGCGAAGGCGTACCCGATGGGGCCGAGGCCCGCCGCCATGATCATGTAGCCGATCTGCGACATGGTCGAACCGGCGAGGGCCTTCTTGATGTCGTCCTTCGCGCAACCGACGATCGCCCCGAAGAGCAGCGTCACCGCGCCGACCACCACGACGGCCAGCTGCGCGGTGGGTGCGGCGTTGAAGATCGCCCCCGAGCGGGTGATGAGGTAGACGCCGGCGGTCACCATCGTCGCCGCGTGGATCAGGGCCGAGACCGGGGTCGGGCCCTCCATCGCGTCGCCGAGCCAGGACTGGAGCGGCACCTGCGCCGACTTGCCGCAGGCGGCGAGCAGCAGCATCAGGCCGATCGCGGTGAGCTTGCCCTGCGACGCGCCGCCCACCGAGTGCAGCACCGGGCCGAAGGCGAAGGTGCCGAAGGTGGTGAACATCAGCATGATCGCGATCGACAGGCCCATGTCGCCGACGCGGTTGACGATGAAGGCCTTCTTGGCCGCCGTCGCCGCGCTGGGCTTGTGCTGCCAGAAGCCGATCAGCAGGTACGAGGCGAGGCCCACGCCCTCCCAGCCGACGTACAGCAGGAGGTAGTTGTCGGCGAGGACCAGCAGCAGCATCGCCGCGAGGAAGAGGTTCAGATAGCCGAAGAAGCGGCGGCGCCGCTCGTCGTGCTCCATGTAGCCGATCGAGTAGATGTGGATCAGCGTGCCCACACCGGAGATCAGCAGGACGAACGTCATCGACAGCTGGTCGAGCTGGAAGGCGGCGTCGGCCTTGAAACCGGCCACCGGGATCCAGCTGAACAGGTGCTGGTGCAGGGTGCGTTGGTCCGCTCCCTTGCCCAGCATGTTCACGAAGAGGACGGCGGCCAGCACGAAGGACGCGGCCGCGAACAGCGTGCCGAGCCAGTGGCCGGCACGGTCGAGCCGCCGCCCACCGCAGAGCAGTACCGCCGCTCCGAGCAAAGGCGCTGCGATCAGCAGCGCAATCAGGTTCTCCACTGTTCAGCGACCCCTTACAGCTTCATCAGGCTGGCGTCGTCGACCGAGGCCGAGTGGCGGGAACGGAAGAGCGACACGATGATCGCGAGCCCGACCACGACCTCCGCGGCGGCAACGACCATCGTGAAGAAGGCGATGATCTGGCCGTCCAGGTTTCCGTGCATACGGGAGAAGGCGACGAACGCGAGGTTGCAGGCGTTGAGCATCAGCTCCACGCACATGAAGACCACAATGGCGTTCCGCCTGATCAGCACCCCGGCCGCGCCGATGGTGAACAACAGCGAGGCGAGATAGAGATAGTTGACCGGATTCACTTCGCCTCCTCCTCTTCGCGGTCGAGCCGGTCGCGCTGGTCGCTGCCGGCCCGGTCACGGTCACCGGCGATCCCGGCGTCGTGGCCGTGTCCCGACGTGCGGCCGAGCCGCTCCTCGGAGCGCTGCTCCAGCGCCCTGAGATCCGCCATGGCCTCGCTCGACACATCGCGGATCTGTCCGCGCTGCCGCAGCGTCTGCATGACGGTGAGCTCCGACGGGGTGCCGTCCGGGAGCAGTCCCGCGACGTCCACCGCGTTGTGCCGGGCGTAGACACCCGGGGCGGGCAGCGGCGGCAGCTGCTTGCTGCGGACGCGGTCCTCGGACATCTGCCGCTGGGTCCGCGCCTTCTCGGTGCGCTCCTGGTGGGTGAGCACCATCGCGCCGACCGCCGCCGTGATGAGCAGTGCGCCGGTGATCTCGAAGGCGAAGACGTACTTGGTGAAGATGAGGGCGGCGAGGCCCTGCACATTGCCGTTGGCGTTGGCCTTGCCCAGGCCCGTGAAGCTCTTGAGCGAGGCGTTGGCGATGCCCGCGATCAGCAGGATGCCGAAGCCGAGCCCGCAGAGCACGGCCAGCCAGCGCTGCCCCTTGATGGTCTCCTTGAGCGAGTCGGCAGCGGTGACGCCGACCAGCATGACCACGAAGAGGAAGAGCATCATGATCGCGCCGGTGTAGACGACGATCTGGACGATGCCCAGGAAGTACGCCCCGTTGGCGAGGTAGAAGACCGCCAGGATGATCATGGTCCCGGCGAGGCTCAGCGCGCTGTGCACGGCACGCCGCATCAGTACGGTGGCGAGCGCGCCGATCACGGCGACCGTGCCCAGCACCCAGAACTGGAAGGCCTCACCGGTGGAGGTCAGGTAGTTCACGCCTGTGCCCCCTCGTTCGGCTCCCCGCCCGCGGCGGCCGGCTGCCCGGCCGTCTCGCCCTTGGAGACCGCGGTCTGGCGGACCGTGCCGGGAGCGGCCTCGCTCACCAGGCCCCGGTAGTAGTCCTGTTCGTCGGTGCCCGGGAAGATCGAGTGCGGCGAGTCGACCATGCCCTCGTCCAGACCGGCGAGCAGCTGCTCCTTGGTGTAGATCAGGTTGGCGCGGCTGCTGTCGGCGAGCTCGAACTCGTTGGTCATCGTCAGCGCCCGGGTGGGGCAGGCCTCGATGCAGAGTCCGCACAGGATGCAGCGGGCGTAATTGATCTGGTAGACGCGTCCGTACCGCTCGCCCGGGGAGTAGCGCTCCTCCTCGGTGTTGTCCGCGCCCTCCACGTAGATCGCGTCCGCCGGACAGGCCCAGGCGCACAGCTCGCACCCGATGCACTTCTCCAGCCCGTCCGGATGCCGGTTGAGCTGGTGCCGCCCGTGGAAGCGCGGCGCCGTCGTCTTCTCCTGCTCCGGGTACTGCTCGGTGAGCCGCTTCTTGAACATGGCCTTGAAGGTCACGCCGAAGCCGGCCACCGGGTTCTGCCACGGAGCCTTGTCCTTAGGGGTTTCGTCCCCGGAAGCCCCGGAATCCCCAGTCGAGCGGTCAGGCATCGTCAGCCTCCTTTCCGTCACTCACAGTGTCCACGCCGCCACTGACAATCAGCTCCCGCTCGGTGCGCGAGCGCCGCCGGGGTACCGGTGGAAGGGTCTGTCCCGGCAGTGGCGGTACGGGGTAGCCGCCCGCCATCGGGTCGAAGGCAGGCCCCGGGCCCGCGGCTTCCTCGGCGGCCCGCTCCTGCTTCTCCCGCTTGTCGCGGAAGATGTCGTAGACGAAGGAGAGCAGCAGGATCGCGATGACGGCCCCCGCTCCGTAGAGCACGATCCGGGAGTAGTCGTAGTTGTCGTTGCGCAGCGCCCGTACGGTCGCCACCAGCATCAGCCAGACCACGGAGACCGGGATGAGGACCTTCCAGCCGAGCTTCATCAACTGGTCGTAGCGCACACGCGGAAGCGTGCCGCGCAGCCAGATGAAGAAGAAGAGGAGGAGCTGGACCTTGATGACGAACCAGAGCATCGGCCACCAGCCGTGGTTCGCGCCCTCCCAGAAGGTCGAGATCGGCCACGGGGCCCGCCAGCCGCCCAGGAAGAGCGTCGCGGAGACCGCCGAAACGGTGACCATGTTGACGTACTCGGCGAGCATGAACATCGCGAACTTGATGGACGAGTACTCGGTGTTGAACCCGCCGACCAGGTCGCCCTCGGACTCCGGCATGTCGAACGGGGCGCGGTTGGTCTCACCGATCATCGTGACGATGTAGATGATGAAGGAGACCGGCAGCAGCACGATGAACCAGCGGTCCTTCTGCGCGTCCACGATCGCCGAGGTCGACATCGACCCCGAGTAGAGGAAGACGGAGGCGAAGGCGGCGCCCATCGCGATCTCGTAGCTGATCATCTGCGCGCAGGAGCGGAGGCCGCCGAGCAGCGGGTACGTCGACCCGGACGACCAGCCCGCGAGGACGATGCCGTAGATGCCGACGGAGGCGACCGCGAGGATGTAGAGCATCGCGATCGGCAGGTCGGTGAGCTGCATCGTCGTACGGTGACCGAAGATCGACACCTCGTTGCCCGAGGGGCCGAAGGGGATCACCGCGATCGCCATGAAGGCGGGCACCGCGGCGACGACCGGCGCGAGCACGTAGACGAACTTGTCCGCGCGCTTGACGATCACATCTTCCTTCAGCATCAGCTTCATGCCGTCGGCGAGCGACTGGAGCATGCCCCAGGGGCCGTGCCGGTTGGGGCCGATGCGCAGCTGCATCCAGGCGACGACCTTGCGCTCCCACACGATGGAGAAGAGCACGGTGATCATCAGGAAGGCGAAGCAGAAGACGGCCTTGATGACAACCAGCCACCAGGGGTCCCGTCCGAACATCGACAGGTCCTCGGTCGCTGCGAGGTAGTAGTTCGTCACGCCTCCACCTCCGTCGTGGCCGCGGGTGCGGCGGGTGCGGCTGGTGCGGCTGGTGCGGCGGAGATCCTCACCAGCTCGCCGGGGCGGGCGCCGGTGTCGCGCAGGACACCGCCGCCCGTCGAGTTCAGCGGGAGCCAGACCACCCGGTCGGGCATCGCGGTGACCTGGAGCGGCAGCCGCACGTCGCCCGCGGGCCCGGTGACGGCGAGGACGTCGCCGTCCTTGACGCCGGTCTCCTCGGCGGTCGCCGACGACAGCCGGGCGACCGCCGCGTGCCGGGTGCCGGCCAGCGCGTCGTCGCCCTGTTGCAGCAGCCCCTGGTCGAGCAGCAGCCGGTGGCCCGCGAGTACGGCCTCGCCCTCGGAGGGGCGGGGCAGTGCCTCGGCCGTGCCGGCCGGGCCGCCCGCGTGCTGCCCGGTCCAGGCGCCGAGCCGGTCCATCTCGTTGCGTACGGACGTGATGTCCGGCAGCGCGAAGTGGACGTCGAGTGCGTCGGCGAGCATGTGCAGCACCCGCGAGTCGGCCGGGGCCAGGGTGCGCGTCATCTGCTCGGGCTTGAGCGACGCCTCGAAGAGCCGTGCCCTGCCCTCCCAGTTGAGGAAGGTGCCCGCCTTCTCGGCGGCGGCGGCCACCGGGAGGACCACGTCGGCGCGGTCGGTGACCGCGCCGGGCCGGAGTTCGAGCGAGACCAGGAAGCCGACCTTGTCGAGCGCCTCCTCGGCGCGCGCCGGGTCGGGGAGGTCCGCGGTCTCGACGCCCGCGACGAGCAGCGCGCCCAGTTCGCCGGTGGCGGCCGCTTCGAGGATCTGTCCGGTGTCCCGGCCGAAGCGGTGCGGGAGTTCGCGTACGCCCCAGACCGCGGCCACCTCCTCGCGGGCCCGCGGATCGGTGGCGGGGCGGCCGCCGGGCAGCAGCGCGGGGATCGCGCCCGCCTCGACGGCGCCGCGCTCCCCGGCCCTGCGGGGCACCCACACCAGGGCGGCGCCGGTGGCGGCCGCGGTGCGGACGGCGGCGGTGAGCGCGCCGGGTACGGCAGCGAGCCGTTCGCCGACGAGGATCACCGCGCCGTCCTCGCGGAGGGCTTCGGCGGCCTGCTGCCCTTCGGCGTCCAGGCCGACCCCGCCCGCGATGGCGTCCAGCCACTCGGTCTCGGTGCCGGGTGCGGCGGACAGCAGTGTGCCGCCCGCCTTCGCCAGGCCGCGGGTGACGTGGGTGGCGAGGGAGAAGGTGCGCTGCCCGTGCGTGCGGTGCGCCTTGCGCAGCCGCAGGAAGACGCCGGGGGCCTCCTCCTCGGACTCGAATCCGGCGAGCAGGACGGCCGGGGCCTGCTCAAGGGAGGTGTTGGTGACTCCCGTGCCGTCGAGGTCCTTGCCGCGTCCGGCGACGCGGGCGGCCAGGAAGTCGGCCTCCTCGGCGGAGTGCACCCGGGCGCGGAAGTCGACGTCGTTGGTGCCGAGGGCGACGCGCGCGAACTTGGCGTAGGCGTACGCGTCCTCGACGGTGAGGCGGCCGCCGGTCAGCACACCGGCCCGGCCGCGCGCCGCGGCGAGACCGTTCGCGGCCCGCTCCAGCGCCTCCGGCCAGCTGGCCGGTTCCAGGACACCGTCCTCGTTCCGTACGAGCGGGGTGGTGAGCCGGTCCGGGCGCTGCGCGTAGCGGAAGCCGAAGCGGCCCTTGTCGCAGAGCCACTCCTCGTTGACCTCGGGGTCGTTGGCGGCGAGCCGCCGCATGACCTTGCCGCGCCGGTGGTCGGTGCGGGTCGCGCAGCCGCCCGCGCAGTGTTCGCACACCGAAGGCGACGACACCAGGTCGAAGGGGCGGGACCGGAACCGGTAGGCCGCCGATGTGAGTGCGCCGACCGGGCAGATCTGGATGGTGTTGCCGGAGAAGTACGACTCGAACGGGTCGCCCTCGCCGGTGCCGACCTGCTGGAGCGCGCCACGCTCGATCAGCTCGATCATCGGGTCGCCGGCGATCTGGTTGGAGAAGCGGGTGCAGCGGGCGCAGAGCACGCACCGCTCGCGGTCGAGCAGCACCTGTGTGGAGATCGGTACGGGCTTCTCGAAGGTCCGCTTCCTGCCGTCGAACCGGGAGTCGGAGTTGCCGTGCGACATCGCCTGGTTCTGCAGGGGGCATTCGCCGCCCTTGTCGCAGACCGGGCAGTCCAGCGGGTGGTTGATGAGGAGCAGCTCCATCACACCGTGCTGGGCCTTCTCGGCGACCGGCGAGGTCAGCTGCGACTTGACGACCATGCCGTCGGTGCAGGTGATGGTGCAGGAGGCCATCGGCTTGCGCTGGCCCTCGACCTCGACGATGCACTGGCGGCAGGCGCCCGCGGGGTCGAGGAGCGGGTGGTCGCAGAAGCGCGGGATCTCGATGCCGAGCTGTTCGGCGGCGCGGATGACCAGGGTCCCCTTCGGGACGGAGATCGCGATGCCGTCGATGGTCAGCGACACCAGGTCCTCGGGCGGGACCGCCGCCTCGCCGCCCCCGGAGGGAGCGCGTTCGCCCGTGGCGGAGCCACTGTCAGGCTGAAGTACTGTCATGCGTTCACCTCCGAGGTGTGGCGGGGCTCGTCGGCCCAGACGGTCGACAGGGCCGGGTCGAGCGGGCAGCCCTTGCCGGTGATGTGCTGCTCGTACTCCTCACGGAAGTACTTGAGCGAGGAGAAGATCGGTGACGCGGCGCCGTCGCCGAGTGCGCAGAACGACTTGCCGTTGACGTTGTCCGCGATGTCGTTGATCTTGTCGAGGTCGGACATCTCGCCCTTTCCGGCCTCGATGTCGCGGAGCAACTGGACCAGCCAGTAGGTCCCTTCGCGGCACGGCGTGCACTTGCCGCAGGACTCGTGCGCGTAGAACTCGGTCCAGCGCGTGACGGCCCGCACCACGCAGGTCGTCTCGTCGAAGCACTGGAGCGCCTTGGTGCCGAGCATCGAACCGGCGGCGCCCACGCCCTCGTAGTCCAGCGGGACGTCGAGGTGCTCGTCGGTGAACATCGGGGTCGAGGAGCCGCCCGGGGTCCAGAACTTGAGCCGGTGTCCGTGCCTGATCCCGCCGCTCATGTCGAGCAGCTGGCGCAGGGTGATGCCGAGCGGTGCCTCGTACTGGCCGGGGCTGGTGACGTGCCCGCTGAGCGAATACAGCGTGAACCCGGCGGACTTCTCGGTGCCCATCGACTTGAACCAGTCCTTGCCCCGGTTCAGGATCGCGGGAACCGAGGCGATGGACTCCACGTTGTTCACCACAGTGGGACATGCGTAGAGCCCGGCGACAGCGGGGAAAGGAGGCCGGAGCCTGGGCTGGCCGCGGCGGCCCTCCAGGGAGTCGAGCAGCGCGGTCTCCTCGCCGCAGATGTACGCGCCCGCCCCCGCGTGCACGATGACGTCGAGGTCGAGTCCGCTGCCCAGGATGTCCTTGCCGAGGTAGCCCGCCGCGTACGCCTCGCGGACGGCTTCGTGCAGCCGCCGCAGTACGGGGACGACTTCGCCGCGCAGATAGATGAAGGCGTGCGAGGACCTGATCGCGTAGCAGGCGATCACGATGCCCTCGATGAGGGAGTGCGGGTTGGCGAAGAGGAGGGGGATGTCCTTGCAGGTCCCCGGCTCCGATTCGTCGGCGTTGACGACCAGGTAGTGCGGCTTACCGTCGCCCTGCGGGATGAACTGCCACTTCATCCCGGTGGGGAAGCCCGCGCCGCCGCGCCCGCGCAGACCGGAGTCCTTGACGTAGGCGATGAGGTCGTCGGGCGCCATGGCGAGGGCCTTCTTCAGCCCCTCGTACCCGTCGTGCCGTTTGTACGTTTCCAGGGTCCAGGACTCCGGCTGGTCCCAGAAGGCCGAGAGGACGGGGGTGAGCAGCTTCTCCGGGCTGGTCTCGCCGTCGCCCTCGCCGTTCCCGCTTCCGTTGAGCTCGGTTGCCACGCTCATCACTCCCCCTCCTCGGCCACGGGGCCTGCCGGGTTCTCCGGGTCGGAGGCCGAGGTCTGCTGCGGTGCGTCGTGCGAGCTGAGGTGCTCGGAGCCGGGCTGGGGCGGGGCCTTGGGCGACCCGCCGCGCGGGGACACCACGCGCGGCTGCGGCGCCTCCCCCTTCGCGAGCCGCAGGCCCACCAGGGACGCGTGCCCGGCGCCGCCGGTCGACTCGACCGCCCCGTCCCGCTCGTCGGGGAAGCCGGCCAGGATCCGGGAGGTCTCCTGGTAGGTGCAGAGCGGCGCGCCCCGGGTCGGGGTGACCTGCTGTCCGTCCCGGAGGTCGTCGACGAGCCGCTTCGCGGACTCGACGGTCTGGTTGTCGAAGAACTCCCAGTTGACCATCAGGACCGGCGCGAAGTCGCAGGCCGCGTTGCACTCGATGTGCTCCAGCGTGACCTTGCCGTCCTCGGTGGTCTCGCCGTCGCCGACGTCGAGGTGCTCGCGGAGCGCGGAGTAGATGGCGTCGCCGCCCATCACCGCGCAGAGCGTGTTGGTGCAGACGCCCACCTGGTAGTCGCCGCTCGGCTTGCGCCGGTACATCGAGTAGAAGGTGGAGACCGCGGTGACCTCGGCGGTGGTCAGGTCCAGCGCCTCCGCGCAGAACCGGACGCCGGTCCGGGTGACGTACCCCTCCTCGGCCTGTACCAGGTGCAGCAGCGGGAGCAGCGCGGACCTGCTGCCCGGGTAGCGGGCGATGATCTCCTTGGCGTCCGCGTCGAGCCTGGCGCGTACGTCGGCCGGGTAATCGGGGGCGGGGAGCTGGGGCATGCCCAGACTCGTCGGGGCGGTCGTTGCCGCCGGAGCCGCCGCATGAGCTTCCGTCATCGGTCGACGCCTCCCATCACGGGGTCGATGGACGCGACGGCCACGATGACGTCGGCGACCTGGCCGCCCTCGCACATCGCCGCCATCGCCTGGAGATTGGTGAAGGACGGGTCGCGGAAGTGGACCCGGTACGGGCGGGTGCCGCCGTCCGAGACCATGTGGACGCCGAGTTCGCCCTTGGGCGACTCGACGGCGGTGTACGCCTGTCCGGCCGGGACCCGGAAGCCCTCGGTCACCAGCTTGAAGTGGTGGATCAGGGCCTCCATGGAGGTGCCCATGATGTTCTTGATGTGGTCGAGCGAGTTGCCGAGTCCGTCCGGGCCGAGCGCGAGCTGCGCGGGCCAGGCGATCTTCTTGTCGGCGACCATGACCGGGCCCGGCTCCAGCCGGTCCAGGCACTGCTCGACGATCCGCAGCGACTGGCGCATCTCTTCGAGGCGGACCAGGAAGCGGCCGTACGAGTCGCAGGTGTCGGCGGTCGGCACGTCGAACTCGTAGTTCTCGTAGCCGCAGTACGGGTCGGACTTGCGCAGGTCGTGCGGGAGGCCCGCGGAGCGCAGGATCGGACCCGTAGCGCCGAGCGCCATGCAGCCGGCCAGGTCGAGATAGCCGACGTTCTGCATGCGCGCCTTGAAGATCGGGTTGCCGGTGGCGAGTTTGTCGTACTCCGGCAGGTTCTTGCGCATCGTCTTGAGGAACTCGCGCAGCTGGTCCACGGCGCCGGGCGGCAGGTCCTGGGCCAGTCCGCCGGGCCGGACGAACGCGTGGTTCATCCGCAGTCCGGTGATCAGCTCGAAGATGTCGAGGACGAGTTCACGGTCCCGGAAGCCGTAGATCATGATCGTCGTCGCGCCCAGCTCCATGCCGCCGGTGGCGATGGCCACCAGGTGCGAGGAGAGCCGGTTGAGCTCCATCAGGAGGACCCGGATCACCGAGACGCGGTCGGGGATCTGCTCCTCGATGCCGAGCAGCTTCTCGACGCCCAGGCAGTACGCCGTCTCGTTGAAGAACGGCGTCAGGTAGTCCATGCGCGTGACGAACGTGGTGCCCTGGGTCCAGGTCCGGTATTCGAGGTTCTTCTCGATACCGGTGTGCAGGTAGCCGATGCCGCAGCGGGCCTCGGTGACGGTCTCGCCGTCGATCTCCAGGATGAGCCGGAGCACTCCGTGGGTGGACGGGTGCTGCGGACCCATGTTGACGACGATGCGCTCGTCGTCGGCCTTGGCCGCGGACTGGACGACCTCGTCCCAGTCGCCGCCGGTGACTGTATATACAGTCCCCTCGGTCGTCTCGCGGGCCGAGGCGGCCGAGGCGCGGGGAGCTTCGCTGGAAGTGGTCATCAGGTGTACGACCTCCGCTGGTCCGGAGCAGGGATCTGGGCGCCCTTGTACTCGATGGCGATCCCGCCCAGGGGGTAGTCCTTGCGCTGCGGGAAGCCCTGCCAGTCGTCCGGCATCATGATCCGGGTGAGGGCCGGGTGGCCGTCGAAGATCAGGCCGAAGAAGTCGTAGACCTCGCGCTCGTGCCAGTCGTTCGTCGGATAGACCTCGACCAGCGACGGGATGTGCGGGTCCGCGTCCGGCGTGCCGACCTCCAGCCGGATCAGCCGGCCGTGGGTGATCGAGCGCAGGTGGTAGACGGCGTGGAGTTCGCGGCCCTTGTCGCCGGGGAAGTGCACGGCGCTGACGCCGGTGCACAGCTCGAAGCGCAGGGCCGGGTCGTCGCGCAGCGTCCTCGCCACGGTCAGCAGGTGCTCGCGGTCGATGTGGAAGGTGAGTTCGTCCCGGTCGACGACCGTCTTCTCGATGGCGTTCTCCGGGACGAGCCCCTGCTCCTCCAGCGCGCCCTCCAGCTCGTCGGCGACCTCGTCGAACCAGCCGCCGTAGGGGCGGTTCGTGGCGCCGGGCAGGGCCACGGTCCGTACGAGACCGCCGTATCCGCTGGTGTCCCCGCCGTTCCGGGCGCCGAACATCCCCTTGCGTACGCCGATGACCTCACCGGCTTCGCCGCGCGGGGCGGGCGCCGCGCCGTTCTCTGCGCGCTGTTCTTCGTCGCCGCTCACCGCAGCAGCCCCTTCATCTCGATCGTCGGGAGCGCCTTGAGGGCCGCCTCCTCCGCCTCGCGGGCCGCTTCGACCTGATTGACCCCGAGCTTGGAGCCCTGGATCTTCTGGTGGAGCTTGAGGATGGCGTCCATCAGCATCTCGGGACGCGGCGGGCAACCGGGCAAATAGATATCAACCGGGACGATATGATCTACACCCTGAACAATTGCGTAATTGTTGAACATACCGCCTGAAGACGCGCAAACCCCCATGGAAATGACCCACTTGGGGTTGGGCATCTGGTCGTAGACCTGCCGCAGGACGGGCGCCATCTTCTGGCTCACCCGCCCTGCCACGATCATCAGGTCCGCCTGCCGCGGCGAACCGCGGAAGACCTCCATGCCGAACCGCGCGAGGTCGTAGCGGCCCGCACCCGTCGTCATCATCTCGATGGCGCAACAGGCGAGGCCGAAGGTGGCCGGGAAGACGGAGGACTTCCGCACCCAGCCGGCGGCCTGTTCGACGGTGGTCAGCAGAAATCCGCTCGGCAGCTTCTCTTCGAGTCCCATGGTGTGCTCCTCAGCCCCTCAGTCCCATTCCAGACCGCCGCGCCGCCACACATACGCGTAGGCGACGAAGACGGTGAGCACGAAGAGCAGCATCTCGACGAGCCCGAAAAGCCCCAGGGAGTCGAAGGTGACCGCCCAGGGGTAGAGGAAGACGATCTCGATGTCGAAGACGATGAAAAGCATCGCCGTCAGGTAGTACTTGATGGGGAAACGGCCGCCTCCGGCCGGCGTGGGTGTCGGTTCGATACCGCACTCGTACGCCTCGAGCTTCGCCCGGTTGTAGCGCTTGGGACCGATAAGCGTGGCCATGACCACGGAGAAGATCGCAAACCCTGCCCCGAGGGCGCCGAGCACGAGGATGGGCGCGTAGGCATTCACGCTCCTCGCTCCTTCCAGTCGTCCTTGACCGTTGGACCGCATCGGGCCGGCTCATCCGCCTCGCTCCCCCGCCGTCCTGACGAAGATCGCGAATATGTGAAGCAGGTCACAAGCCCGACTGCCCCGCATCCTATGCCCGCCGGTCTGTGATCTGCGACACGGGGTACGACAACGCCTTTGTGATCTCCACCACCTGACGAAGGATCATCAAGTCGGATGACCGGTGATCTTCATACGTGAAGCGCGCGAGTGGTCACGAGACGTGACATCTCACTGTGTTATCGCTGGTCGAGGGCGTGCACCACTATCAAGTGGTGGCCCATACATGCAAATTGGCGATGGACACGGATGGGTGATATCGCTCTTCGGCTCCCCCGGGGAGGAGCGCGACGGCCGCGGAGGGGTGCGTGCACACGTTCACGAGCGACCCGGAAGAAGGGGGATTCGTGACGCCGGTCGCGGACGCAGCGCCGCCACCCTCCGGTTCACGGCGACCATGTGACCTGCCTCACCCGGGCCGGGCACCGGAGAAACAGGGCTTGGCCATCCTCGTGAACGGATGGTAGGCGTCGGGCAATTCGGGCGTATTGCAGAAAGCCCATGATCACGACCTTGATCGCACGTGCCCGTATTGCCCGTTTCGGCGTCAATAAAGGCCGCAGGCAACCGGAATGAACTGCTCCAGTCGTAACTGTGGCGCAACACACGTTTGTTGAAGCCACCCCGGAATGACTGATAGCGGTAGTGCTCATGTCCCACACCGCTCACATACCCAGCCACCGGAAGCCCCGCCCGCGCAGCGCAGCCAGGACCGCGCTCCGGGCCGGAGTTGCCGGTGGCGTTCTCAGCACCATCGCAGTGGCGGGTGCAGCTGGTTCGGCGAACGCGGCCGAGCCGGTGAACGAGAGCACCATCCAGATGCCCACCCTCAGCGCGGCCCAGGTCGCCGACGTCACGGAGCAGGTCGCCGCCGACCTGCAGCAGCAGGCCCAGCAGGACACCGCGGCCCAGGACGCCGCCAAGGCGGCCAAGAAGGCCAAGACGGACGCCGTGCACAAGGCCGAGGCCAAGAAGAAGGCCGAGGAGAAGGCCAAGGCCGAGGCCGAGGCCAAGGCGAAGGCTGACGCCGCCGCGCGCGCCTCGCGCTCCTCCGCCCGTACGGCGCTGCACGCCGTCACCACGGCCGCCAGCACGTCCTCCAGCTCCTCCGTGGGCTCCGGCTCCGCCGCGTCCATCGTGAGCTTCGTGAAGTCCCACATCGGCGACGCGTACGTCATGGGCGGCACCGGCTCCAGCTCCTGGGACTGCTCGGGTCTGGTCCAGGCCGCGTACAAGAACGTCGGTGTCGACCTCCCCCGCGTCTCGGAGGGCCAGTCGACCGCGGGCACCCAGGTCTCGCTGAGCAACCTGCAGCCCGGCGACATCCTGTACTGGGGCAGCTCCGGCAGCGCGTACCACGTGGCCATCTACGTCGGCGGCGGCCAGTTCGTCGGCGCGCAGAACCCGAGCACCGGTGTGGTCGAGCGCCCCCTGGACTACGACCAGCCGACCGGCGCGGTCCGCGTCCTCTGAGCCTCCGGGCAGCTGAGCAACGCTCGCACGCCGAAGGGCCGTCACTTCCCCGCTCGGGAGTGGTGGCCCTTCGGCGTGCGGCGGCCGAGTGATCCCGCCGTTTCGCTGCCCGGCGCGACCGGTGCGCGGGCCTACGCTGCTGGGCCGGAACAGATGGTGGCCGCTGCCACCACCCAGCGGCCCAGCCGGAGGTAGCGATGCGTCAGACCAATCTCACCGGGGAATCGGCCGCATACGTCAGCGCCCGCGAGGAGCTGCAGCAGGCCGAGATCGAGCTGATGCGGCACCGCGAACGCGTCGCCGCCCTGCGCCGCGGGCTGCCGCCGGGCCCGGTCGTCGACGACTACGTCTTCGAGGAGGGCCCGGCCGATCTGCGGGCCGGTGACGCGCCGGCGAAGACCGTGCGCCTGAGCGAGCTGTTCACCGGACCCGGGCGGGACCTGGTCGTCTACCACCTCATGTACGGCAAGCAGCAGACCGAGCCGTGCCCCATGTGCACGATGTGGATCGACGGGTACAACGGCGTGGCCCACCACGTGGCGCAGAACGTCGATCTCGCGATCGTCGCGGCGGCCGGCCTGCCGGCGCTCCGCGCCCACGCCCGTGACCGGAAGTGGACGGATCTGCGTCTGCTCAGCGCCGGTACCGGCACGTTCAAGTACGACCTGGGCAGCGAGGACGCCGAGGGCGTCCAGGACTCGACGGTGTCGGTGTTCACCCGCGACGACGACGGATCGGTACGCCACGTCTACTCGGGCCACCCGCGGATGTCCGACGACATCGACCAGCGGGGCATCGACCTGCTCAGCCCGGTATGGCAGTTCCTCGACCTCACCACCCGGGGCCGGGGCGACTGGAGCGCCTCACTCCGCTACTAGGTCCTGTCCGGTGTTCCTGGTGGGGAGACGGGCCGTCCGCCCCTGCGACTGCGTATGCCCGCGGGGCCTTTGACGGTGTGCGGAGCCCGTGACATCGGCCCACATCTTGATGCGGGCCAGGATCACAACCGAGGCCCTGCCCGGTCTTCAGGGCCGGTCGACCGCTTACGCCGCTGTGGCGGTGGAGCCACCGGAGGCAGCTCCACCGCCACAGCGGGGCAGGGGATTTACGAGTGGGCGCTGAGCACGCCGCCGTCGCTGAGCACCATGTAGATGCCGTTGGCGTTGACGCCGACGTCGTGCTGGTTCGCGTTCAGCGTGGCGGCCACGCCGTCGTGGCCGATGATCTGCGCGCGGAACCGGACGTCGCCGATCTTCGTGACCTTGACCTTCCAGCCACCCGCGACCTTGAAGGTGCCCGGTCCCTGGTGCCCGCCGCCCATCCAGGAGTGGACCGTGCCGTCCATCCCCAGCTCGATGAACATGTCGTTGGCGTCGAGCCCGGCGTCGGTGTCGTGCGTCTCCATCGTGGCCAGGAGCGAACCGCGGTTGACGATCCTGGCACGGTAGTTCTGGTCGCCGACCTTGTAGATCTCGGCCTTGCTGCCGTCCGGCAGGGTCTGGGTGCGGAACGGGGATGCCGCCTCGGTCGTGATCTGGCTCTTGTCCGTGCTGGTCTTGGAGTCGCTGACCACACCGCCATTGCCGGTGAGGGAGGCGGAGGCAGCGGCGACGGAGTCCTTCTTCTCCGGGCCGGCCGCGTCCTTGCCCCCGCTCTGGCAGGCGGTCAGCGAGAACGCCGCAGCGGCGGCGACGGCCACCAGGGCGGCGGAACGGGCGGTACGGCGTGCAAGGCGAGTGGTCATGATGGAAATCCCCCCATGGGATATCAGGATGCGGCGCCTCCGCCTGCTCCCGCAGGGCGGCCGGCCGGATCTGCTGTTACCTACACACCGTGAGATGGCGAGCGGGGCGGGGGTTGTTCACCGGATCCTGTCCGCACTTGGTAACAAGGGAGCGAGGGGTACGAGGGGTCCGGCGGACGTGCTGCGGCTGTCGCGGGGAGAACCGCGGCGTCCGGGCGGAGCGCAGGAGTACGCCGATCAGCACGGCGGCCGGGGGTTCGGCGAGGCTGAGGGTTCCGGCCGTGGTCGCGCGCACCGGGGTGAGGCCGGTGGTGAACGACCAGTAGGCGAGGGCGGTGGTCACCACGCCCAGCCGGACGGTCGGAGTGAGGGTGGCGCCCTGCCCCCTCCACCTCGCCGGATGGGGTACGACTGCTGCGCGAGCGCGGCGTGCATCGACGGCGTCCTGGTCAGCGGTGAGTCGCGGATACCGCCGCGTGCGCCTCGGCCCGCAGAACTTCGGCGTCGGGCTGTTCGCTCGCCCAGGCGACATGGCCGTCCGGGCGGATGAGCGCGGCACGCACGGTGGACCAGGCAGGCCGTGGGTCGGGCCGGTGTGCTGTGTGCGTGATGACGTGGGCGGTGGAGGGCGGTGCCGGGGTGCCGGTGAAGTGCAGCAGGACGTGGCGGCCGGTCCTGAGCAGTGTGAAGAGGTCCGTGCTGTTGGAGAGTTCGAGATTGGGTGCGCGGTGACCGGTCAGGGGGTGGTGGTCTGCGGGGCCCGGGTAGGTGACGGCCAGTGCGGAGAGTCGTTCGGCCAGGCTTCGGGAGAACTCCGGCACGGTGGCGATGAGTTGGCTCAGAAGTGCGCGCAGGTCCTGGCCCTCCGCCGAGTAGGCGTTCATCAGTGCCGTCTGGGCGCGGGTGCTGAGCAGTAGGTCGGCGCCGACCGGGTGGCGTTCGGCGTGGTAGCTGTCCAGAAGTCCGGCGGGGGCGGTGCCTGCCACTGTGGCGGCCAGTTTCCAGCCGAGGTTCGTGGCGTCCTGGATGCCGACGTTGAGGCCCACGCCTCCGGCCGGGTAGTGCATGTGCGCCGCGTCGCCCGCGAGGAGGACGCGGCCCCTGCGGTACTCGGCGGCCTGGCGGGCGGCGTTGCCGAACCGGGAGAGCCAGCTCGGGTCACGCATGCCGAAGTCGGTGCCGGCGATCCGGGTCACCTTGGCGCGCAGCCCGTCGAGTGTGAGTTCGCCGGGGTAGCCGGTACCGGTACTGTCCGGATCACCGCCGACGATCCGGTGGATTCCGCCCGGCATCGGGACGATCATGACGCCGCCGGTCGGGCCTGACACGGCGGACACCCCTCCCTGCGGCGGGTTGTCCAGGACGACGTCGCCCAGGAAGCCCCAGGTGGTGGCGTCGTTGCCGGGGAAGCCGATGCCCGCCGCCTCGCGCACGGTGCTTCGGGTGCCGTCGCAGCCGACGATGTAGCCGGCGCGCAGTGCGTACGGGCCGTCGGGGCCGGTTGCCCCGACGCTCACCCCGTCTTCGTCCTGGGTGAGTCCGGTCACGTGGTGCCCGCGCCGGATTCTGGCTCCGGCCGCAATCGCGTGCTCTTCCAGCAGCTCCTCGGTGCGGGCCTGCGGCAGGGCGAGTGTGAAGGGGTAGGGGGTGTCGAGGACCCCGAAGTCCATCCGGTCGTCGAGCCCGCCGAAGTGGCCGCTGGGGATGCGCCGTCCCTCCGTGAGAAAGGGCTCCAGCACGCCCCGGGTGGCCAGGGCCTCCAGTGTGCGCGGATGGATGGTGAGGGCCTTGGAGTGGGGATCCCGCTCGCGGCGAGTTTCCAGGACGGTGACGGGTGTCCCGCCCAGCCGCAGTTCGGCGGCCAGCCACAGCCCGGTGGGACCGCCTCCTGCGATGACTACGTGCTCGTGCTCCATGGCAGCTCCTCAAGAGTGCCTTGGTCAGTGACCAAGACGGGATGCGCCCAGTAGACTAGGTCGGTGACCAAGAAGCAAGCGGAGGATCTCACCCGGACCCGGCTCGACCCCGGAACGGTGGTGCGAACGGCCCTGGAACTGCTGGAGGAGAAAGGCGCGGACGGGCTCTCGATCCGTGGCATCGCGGACCGGCTCGGCGTCCGGATGAACACCGTGCTCTGGCATGCGAAGACCAAGGCGCGGCTGTCGGAGTTGATGGCGGACGCGATCGTGGCCGGGGCGCCGGTGGACGGACTGCCCGAGCCCTGGGAACCCCGGGTCCGCGAACTGCTCCACCGCTACCGCCGCGCCCTGCTGGCCCACCGGGACGGGGCCAGGATCGTGGCCGGTACATACGCCGCCGAACCCGCCACACTCCGCTTCGCCGACCTGATGACCGAGGCACTCCTGAGCGGCGGGCTGGCGGAACGCGAGGCGGTCTGGACCGGCTGGAGCCTTGTCTACTTCGCCCTGGGGCTGGCCCAGGAGGAACAGGCGCTTCCTGACGCGATGGGTCCGGCGTTCGCACGACGGCTGGACACCGGCGAATACCCCTCACTGTCCCGGGCCGCCGCGTACTTCGAGGACACCTCCTTCGACGAGCGCTTCGACTACGGACTCTCCCGCATCCTGGGGGTGTGATCGGAACGGCGCCCCAGCGGCCGGGCTCTCCACTGATACGTCACCAGGAACTGCCCGACGCCGAGCAGGAGTTCGTCCCCTTCACCCCCTTGAAACAATGGCGCGGCATCGCGACCCGCTACGACAAAACCGGCGCGTCCAGCCAGGCAGTCGTCACCCTCGCCTCGCCGCTGATGTCGGGCGTGACGCTTTGACGCCAACTCCCACCACTTCAGTGTGACTTCGCGATCTCGTAGAGACCCTGGCCGGGAGCGGGTGCGGTCACCGCGTGACCATCGGGGTGTGTGGACTCCTTTCGCCTGACCACGCCAGCAGGGTGATCACAGGACGAGCATGAGCTTGCCGCCGGGGCGGCGGGATTGGCTGAGCTTGGCCGCTTCCTGGATCTGGTCGAGGGTGTAGGTGCGGGCGACTGGTACGACCAGGATGCCTTCGCCGGCGAGCCTGGCGAACTCATTGATCTGGTCGTAGCGGATCTCGGTAGTGATCCGGACGCCCAGTTCGGCTGCGGCGGCGAAGTCCGAGACGGTGAGGACGCGGTCGGGATCCCCGGTCAGCTCGATCAAGGTCGGTAGCGAGCCGCCGGCCGGACTGGGCCGGCCGGCGCGGTCGATCCGGCCCCCGGTCGGCGTGGCGTCCAGGGCGCGGTCCACGGGGCTTGGGGTCAGTGCGCTGACGCGTTCGGTCATGCCCTCGCCGTAGGCGGTCACCTGGGCGCCGATCTCTTCCAGGGCGGCGGCCCGAGTCGGCCCGGCTGTGGCGATCACCCGGATACCCCGGTGCAGTGCGAAGCGCACCGCCGCCTCACCCACGGTGGTGCCTGCGCCGTGGACGAGCAGCAGCTCGCCCGGCTGAACGCCGAGGTCGTCGAGCGCGCGCCACGCCGTCTCGGCCGCCATCGGCAGCGCGGCGGCCTGCTCGGCGGTCACGCCCTCGGGAATGCGTGCCCAGTCCGGCATCAGCGCGTACTCGGCGGCGCCGGCCGTCGGGCCGTCGAAGGCGGCAGGGCCGAACACCCGGTCGCCGATCTGGACGCCGGTGACGCCTTCGCCGAGCGCGTCGACGGTGCCCGCGACCTCAAGGCCGAGCCCGCGCGGCAGCGGCGGCAGATGGTCGGCGAGGAGACCGTCGACGACGTGCCAGTCGGCCGGCGTCAGGCCGCACGCCCGCACAGCGATGCGGATCTGGCCGGGTCCCGGCTCCGGCTGTGGGACGTCGCGGAGCACGATCACGTCCGGGGAACCGAACTGGTCGAATTGCAGAGCCTTCATGACGATCTCCTGACTGATGACAGCATCTGTTGTCATTGACCGTACCAGCCGATAACAGCTCCTGTTGTCGTACGCTGGTGGGTATGCCGCGATGGGAATCCGATGCACAGGGCCGGCTCGAACGCGCGGCGCTCGAGCTGTTCGAGACGCAGGGGTTCGAGCGCACCTCGGTCGCGCAGATCGCAGGCGCCGCCGGGCTGAAGGAGCGCTCCTTCTATCGCTACTTCCCCGACAAGCGGGAAGTCCTCTTCGCCGGCAACGAACTCGAGGCCCACCTCGTCGCCCAGGCCGAGGCAGCCGACCCGGGCCTCACGCCGATCGAGGCGCTGCTGGCCGCGCTGGGAACCGCCGAGGAGATCTTCCGCCCACGCGAGTTCCTGCTGCGCCGGGGAAGAGTGATCGCCGCCAACCCGGCACTGGCCGAGCGCGACCTGATCAAGCTCGCCGCCATCGCCGACGCTCTGGCACCGGCGCTCGAGCGCCGCGGCGTCGAGCCCGGAAAAGCACGCTTCATCATCGACGTGGTACTGGCGATCCACCGGCGCGCCATGCCCCGCTGGCTGGCCGAGCCGGACACCACCCTCGCTCAGCTCATGGCTCAGGCCGCCGCCGAGCTGTGCGAAGTGGTTGCGCCATCAGCTCCAACGATCCGCTGAGTCGGCCGCAAACATGCCATACGCGTCCCCAGCCGGGTCCGCAACAAGATCACGACGTCAGGCTGGAGTACTAGGCCGTTTCGAGCGTGAACCAGACGGTCTTGGACCGCGGCACGGGCTCCCCGCCGGCCCTGGTTCCCCAGCGGGCCGCGAGGGCCTCCACGAGGACGAGACCGCGACCGTGTTCGTCGCACGGAGTGGGTTCCGTATGCCCGCGCCAGGGCAGCGATACGGGTTCGTCGTCCGTCACATACACCGTCACCCGCTTCGGGTTGACCGTGACATCCACCCGGACGAGCGGCGAGCGGGTGTGGCAGTGCGCGTTGGTGACGACCTCGCTCACACAGAGGCGCCCGTCCTCCACGAAACCGGGGTGACCGGTGGCCCGCAGCAGCGTGCCGAGGAAGTCGCGCACGATCCCGGGGGCGGTAGGGCTGTTGGGCGCGACCAGCCGGTAGCGGGCGCCGCGCTGGGGAAGGGGCGGGCGGGGTACTGGACGGGCGGTTGCCGGGGTCATCTCGTGGTCTCCCTTACGTGATCCGGTCTCGGCCGCAGCGCGCATCACCGTCCGGGCCCGTGGCATCGGCCGCCCAGTCCGCCATCAAGTGGCCTGTGAGTAGCTGCACTTCGGACAGTCAGCAGAGAGCGCCGTATGGCGAGGACAGTAGGGGGCAAAGAAGCTCCGGAGCAAGCTTGTCGCTAGGGTTCACACGACCGAGTGGACCAGTTGCGCCGCAGCACGCCAAACTGGGCGCAAAAAGGGGAAGGTGACATGCCGCCAAGGGACAATCCGACCGGGCGCCAGGCGCGCCTGGGCGGTGAACTGCGGAAGCTGCGTGAACTCGCGGGCAAGACCGCACGGGAAGCCGCCGGGCTCATCTCGACCGACCAGGCCAAGATCAGTCACATAGAAGCCGGACGTACCGGCATCGGCGAGGAACGCATCCGCCGTCTGGCCAGCTTCTACGCCTGTGACGACGAGGCACTCATCGAGGCCCTGTGCGCCATCTCGCGGGAGCACCGGGGTCAGTTCTGGTGGGACGAGTACCGGGGTGTGCTCGCGCCCGGGTTCCTGAACATGGCCGAGATGGAGCACCACTCCCGTTACATGCACTGCCTCCAGTCGGTGACACTGCCCGGATTGCTCCAGACGCAGGGTTACGCCCAGGCGCTGTTCGACGCGGTTCTCCCCAAGCTGCCGGAGGACGAAGTGGAGGCCAGGCTGGAACACCGGATGCGCAGGCAGTCGGTACTCGACAGGGAACAGCCTCCCGAATTCGAAGTCGTCGTACACGAAGCCGCTCTGCGCATGCGCGTTGGCGGGCGCAAGGTCGCCCGCGAACAACTGCAACACCTGGTGGAGGCGACAGACCGGCCCAACGTGACCGTTCAGGTGATCCCGTTCGCCATCGACCGATTCATCGACATCACCCAGACAGTGCTGTACGCAGGCGGGGCGGTACCGCAACTGGACACCGTCCACATCGATACCCCGATCCGCGGGCTCTATTTGGACGCCACAGCGGATGTGCACAGATACCGCCTGCAACTCGACGTCGCAAAGCAGGCCTCACTGGAGCCCGCAGAGTCGCGCAGCTTCATCCACCACCTCGCACGGGACATGTGAGAATCGGCGGCATGGACAAAGCAATTGAGTGGCAGAAGTCATCCTTCTCCAACGGCCAGGAACAGTGTGTCGAGATCGCGGAGCACGCCGGCGAGATCCTGATGCGCGAGAGCGACGACCCGAGCGCGGTCACCGCCACCAGCCGGGAGAAGTTCGCGGCGTTCATTCAGGGTGTCAAGGCGGGCGAGTTCGACCACTTCGCCCGGTAGTCGTCCCGGCTAATCCGCCGTGAAGGCCCTCTGCCCCTGCGGGCGGGGGCCTTCACGCATACCCGGAGGCATGAATGCTCCGGAGCATACTTGCGCAGCCCTTCCTCGTAACGCTACCGTCACCGTACGTCGCCATCAGGGCCGCAGCAGTAACCGAGCCGCGCCCTGGGACACGTAACTCCTCCTGCCCACAGCCAAGTTGAGGCAGAAGTCCGTACTCTCCCGACGCTGCGATCGGACGGTCGGCCATGCGTACACCCCACACCGCTCCCGCCACATCCACCCCCATCGAGGCCCGCGTCGAGCAGGGCTTCCGGTTGGAGGTGCTGCGGTACGGGCCCGCGAACGGGTTCCGGCCCGAGCCCGTCGACCTGCGGATCGTCCCCACCCCGCGCGAGGCCGTCCGCGCGATCCGTGCGCAGCTGCGGGCCAGCCACGTCCTCGGGCTGCCACCGCGCGAGACGGCCCGCGCCCTGCGCTGGTCCGAACACGGTGGCTGGCTGCCCGCGCTCGCCGCACTGCATCGCGGCGAGCCCTGCGGTTTCGTACTGCTGCTCCGCAGAGGGCGCCATCTGGAGTGGACCGTGCGCCCCTTGCACTACCTGTCGCTCGCCCCGGCACTGCGATGAGCCCTCACACCCGACGAAAGACGGGCGCCCGCCCGCCCCCGGTATCCGTTTCTCCCGCTGACAGGGAAACCGCCGTGGCCTCCACCCGTACCCGCCGCCTACCGTCTCGGCCAGCCCGTCCGTACGCCGAGAGGAGCCGGCCATGCCGTCACCGTCCGCCGCCCCGCCGAGCCCGAGCCTTGCCGAGCGTGTTGCCCGGTTGGAGGCGCGGCAGGAGATCGAGGAGCTGAAGTACCGCTATCTGCATGCTTGCGACCACAAGGACCCCGAGGAGTTCCGCGCCTGTTTCATCAGTGAAGGCGCCGACATCGACTACGGGGAACTGGGCGCCTTCGCCACCGTCGACGACCTCGTCGCCCTCTTCAGCCGGATCGCGGCGGCCCGCGGCGGCGAGGGCGGCCACATCGTCCTGGACATGCACCACGCCCTGCACCCGCAGATCACCTTCCACTCACCCACCGAGGCCGGCGGCCGCTGGACGTTGCGCTTCCGGCAGATCAACCTCGCCGAGGAGACCGAGCGGGTGATGTGCGGCGAGTACGACGACCGGTACGTCGTCGAAAACGGTGCATGGCGCCTGGCGAAGCACCACTTCCGCACCCTGTGGTCACTGACCCGCCCGCTGCCCCAGGGGTACGCCGTGGATGAGGGAGGGCTTCGGTGACCGGGGGGACCGCGGCGCGCGTCGCGCTGGTCACCGGCACCGGCAAGGGCGTCGGCCGGGGCATCGCCACCGCGCTCGGCGCGCGGGGCTGGACCGTCTACGTCACCGGCCGGGGCGAGCCGGGCCCGGGCAGCCCGCAGGCGGAGACCGTCCGCCGGGTGGCTGAGGCCGGCGGCGAGGGCGTCGGCCTGCGCTGCGACCACCGCGACGACGCACAGGTCGAGGCCCTGATCGCGCGGATCACGGCCGCGCGAGGCCAACTGGACCTGCTGGTCAACAACGTGTGGGCGGCACCCGACGGCATGGCCGGATTCGACGAGCCGTTCTGGAACCGGCCCGTCTCCGACTGGGAACCACTGGTCGGCATCGGGCTGCGCGCCCACTATGTCGCCTCGGTGTACGCGGCCCGTCACATGGTGGCCCGCGGCAGCGGTCTGATCGTCAACATCTCCTCGTTCGGCGCCCGCGCCCCGCTGCACTCGGTGCCCTACGGCATCTCCAAGGCAGGCCTGGACAAGATGGCCGCCGACATGGCGCACGAGCTGCGCGCGGCGGGGGTGGCGGCGCTCTCCCTCTGGCCCGGCCTGGTGCGTACGGACGGGCTGGTCGAGGCAGGCGTGAAGGAGGTGGCCGGGTTCCGGTTGGCGGACGCCGAGTCACCCGAGCTGGTCGGCTCGGTCATCGCCCGCCTCGCGGACGACAGCAGGTTGCCGGAGCGCAGCGGCCACACGTATGTCGTTGCCGAACTCGCAGAGGAGTACGGGGTGACCGAACCCGACGGCCGACGCGCGGCCTCACACCGCGCGGCTTTCGGCGGTGGCCCGCTGTACTGACGGCCGCCGGGCCGCCTCCCGTACCGGGTCGGCCCCGCACGCTCACGAACGGCGGCGGGGCCGTGCGCGCCCATCGGGCGGCTACACCGTCAGTACAGCACCCAGAGGGAGATGCCCCCCTTGGCATCGACGCAGGTGGCGTCCTGGTACTGCTTCTTCGCCCTGGGGATGTCCGCCTGGCACGCGGCCATGTTGGGGTACATCTCGGGACCACCGGCGATGGCGTGCCAGCTCGCGGCCGAGGCGGACCCGGCCGCCAGCGGAATCGCGACCAGAGCGGCAGCGACAGCGGCACCGTAGGTCATTCGCTTACGCCACGACTTCATACATCTCTCCTCGTTTAACGGGCCGGACCGAGCCCGGCCAACCACGTCAGGTCACTGTGCGCCCGATGAACCCTCGGGCCTTCGCCAGTCCAACACACAGACACCGCGCGCCCCAAAGCCCTCAGGACCCTTGTTACAAGCCCCTGACATGGGAGAACAGGCAGACGCCTGCGAAACAGGACTTGGCAGTCCTTCACGGCTTCAGGGCGAAAAGTCAGAAATTGTCAGTGGTTAATACATGGACTTCCTGACCCGCACCCGTACCCGCCGCGCCCCGGCCGTGATCAGCGCGCACCCCATCAGCGCACCGCTCGCCCAGACCGGCGCCCGGTAGCCGAATCCGGCGTCCAGGGCCAGGCCGCCCGCCCAAGGGCCCAGCGTGGCGCCCAGGTTGAAGGCGGTCGTGCAGAAGGCGCCCGCGAGCGTCGGGGCTTCGGGGGCCTGGCCGAGGACGCGGGCGATCAGCGCCGTACCGGTGCCGAAGGCGAACGCCCCCTGGGCCAGGATCAGTGCGAGGGCCACCGGCGCACTGCCCGCCGTCAGGGCCAGGGCGCTCCAGCCCAGCGCGAGGGCGGTCATGCCTGCCGCGATGAGGGCTGTGGGGCGGAGGTCCGCGAACCGGCCCGCGACGGTGACGCCCAGGAACGAGCCCACGCCGAAGAGGGCGAGGGCGACCGGTACCCATCCGGCGGGCAGACCGCTCTCCTTCGTGAGGAGCGGTTCCAGATAGGAGAACGTGCAGAAGGTCGCCCCCTGGACCAGGGCCATCGTGAGCAGCGTGCGCCGGATGCGGGGACGGGTCAGGACCCGGAGTTCGGTGCGGACGGGGACGGGGGCGGATTCGGCGTCGGGCCGGCCGCCCGGGATGCTCCGGACGACGGCCAGGACTGCCGGTACGGAGACGAGGGCGACCGCCCAGAACGCCGACCGCCACCCCCACCGCTCCCCCAGCACCGCCCCGGCGGGCACCCCGACCACACAGGCCACGGTGACCCCGCCGACCACGACGGCCGTGGCCCGCGCCTTCAACTGCGCGGGCACCAGGGAGACGGCGGTCGTCAAGGCCACGGCCCAGAAGCCCGCGTTGGCGACGGCCCCGGCGAAACGGGTCGCCAGGAGCACTCCGTAACCCGGGGTCAGCGCCCCGAGGACATGCACGGCGATGAACACCGAGAGGAACAGCAGCAGCGCACGGCGCCGGGGCCAGGTGCGGCTGGCGAGCGCCATGAGGGGCGCGCCGATCACCATCCCGACGGCGAAGGCCGAGGTCAGCAGACCTGCTGCGGCCAGGGAGACGTTCAGGTCGGTGGCGATGCCCGAGATGAGCCCGGACAGCATGAACTCCGATGTGCCCTGGGCGAAGACCGCGAGCCCGAGGACGTAGACAGCGAATGGCACGGGAGACAGACCCCTTGGTACGAAAACCGTCGTGGACAGACAGACCGTGTACGGGGATACGGCGGCGACGGAGCCGTGCGAAGAGATGCCCGTGACCCTGCGGGTCGAGCGGCCTCGGTCAGCAGGAGCCCGGCCACCGGCGGAACACCGGTGGCCTCGGTCTGTCGGACTCGGGGCAGGACATGGAAGCGACGGTATCCGGCCGGGTGATCGCGGTGCGAGTGGATATGTGCTGACTCGCGTGACGACAACCGGCGCCGCAGCGGGGATCAGCTCCCGAACTGTCCCGCTTTCTCCGCCTTCCCGTAACGGCCCGTCGACTCGCATGTCACAGGGGCGTCTTGATGGAGCTCCGGCCAGAACAACTCACCCGGCCGCGGTAATCCAACAGAACAACCAACGCTCGCTCAGCCGGAGCGAGCGAAAGAGACCACACCGCTTCCCTGGAGTAACGATGCGCGTCAAGAAGATCTCCGCCCTCGCCCTGATCGTCGCCGCTGCCGGCGTCTCGCTGACCGCGTGCGGCAGCAGCGACGGATCGAGTGCCTCCGCCGCCAACAACAGCAAGTCCACCGTCGCGAGCAGCTCCACCGGCGACAAGGGCTCGGCCTCGGACTCCTCCTCGTCCGCCTCGTCCGGATCCAGCACCGGGTCCAGCACCGGGTCCAGCACCGGATCCAGCACCGGATCCAGCACCGGATCCAGCACCGGCGGAAAGCTCACCACCAAGACCCAGTCCGCGACGTCGGGCGCCACGTGCAACGCGGACCACCTCGACCTCAGCGCCTCCTCCACCGGGGCCCAGAACGAGATGGTCATCAACATGAAGAACACCGGGCCCAGCTCGTGCACCATGCACGGCTTCCCCGGCGTCCAGCTCATCGGCCCCGACGGCCTCGGCGACACCGGGCCCGACGCCGCCCGCACCGACACCTCCGGCTCCACCGTCACCATCGCGCACGGCGAGGAGACCCGCTTCCTGCTCCACTACATCCCGGACACCAGCGGCTCCGGCAAGACCTACACGCGGCTCGCCGTCACCCCGCCCAACGAGAAGATCTCGGAGATCGTGAACCTCAACAAGCTGGCCATCACCATCGCCGCCCCCAGCGGCGGCCACGCCCCCGACGTCTACGTCGACCCGGTCGGCTACCACACCGGCTCCGGCAAGTGAGCCCGGCGCCGGCCCGGTGGTCCGGTCACCTCGCCCAGTCCGGCACCCAGACCCCGCTACCGGTCGGGGCGACCCGACCGGGGGCGAGGTAGGCGCGGAACGCCGCGAGCGTGGGGTGCGGGTTGTCACTGCGCCAGATCAGGGAGTGCGGGTACACCGGTGTCGGGTCGTGCAGGGCGACGCGCCGCAGCCCCCGGTCGGCGGGCCAGACGAACTGGGTCCGCTCGCCGATGAAGGTCGTCAGGGTCGGGGATTCGGCCATCGCGTCCAGGAGCGGTTCGGTGCCGAAGCTGGGACCGGCGGAGTCGATGGTGAAGCCGAACGCGGCGGCGAGGTCGCTGTAGTACACGGCCCATTCGGTCCCGGGGGCCATGTCGGGCATCCAGATCCGGCGCCCGGCGAGCTGGGCAGGGACGGCCGTATCGGCCCCGGCGAACTCGTGGGCCGGGCCGATCAGGAGCTGGACGGGCTCGTCGAGGACCCTGACCGCATCGATCCCGGCGGGAAGCTGCCGCACGGGCAGGGTGAGAGCACGGATCGTCGCGTCGATCGTGCCGGACCGCACGGCCGCGATGGCGGAGTCCGCGTCGTAGTGGGTGACGATGTCGAGTTCGGTCCCGGGGTGCGTGCGATGGAAGTCACGCAGCAGACCGGCAGGACCGAACCGCCGGCCGACCACATCGACGCGCAGCGCGCGCCGGCCGGGCCGCACGGAGGCGGCTGCCCGCTCCTCGGCCTGGAGAAGATCGCGGGCGTGGGGCAGGAACGCCTGCCCGTCGACGGTGAGCCGGGCTCCGCGCGCCGTGCGGGTGAAAAGCCGCACTCCGAGGTCCTTCTCCAGCGTGGCAACGCGCCGGGAGACGGCCTGCTGGGTGACCGACAGGGCCGCGGCGGCCTGCTGGAACTGGCCCGTGTCCACCACGGCGACGAAGGTACGTACGGCATCGAGATCCACGCCGCCCGACTCTAGAGCCTGCCGATCCAGAGCCCGCCATTCCAGAGCCCGCCATTCCAGAGCCTGCCATTCCAGGGCCTGCCGTCCGGATCAGGCCCCCGTGCCTGCGGGGCCGCTCCGACCAGGCACACAACGTGCCGTTGTGGCTACGGCCGGGTCGGTTGTTTGACCCGGAGGTGTGCTGCTCGCTTTGATCTCGGGGGTCGACGTCAGCCTGTTCCGGCGGGCGGACGAGGAGAGCGGGAGGTGCGCTGAGCATGGTGTCCAGACGGTCGCTGGGGCGGCAGTTCGGGTGGCTGTGGGCGGCCTACGCGACCAGCGCGTTCGGTACGTGGCTCGCGTTCGACTCGTTCTCCCTGATCGCGATCCTCGCCCTGCACGCCGGGACGACCGAGGTGTCCCTGCTGGCCGCCGCCGGGCTGGCGGTCGGTGCGGCGGTGGCGGTGCCGCTCGGGCCCTGGGTGGAGTTCCGCCGCAAGCGGCCGGTGATGGTCGCGATGGACCTGATCCGGTTCGCCGCGCTGATGACCATCCCGGCCGCCTACGCGTTCGGCCTGCTCAGCTTCGCCCAGCTGCTGGTCGTGTCGGTCGTCGTCGGCGCGGCCGACATCGCCTTCACGGCGGCGAGCGGGGCCTGCATGAAGGCGCTCGTACGGCAGGAGGACCTGCTCGTCGCGAACGGCCGCTTCGAGTCGACGACCTGGACCGCCACCATGCTCGGACCGCCGATCGGCGGGGCCGCGATCGGGATGTTCGGCCCGGTGCTGACCGTGCTCGCCAACGCGGTCAGCTATCTGCTCTCCGCCGCGGGGATCCGCGCGATCGGCGGCGAGGAACCGCGCCCGGAGCGAACCGCCGGACCACGGCTGCGCGCCGGTGACCTGCTCGACGGGTGGCGGTACATCCTCAACCACCCGACGCTGCGCCCGCTGTTCTTCAACTCGATCCTGAACAACGGCCTGATCATGGCGGCCTCGCCGCTGCTGGCCGTGCTCATGCTCGGCCACCTCGGGTTCGCCCCCTGGCAGTACTGCATCGTCTTCGCGGTGCCCTGCATCGGCGGTCTGATCGGGTCACGGCTGGCCCGCCGGCTCGTCACGCGGTTCGGGCAGCACAAGGTCCTGATCGCCGCCGGGACGCTGCGGGCGTGCTGGTCGATCGGGCTCGCCTTCGTCGGGCCCGGCGTTGCCGGGCTGGTGCTCGTGATGGCAGTCGAGCTGGGGCTGATCACCTGCTCGGGCGTGTACAACCCGGTGCTCGCCACCTGCCGGCTCACCCACACCGCGCCGGACCGGGTGGCCCGTACGCTCTCCGCGTGGTCGGTCACCAGCAAGGCCTCCATCGCACTCATGACAGCTCTGTGGGGCCTGCTGGCCGCGGCCACCGGTCCCCGCACAGCGATCGGGATCGCCGGTCTGCTGCTTCTGGCGACTCCGCTCCTGCTGCCCCGCAGCGACCGTGCGTCACGGCCTGAACCGGAACCGGCCCGGAGCGCGGCCTGAGGCACCGGCCCGGAGCGCTGCGTGATGACGTGAATTGGATAAGAGCTGAACAAAGATTTTCGTTTTGATTGACTCCATGATCTGTCATGAGCATGGTTTCTGCGTACTCCTCGGTCCCCCACCCTGAGAGGAACGCACCCGTGAGACGTATGAAATCCACGGCCGCCGCACTCGGCGCCGCCACTGTTCTGATCCTGGCCTGCGGTCTCGGCAGCGCCACCGCCACCGCGGCACCCGTCCACGGCCACGTCGTCGCCGCACGGCAACAGGCCGCCGGTGTCTGCACGTCCGCCGCTGCCGACTCCGGCCGTACGGTCCGCGGGGCGCTCTCCCGCGACCAGGTGCACCATGAACTCTCCGGCCTGACCGAGCCCCACCGTGCGGCCCGCGGCTACACCGGCTCCGGGGCGGCCGACACCTCCGGGATAGCCGACAAGGGGCCGCTGCGGGACGGCGCCCCCGACCGCGGGCTGCTGACGGACATCCACCCGGCCCAGGGCACGTCCTTCAAGGCGATCGACGGCAGCGACGGCTCCTGCGCCACCCAGTCGGTGTCCGCACAGCTGACCGTCCAGGACGGCTCCACGACGATCTACACCCCCACGATGTACCCGGCGGGCGGCTCGTGCATCGAGCTGGTCACCGTCTACACGCTGTCCGGCCGCTCGGTCTCCGCCTGGGACTGGTGCAACAGCGTCGCCTTCGAGGCGTCGGTGCCCATCGACAGCGCCTTCCTGAGCACCTACACGGACGGCGGCTCCAGCGCGTACACCGGCCGGGTCGTCAAGACCGACGCAGCCACCAACTCCTGGACCGCGGGGCTCTACAACTACCGGACCGGTTCCTGGGACACCCTCTTCACCCAGTCGGGCCAGAACCAGTCGGGCCGCAACACGGGCTGGGACATCAACGAGCTGTACTCCCAGGTCGGCACCTCGGGCCGGTCCGACGCCTGCGTCGACATGGCGGGCCAGACCTTCGAGTCCAGCAACATAACGGTCCGGATCAACGGCAGTTGGACGCGCGCTTCGGCGGACAACTCCGACACCACCTACGACTCGCCCGCGGGCTCCTTCTACTGCCCCGACCGCACCTACCAGATGGTCAGCGCGTACGACCACTGGAAGGCCGTGGGCTGACGGGACCGCCACCCGCAAGCCGCCCCGGCCGCCCCTGCGCAGGGTGACCGGGGCGGCCGTACGCTCTCCGCGCGGCCGGCCACCGCCAAGGCCCGGAGGTCAGTTGCTGCCGGTGAGTTCGCCGCTGAGGCTGCCGTGCATCCTGGCGCTGTCCTCGTTGAGGCCGATGATCTCCACGGTCTTGCCGCGTCCGGCGTATCTGGTGGTGATCGCGTCCAGCGCCGCGACGGAGGAGGCGTCCCAGACGTGGGCGCCGGTCAGGTCGATCACGACCTTGCCGGGGTCGCCCGCGTAGTCGAACCGGGAGACCAGCTCGTTGCAGGATGCGAAGAACAGCTCGCCGGTGACGGCATAGACGACGCTGTCGCCGTCGGGATCGGTGACGGCGGTGACGTTCGTCAGGTGCGCGACCCGGCGGGCGAAGATCACCATGGCGGTGAGGGTGCCGACGACGACACCGATGGACAGGTTGCCCGTGGCGACCACGACCGTGACGGTGATGACCATCACCGCGGTCTCACCGACCGGCATCCGCTTCAACGTGGCGGGCTTGACCGAATGCCAGTCGAAGGTGCCGACCGAGACCAGCACCATCACCGCGACCAGGGCGGCCATGGGGATGTCGGAGACCACCGGGCCGAGGACGATGCACAGGATCAGCAGGAAGAACCCGGCCAGGAACGTGGAAAGGCGGGTGCGGGCACCGTTCTTGACGTTGATCATGGTCTGGCCGATCATCGCGCAGCCGCCCATACCGCCGAAGAGACCGGTGACGATGTTGGCGATGCCCTGGCCGATCGATTCGCGGGTCTTGTTGGAGTGGGTGTCCGTGATGTCGTCGACGAGCTTGGCGGTCATCAACGACTCCATGAGGCCGACCAGAGCCATCGCCAGCGCATAGGGGGCGATGACGGTCAGGGTGTGGACGCTGAACGGCACGTCCGGCAGCCCCGGCACCGGCAGCGACGAGGGGAGCTTCCCCTTGTCCCCGACCGTGGGAACCGCGATGCCGGCTGCCAGCGTGACCGCGGTGAGGATCACGATCGAGACCAGCGGCGCGGGCACGGCCCTGGTCAGACGGGGGAAGAACACCATCATCGCCAGACCGGCGGCGACCAGGGGATAGACCTGCCAGGGGACGTCGTGGAGGTTGGGTATCTGGGCGGTGAACAGCAGGATGCCCAGTGCGTTGACGAAGCCGACCATCACCGGGCGCGGCACGAACCGCATCAGCCTGGCCACCCCGAGGGAGCCCAGGACGACCTGGAAGACCCCGGCAAGGATCACGGTCGCGATCAGATGTCCCAGACCGTGCTGGCGGACGACTGGCGCCACGACCAGAGCGACGGCGCCGGTGGAGGCGGAGATCATCGCCGGGCGGCCGCCGACGAACGCGATGACCATCGCCATCGTGCACGCGGCGAACAGTCCGACCTTCGGGTCGACGCCCGCGATGACGGAGAAGGAGATCGCTTCGGGGATCAGCGCCAGGCCCACGACGAGACCGGCCAGGACCTCGACCCGGAAGACCTTCGGGGACGACAGCCAGGGGGGCCGGGGCAGGCGGCGCAGACGTGCGGGCAGGGACGAGGGGGATGTCTGCAAGACCAGGTGACCTTGTCGTGCTCGGGCGCGGCCGGTCAGGGACCGCGCGGGCAGGATGCGCAGGACCGGGGTGGCCGGGCACGGATGGCGGCCGCACGCGCCGTCCGGGGCGTGCACCCTCGCCGCCCGGGGCGGCCGCATGCGCCGTCCCTCCTGCTCGCGGGTTCGGCGGGGGCGCCGTCGGCCCCCGCCACGGCAGCGGGCGGGCGCCCGCGCCCGTCAGGAGCTGGGTGCCACCTTCGTCAGCCCGTTGATGATCCGGTCCATCGCGTCCCCGCCGGTCGGGTCGGTCAGGTTCGCCAGCATCTTGAGGGTGAACTTCATCAGCACCGGGTGGGTCAGGCCGCGCTGGGCCGCGAGCTTCATCACCTTCGGATTGCCGATCAGCTTCACGAACGCGCGGCCCAGCGTGTAGTAGCCGCCGTAGGTGTCCTTGAGGATCTTCGGGTAGTTGTGCAGCGCCATCTCGCGCTGCGCCGGGGTCGCCCGCGCCGTCGCCTGGACGATCACGTCGGCCGCGATCTGGCCGGACTCCATGGCGTACGCGATGCCCTCGCCGTTGAACGGGTTGACCATGCCGCCCGCGTCACCCACGAGCAGCAGGCCCTTGGTGTAGTGCGGCTGGCGGTTGAAGGCCATCGGCAGGGCGGCGCCGCGGATCGGCATCGTCATGTTGTCGGGGACGTAACCCCAGTCCTCCGGCATCGACGCGCACCACGCCTTCAGCACCTCGCGCCAGTCCAGCTCCTTGAACGCCGCCGAGGAGTCGAGGATGCCCAGGCCGACGTTGGAGGTGCCGTCGCCCATGCCGAAGATCCAGCCGTACCCGGGGAGCAGCCGGTCCTGGGGGCCGCGCCGGTCCCACAGCTCCAGCCAGGACTCCAGGTAGTCGTCGTCGTGCCGCGGCGAGGTGAAGTACGTACGGACCGCGATCCCCATCGGCCGGTCCTCGCGGCGGTGCAGGCCCATGCCGATGGAGAGGCGGGTGGAGTTGCCGTCTGCGGCGACCACCAGCGGGGCGTGGAAGGTGACCGGGGTCTTCTCCTCGCCCATCTTCGCGTTGACGCCGGTGATCCGGCCGGTGCGCGGGTCGGTGATCGGGGCGCCGACGTTGCAGCGCTCGTGCAGCCGGGCGCCCGCCTTCTGCGCCTGGCGGGCCAGTTGCTCGTCGAAGTCGTCCCGCTTGCGGACCAGGCCGTAGTCCGGGTACGAGGCGAGATCCGGCCAGTCCAGCTGGAGCCGTACGCCGCCGCCGATGATGCGCAGGCCCTTGTTCCGCAGCCAGCCCGCTTCCTCGGAGATGTCGATGCCCATGGAGACCAGCTGCTTGGTGGCACGCGGGGTCAGGCCGTCGCCGCAGACCTTCTCGCGCGGGAACGCGGTCTTCTCCAGGAGCAGGACGTCGAGTCCGGCCTTGGCCAGGTAGTACGCGGTCGTGGAGCCGGCAGGGCCTGCCCCGACGACGATCACATCTGCGCTGTGCTCGGAGAGGGGCTCGGTCACGGCGGGAACTCCGGAAGACTCGATTTCGTGTGCCACGGGGCACTGGACAGGTGCAGTCTATGGGGACCTCCTGATCGATCAGCTGAAGGGTTGGAACGAAGTGAACAAGCCTGCGCCGGTCGTCCGGCTGCGTGTCCCCACCGAGGAGGACGCCTTCGCCTGGCACCGGGTGTTCGACGACCCGGACGTCATGGAATTCCACGGGGGTGCGTCGAAGGAGGTGTCGGTGTACGAGGAGTTGACCGCGCGGCAGCGCAGACATGACGCCGAGCGCGGATTCTGCCTCTGGACGATGCTCGACGGGGACGGCGAGGTGATGGGGTTCACCGGTGCGCAGCCCTGGCCGCACGAGACGTTCGGGCCGGTCGGCCGGATCGAGATCGGCTGGCGGCTCGGGCGGAAGTACTGGGGCCACGGCTATGTGACGACGGCCGCCCGTATGACGCTGGAGCGGGTAGGGGCGGCCGGTGTCGGTGAGGTGTTCGCGATGGTCGACGCGGAGAACCAGCGGTCGATCGCGGTGACGCGGCGGCTCGGGATGGAGATGCACGAGACATTCGTGACACCGGTGTCGACGCGGAAGGGGCACTGCTTCCGGCTGGATCTGCCGGTCGGGGCCGGCTGAGAAGGCGGGCCGGCCGGTGCAGCGGGGCCGCCTCCCCCTGCACCGGCCCCCTCCCCTGGCTCAGTCGGTCCGCTTGAAGCCCCGGTGCAGCGCCACGATGCCGCCGGTCAGATTCCGCCAGGCGACGTCCGACCAGCCGGCCTGCTGGAGGCGGGCGGCGAGCGCGGGCTGGTCCGGCCAGGCGCGGATCGACTCGGCGAGATAGACGTACGCGTCCGGGTTGGACGAGACTGCGGTCGCCACCGGGGGCAGCGCCCGCATCAGGTACTCGGTGTAGACGGTGCGGAACGGGGCCCAGGTGGGCTGCGAGAACTCGCAGATCACCACCCGGCCGCCGGGCTTGGTGACCCGGTACAGCTCCCGCAGCGCGGCATCCGTCTCCTGGACGTTGCGCAGCCCGAAGGAGATCGTCACGGCGTCGAAGACCCCGTCGCGGAAGGGCAGTTTCGTCGCGTCACCCGCCGTCAGCGGGAGGTGCGGATGGCGTTCCTTGCCGACCTGGAGCATGCCGATCGAGAAGTCGCAGGGCACGACGTACGCACCGGTCTGCGCGAACGGCAGCGAGGACGTCGCCGTCCCGGCGGCCAGGTCGAGGACCTTCTGCGCGGGGCGGGCGCCGACTGCCCTGGCCACCTCCTTGCGCCACAGACGTGCCTGCCCGAGGGAGAGCACGTCGTTGGTGAGGTCGTAGTTCGCCGCCACGTCGTCGAACATCGAGGCGACTTCGTGCGGCTGCTTGTCCAGGGATGCTCGGGTCACCCGACCATTGTGTCGTGCGGCCCACGGGAGCCCGGCCACAGGGTCGCGGCCCGCGTGGCACGGGGCCGGGAGGGGGCGGACGGGGTGGGTCCCGGGGGTACCCGTGGAGCGTCAACTCCCGCTGCGCTGCCCGCGTCTTCCGTGGTCCGGCGGCCATCAGCGCGCCCGGTGCACCATCCGGCCCGCGACGCACGTCACCAGACAGGCGCCGTCGTCGTCGTACACCGCGAAGTCGGCCCGCCCGGAGACAGCCAGCGGGCCGGGCACCAGGAGCGTGGCGTCCTCGACGCCCCCCGGGAACACCCGGAGGCCCGACCGCTCGACGGCCGTGCGGACGGTCTCCCGGGTGAACGGTCCGGCGACCGAAGTCGTCCCCGCCGCCAGCAGCCGTTGCAGTCCGCGCCGGGCGCTCGCGCCCCAGCGGACCTCGGTCATCCCGAGCGCGGCCAGGGCCCGGCCGGTCAGCGGGTCGGAGCCGAGGTCCTCGCGCGGGTCGGGCCAGTAGGCCGCTTCCAGGAGTGCGGGCGCGTCCGGCTCGTGGCGGCCCGGGGTGAGGACCCCGTCCCAGCTGCGCAGCCGGGCCCGGTCCCCGTACGCCGTGTCCAGTTCGTCGTACGGACCGAGCGCCGCGATGCGGTCGCCGTCGATGACGACCGCGTCGGCGCGCGCCCGGTGAAGGGTCAGCAACGGGGCCTCAGTTGGCGTCGAGGAGCTTCAGCTCGGGGTGGGCCGTGCCGCCCTCGATCGCCGTGGACGAGAGGTGCGAGACGACACGGTCGTCGACCGGGTCGTTCGCCGGGTCGTCGTGCACGACGAGGTGCTCGTACGTCGTCGCGCGCTGCGCGGGAACGCGGCCGGCCTTGCGGATGAGGTCGATGATCTCCATCCGGTTCGACCGGTGCTTGGCACCGGCCGACGAGACCACGTTCTCCTCCAGCATGATCGAGCCGAGGTCGTCGGCGCCGTAGTGCAGCGACAGCTGGCCGACCTCCTTGCCGGTCGTCAGCCAGGAGCCCTGGATGTGGGCGACGTTGTCGAGGAAGAGCCGGGCGATGGCGATCATGCGCAGGTACTCGAAGAGGGTGGCCTGCGTCCGGCCCTTCAGGTGGTTGTTCTCGGGCTGGTACGTGTACGGGATGAAGGCACGGAAGCCGCCGGTCCGGTCCTGTACGTCGCGGATCATCCGCAGGTGCTCGATGCGCTCGGCGTTGGTCTCGCCGGTGCCCATGAGCATGGTGGACGTGGACTCGACGCCGAGACCGTGCGCCGTCTCCATGATCTCCAGCCAGCGCTCGCCGGACTCCTTGAGCGGCGCGATGGCCGTGCGCGGCCGCGCGGGCAGCAGCTCGGCGCCCGCACCGGCGAAGGAGTCGAGCCCGGCCGCGTGGATCCGCGAGACGGCCTCTTCGACCGACACCTTGGAGATCCGCGCCATGTGCTCGACCTCGGAGGCGCCGAGGGAGTGGATGACCAGCTCCGGGTACGCCTTCTTGATGGCCGAGAAGTGCTCCTCGTAGTACTCCACGCCGAAGTCCGGGTGGTGCCCGCCCTGGAACATGATCTGTGTGCCACCGAGCTCGATGGTCTCCGCGCAGCGGCGCAGGATGTCGTCGAGGTCGCGGGTCCAGCCCTTCTCGGTGTCCTTCGGGGCCGCGTAGAAGGCACAGAACTTGCACGCCGTGACGCAGAGGTTCGTGTAGTTGATGTTGCGCTCGATGATGTACGTGGCGATGTGCTCGGTCCCGGCATACCGGCGACGGCGCACGGCGTCGGCCGCCGCGCCCAGGGCGTGCAGCGGGGCGTCGCGGTACAGGACGACCGCTTCCTCGGGAGTGATGCGCCCGCCTTCGGCGGCACGGTCGAGGACGGCTGCGACATTTACAGACGTAAGGTCGGCGTTCTCGGTCACCGGGCGGGTCCTTCCCAAGGGGCTACAGACGACCGATCCAGCCTACGCCAGGGGGCGACGCGAAAGATTGCGCCCCCTTTGTCTGCTTTTTTCAGCGGGGATTCCCGGCCGTCCACCGTCCGAGACCGGCACCGGCCGCCCCGCGTACGGTCACCCCGCCGCCGCAACTCCCCCGCGCCATCCCGGAAGCAGCTCGTCCAGCAGCGCCTCCGTGCGCGGCGGCAGCCCCCGGTCACCGCCCCGCACGGCCAGGTCCGACGCGAGCTCCCGCAGCCGCGCCTCGTCGCCCGTCGCGTGGGTCGCGCGCAGCATCTCGTTCCACAGGCGCTCGTCCGCCGAGGACCCGGAGACCGCCGCCCGCAGCGCGGCGATGGCCTTCTCCGGCTGTTCCTGCTCCAGGTGGTGCGCCGACAGGGCCAGCGCCACATCGGCCACGAGCAGCGGCAGCTGTGTGTCGATGATCTCGTGGGTCAGCCAGGTGTAGCGGCCCTCCGTACGGTCGGCCAGGAGCGGCCCCCGTACCAGCCCGAGCGCGTCCGTGAGGAGCCGCTCCCGCACCGAGGCGCGCCGCGCGCCCCGGCCCTCGGTCGCCTCGTGGTGGAGCGAACGGAGCACGTCCAGGTCGGAGACCACGGACGGAGCGAGCGTGAGCCGCCCGGTGCTGTCCGTACGGAGCCGGGCCGAGCCGTCCTCGTCCGTGCCGAGCCACAGCCGCAGCCGCTCGATGAGCGCGTCGCACACCTCCGGCGTGACTCCGCGCGGCCACATCGCCGAGGCGAGGACCCGCGGGTGGACGCCCTCACGGTGCAGCAGGAGCAGCGCGAGCGCTTCGTGCAGCAGGGCGCTGCGTTCGCTGTCCGGGGTGTCGAGGCCGATGATCTCGTACGGGCCGACCAGCCGCGCGTACACCGCGGGACGGCCCTGCTCGGTGATGTCGACCAGGAACGGGCGGGCCGGTTCGGGGCCGTCGCCCTCCGGGGCGGCGTCGGCGAAGAGCCGGACGACGGCCTCGTGCTGCGCCTGCGGCAGCAGCTGGGCATCGAGTTCGAGACCGAGCAGCGGTGCGAGCAGCCTGCCCTCTGCGGTGATCTCCAAGTCCCAGGTGGCGCCGGGCAGTTGTACCGACGAACCGGCACCGATCAGACAGCCGATGCCCAGCCGCCCCGAGTCCGAGGTCAGTTCGGCGAGCGCGGTGGCCTCGTCGGCGGTGGGTTCGTCCGCGACGAGGACCAGGTGCGGCGCCCAGCGGGTCTGCTGGGCCGGGCCGGTCCGTCCGGTGAGGACCGAGTCGTGACCGGCCGTGCCGAGCGCGCTGCGGCGCTGCCCGATCTCCGCGCCGAGCGTCTCGATGAGCTCGTCGACGGAGCCGAGGTGGCGCAGCCGCGTCGGGGCCAGCGGGCTGAGCTCCGCGCCGAATCCGACGACCGTGACGGTCATCCGGTCCGACCAGCCGTTGGTGGCCAGTTCGGCGGCGACGGACGAGAGGACGGCGGCCCGGTCGGGGTCGGCCCCGGTGAGTGCGACCAGACCGGGCACGGCCTCCAGGTTCAGCAGCAGCCGCGCGTCGTCGCGGGTGCCGAGGCTGACGAGTCCCGGGTACGGGGCGGCCGCGGCCTCCGGGTCGATCCCCTCGTACGCCGCGACCGCCGACCGCTCCAGCCGCCAGAACGTCTGGTCCTGGCCCTGCTCCCACGGCGCCGGCGGCGTCCCCGACGGCTGGGCGAGCTGGAGGTGCAGATCGTCGCCGGTGAGCCAGGCCGCGTACACGACGGGCAGCGGGCGGTTCTCCTGGCCGAGCGAGGAGGAGAGCCCGCGCAGCGCCAGGTCGAGGAAGCGGACGGCGTCGGGGTCGGCACCGACCAGCAGCGCGTCGTGCGCGTCGGCTTCGTCGCCGGTCGGGACCGGCGGTTCCATACCGCGCCGGCCGGCCACCGCGGTCATCGCCGATTGCCACAGCGCCATCCGGCGGCGGCGGCCCAGCGCGCCGAGCACACCGGCGGCGAGCAGCGGGGCACCGATGAGGGCCGCCGACAGACCGAGACCGGAGTCGGTGCTCTGCGACGGCGCCTCGGCGACCGCGCCCGATCCGGCCCCGGAGCCGGAGCCGGTGGCCGGCGCGTTCGGAAGGCGCTGCTCCGGTACGGAGATCTGCGCCGTCGGGTTGTCACCGCGGCTGCCGCCCTGGTGCTGCTGGGCGGGCTGCTCCTGGTGGTTCCCGGACTTGGCGTACTCGTCGATCTGGTGGCGCACCTGCTCGGAGACGTTCGGCGCCTGGTCGGGCATCTCCACGACCTCGCCGCCGTGGGCGTCGGCCGGCATCTCCATGATCCAGCCGGGCCGGATCAGACTCGCCTCGGACAGCTTCGTACCGTCCGGCTGCATCCGGTCCTTGTTGAGCTGGTAGATCTCCTTGTACCTGCGGCCGTCGCCCAGGTGGCGCTGGGCTATCTCCCACAGCGAGTCGTGGTGGCGGCCCTCGGGCGGGCTGATCCGGTAGAACTTCGTCGCGCCCTCGGCCCCGGTCTTCGCGTGCACCTGCTCGGCCTGGGACTGCGCGTCGGCCTGCGAGGCCACGGCGGCCCGCGCCTGCTGCGCGGAGCCGATCCCCGGGGCCTGCTGCGCGGCCGCGACCGTCGGCTTGTGCGTCGACTCGAGCGACTGCCCGAACTGCGCGATGCCGGGCGCGAAGCTCGCGGCGGTGGCGCTGACCAGGAGCAGCGCGGCGATGAGCTGCCGGGCCAGCATCTGGCTCGGCCCCGCACCGGGAATGTGCGAGGGCATTCCGACGCCGGAGACGGCCGCCTTGATCTCCACCAGGACGCACGCGGCGAACTGCGCCCAGGCCAGCCAGACGACGCAGACCAGGATGTTCACGAACGTGTCGACGGTGATCTGCTGCTGCACCATGTCGAAGGACGGCATGCTGTGCGGCAGCGGCCAGCCCTGCGTGGACAGGGCGAGCGGCACCGCGAGCAGCAACCCCGCGAGCGCGAGAAACGCGAAGAACGCCTTGGCGAAGTCACCCGCGGTCCGTTGCCGGGGCAGAGGCTGAGGCGTCCGGTTGGTCGGGCCCGTCGAGCCGGGAGTATTGCGCGCCATGGCGGGTTTCCTGTGGGGAGGGAGCGGGTTCGGGATCGTCGGGGGTTATCGGGATCGGCCGTCGGGGGGTGGACTGAGCCTACCGAGATGGTACGGACGGTTTCGAAAGACAGACAGACTCCGAGAGGCACAACGAGCCCGATATGACGCGCCTGTTGACGCTTGCCCCAATTGAGCGGAGGGGGACCTCGCGATTGCAGCACCCATGGACCGAAGGGAAATGTGGTGCGGGAATCCGGAGTCGCCAGCCCCGGTTCCAGACGCGTCCAGCCGCACACCGGGCACCCGTCAGCCATCTCCGTATCGCACGTGTCACGGGGCGCTCGGAGAGCGGGACCGCTCGCCACTGACGCGTCCCTCACGACTGGATCACAACTCCCCCACAGAGCACGGGATCCACCGGTCGCCACCCACCACCCTTTTACACCCGGCTGGTAACTTCGTTGCCGATTGCATACGCACAGGACGATCCGACCGTCCGACTGCCGAATACCGGGGGAGAACACACGTGGCCCGCCACACCTCGACCATCGCCGCCGCACTCACCGTCAGTGCGGCACTGCTGCTGACCGCTTGCGGCGGCGGCAGTGACGACGCGTCCAAGGACAAGATCAAGGGCGCGGACAAGGGGCCGACGGGCCCTTCCGCCTCGGCATCCTCCCCGGCGGCTCCCGGCGTCCAGCGCCCGGCGATCAAACTCCCGAAAGGCTTTCAGGCCGACTTCGAGGGCTGGACCAACAGCGACCCCGAGCTTCAATCCGTCCTGAACGACGGCAAGGAGCGCCTCCGGGCCACCTACGCGGCCATCGGTGACAGCAACCCGAAGGCCGACTATCTGGCCTTTTACAGCACGCAAGCCGCGCTCGCGACCGGCTCGGAATGGGTCAAGGGATACAAGGGCCTGACCATCACCGGCAAAGTCACTGCTTACAACCCGGAAGTACACCTCAAGGGCAAGAAGACGGCGACGCTCTTCTACTGCGTGGACGAGGGCAAGGGCTACAGCAAGAACCTCAAGACGGGAAAACTGTCAGGCACTCCCAAGGGTGAATCTCCCAAGGTGCGGTACAGCACCGGGCTAGGGAAGACCGCGGAGGGCATCTGGCAGACCACCACGGTGGAGTCGGAAGCCGGCGGGTGCTGATCATGCACTCGCCGCGCCAGCCCCTGCGGCGCCTGGTCGTTCCCCTCGTGGTGACGGCCGCCCTGAATCCGACGTCCGCATACGCGCTGGGAGAACCTGGACACGAAGGCAAACCCAGCGGTGACACTGGTAACCACTCCGTGAACGCCTCGGTGTCAGATTCTCAGATCAAGATCATTCATGTGAGCGGAGGCGGGGGCGGCAAGAAGGGGAATCTCGCACCCATCGATGCCAACTGGAAGCCCCCAGCCTGCTGGTACGAACCTCTCTTCACACCCGAGCAGCTCAAGCAGGCAGTTAAGAAAAACCAGGTCAGTGACGTCGGGATCCATGAGTTCTGGTCTAACGGGGTCTTCGTGGATCATTACGAAAAGGGCATTTCGGACAAGAACTTCGACGGTGCATGGTCCACTGCCCCCGGGTACAAGAACTACAACATCGGCCAGAAGGGCTACTTCTGGCGCAGCGTCGCACCCGACGTACACGATGAGGACTCATGGGACTGCGGCCGGATCATGTTCTGGCAGGACGCAAACACCGTGCCGAAGATCCCTCATGCGCCGACACCAAAAATGCTGGCGGATTACGCGTACAACCAGGTCAAGGTCCCGGACACCGAGGTCGAGCTGAAACCTGCGACCAAGTCGACCGTCAACCTCCCCACCTGGGTGTGGCTCGACAGGGCCTCATTCCAGGAGGTGAAGGTTCGTGCAGAGCTGCCGCATACCGGTCTCTGGGCGGAAACCACCGCGAAGCCGGTGAGCCTGCACCTGGATCCAGGAACCGAGGACGCCGAGACATACCCGTCGTCCGGCGACTGCTCATTCAAGGCGGACGGCAGCATCGGCACCCCTTACGCCAAGGGCGATGCGACCAAGACGCCACCCTGCGGCATCAATTACCTCCGCGCCACGAACGGTGAGCCGTTTCAGCTCAAGGCGTCGATCACCTGGAAAATCACCTGGGAAGGGTCGGACCATGACGGCGTGCACCACGATCTGCCCAACGGCACCTTCGAGACCACCCAGGACATGAACGTCCAGGAGATCCAGGCCATCAACCGCTGACGCCAACGCAATGCGCGGAGGAGTCCCGCAGTCGTCGCCGGACACGACGCTCATCGAATCGGCCAAGCACTCCAGGACCGGGCGCCTTACCGTCACCCGCAGCTCCGCGATCGCCTCGACGTCCGACAGCCCTGTGGGACGCAACACCCCTACCGCAGGACAGCCTGGACCGATCCCGGGCGCCGCCTCCCCCTGCCACGGCCCATCCCCTGTCGTACCCGGTATCCACAGCTGCGGCTGAAGTACCCCGGCCACCTGCCGCGGCCACGCGTCCGGCAAGACCGTTCACCGACCGGTCGAGCAGCAGCGTCAGTCGCGCACCACGCCGCAAGCGGCCTGACTCCGCTTCCGTCCGGCTGGGGCATCTCTGGCAGCCCGTCCGATGATGGGTGCATGACTGCCTACTACCACGTGTGCTTCGCCGTCCCGGACATCGAGCGGGCCATGGCGGACTTCCGTCGCTCGGCCGGTGTCGAGCGGTGTGCCCCGGCCTCCGAGCGACTGGGTGAGTGGGACTACCGGATTGCCTTCACCACGGGCGGCCCGCCGTTCATCGAGCTGATCGAGGGACCCCGAGGCAGCCCGTGGGACGCGTCGGCGGGAGCCAGGTCCGATCACATCGGCTTCTGGACGAGCGACATCCAGCAGGGCTCCGCACGCCTGGAGAGGGAGGGAATGCCCCTGGAGTTCTCCGGCTGCCCCCACGGCAGGCCGTTCGCCTGTCACCGCATGGACAGCATCGGCGCGCGCATCGAACTCGTCGACGCCGGCCGGCAGGCCGGTTTCCTCAGCCGGTGGCAGCCGGACGGCGGGCCGATGCCCGCCATCGACGAAGCGCCCGGCGGGTGACCTCCGGGTGTTTCAGCTGTCGGTGGCGCCGAGAAGGTCCATGTCCTCGGTGGTGAGGCGAAGCGTCCCGGCCGCCACGTTCTCCTCCAGGTGTGCGGGGTTGCCGGTCCCCGGGATCGCCAGGACGTGCCGTCCCTGGTGCAGCGTCCACGCCAGACGGACCTGGGCCGGGGACGCGCCGTGGGCCTCGGCGACCTCGCGTACGGGCGCGCTCTCGCGGCCGTCGGCCGCCGCGCCCTCGTCCCTTCCCTCTCCGGCGATCGCGAAGAAGGGCACAAACGCGACGCCCTGCTCACCGCACTGCCGCAGCAGTTCGCTGTTCCTCCGGACGTCGAGGCTGAACCGGTTCTGGACACAGACCACCGGCGCGATGGCCTGCGCCTCTGCCAGGTGCTTCGCGGTGACGTTGGATACGCCCAGGTGCCGGATCAGCCCGGCATCACGGAGTTCGGCGAGAGCACCGAAGTGCTCGGAGACCGAGTCCTCGGACATCCGGCGCAGGTTCACCACGTCGAGGTGGTCCCGGCCCAGCTGACGCAGGTTCTCCTCCACCTGGCCGCGCAACTGCCCGGGCGTGGCCTCGTACCACTCGCCCGAGGGGTCCCGGCCGGGGCCGACCTTGGTGACGATGACCAGGTCCTCCGGGTACGGGGCCAGGGCCGTGTTGATCAGCTCGTTGGCCGAACGGAGCCGTGAGAAGTAGAACGAAGCCGTGTCGATGTGATTGACGCCGAGCTCGACGGCGCGGCGGAGCACCTTGACCGACGTGTCACGGTCGCCGGGTTCGCCGAGGTCGAACGCGGCGCTGCCGGTCAGGCGCATCGCTCCCAGACCGATCCGGTTCACACTCCGGTCGCCGAGTATCCAGGTACCGGCGTCCGATGCGTCGGCTTTCGTCACGGTGTTTCTCACGTCTCTGCTCTCCCGGGTCGCCCGTCGATCCCCGATACCGGATCCCGCCACTGCACAGACTTCATCCTTCATCAACCGGCCAGCTGAGCAGCCCACTTCTCGCGCCAGGCCAGAGAGTCGCGTACGCCTTCCGCCGTGCTCTTCCGGGCGCTCCAGCCGAGGAGTTCGCCCGCGCGGTCGCCCGCGGTGTAGCAGCCGATCACGTCCCCGGGGCGCCGGTCCGCCTCGCGGACGTCGAGGGTCGCGCCCACGACCTCCTCGAAGGCCGTGACGAGTTCACGCACGGTGGTGCCCTGTCCCGTGCCGACGTTGATGACCCGGTACCGGTCGTCGGCCGCCGGCTTGACGACCTCGTCGAAACGCGTGAGCGCCGCGACGTGCGCACGGGCGAGATCCCAGACATGGATGTAGTCACGGATGCCGCTGCCGTCGCGGGTCGCCCAGTCCACTCCGGTGATGGTGAACGGAGTTCCCTCGGTGTACGCCTCGATGAGCTTGCCCAGCGCGTGGGTCGGATTCAGGTCCTGCAACCCCGTACGCAGCTGGGGGTCGGCCCCGATCGGGTTGAAGTAGCGCAGTGCGATCACGCGGACCGGAGCCGCCACGGTCCAGTCCTGGAGCACCTGCTCCATCATCTGCTTGGTACGGGCGTAGGGACTCGCGGCGGCCACCGGGCAGGTCTCGTCCGCGCGGGCGTCGGCGGTGGGCGCGTAGATGGAGGCGGAGCTGCTGAAGACGACGCGCTCGCACCCGTTGCGCTGGAGGGACTCCAGGAGGTCGACGGTCTTGGCGACGTTCTCCCGGTAGTAGTGCAGCGGCCGGTCGACGGACTCGGGCACCACGATCCTGGCCGCGCAGTGCAGCGTCGCGTCGATGTCGGGGTGCTCGGCGAACACCTGGTCCAGCAGCGCCTGGTCGGCGATGTCGCCCGGGTAGAAAACACGGTCGCGGACGAACTCTCTCCGCCCCTTGGAGAGATCGTCGAGGATGACCGGGGTGATCCCCTGATCGATGAGGGCGGAAGCGACGGTACTGCCGATGAATCCGGCGCCGCCGGTGATCAGAATCTTGGTCATGCGCAGGATTCTCCCTCAGGCCCGCCCCGGCCGCCGGTCCCCGGCCCTCGTCTGCCGGTCCGGCAGCCACGGCGGCGGCCGGACAGCGGCGGCCCCCGGAGCTGGTGGGCCGAAGAGGCCCGCCGACTGCTCGTTGCCCCCTGGATGGCGCCTTTGCTTTCCGTTGGTTGCTGGCGCGAAAACCGATGGAGGACATTATGCGTGGCCGCTCCTGGGCGAATGCGCCGGACGAGGCAGAGGGGACGGCTTGTCGGGAGCACGAATACGGGGGTCGGAGTGGCGGATCACATAGCGGTGTCCACATCGGAACTGCGGGAAATCAGCCGGTCGGTCGCAAAGCTGAAATCGCACTTCGAGGGCGCCAAGGACCTGGTCGACTCCTACGACGCGGAGATGGGATCGGGTGACGTGGCGGACGCCCTCGACGACTTCGCGGACGACTGGAAGAAGAAGCGCAAGCAGCTCTGCGACGGCCTGGAGTTCCTCGGCAAGACCGCCGGCTCGGCGGCCACGGCATACGACGGCCTCGACCAGCACCTCGCCCAGGCCCTGCTGAAGTCCGAGCCGAAGAAGAGCGGCGAGGGCAAGTGAGCGACGACTTCTCAGGCGTCGACTGGCAGACGGCCCGCTACGACGACAAGGAATTCACCCCGGGCGACCCCTACGAGGTGGCCCGGCTCGGCAAGCGCATCTCCGACACGGCCGCCCTGATCCAGGACCAGGCCACCAAGCTGCACAACCTGGTCGACGGCAACGGCTGGGACTCCGACGCCGGGCGTGAGTTCACGAAGAAGACCGCGGAAACCGTCGGACTGCTCACCACGTCGCACCAGCGCTACGCGGCCGCCGCCGGGGCCCTCGGCTCCTCGGTGGGCCCCGAACCCGCCTCCGACGAGGTACGGGAGAACTGGGCCACCGCCCTCAACCACGCGCAGACGCTGGTCCGTACGGCACTCGGGAAGGCCAAGTCCGCCGACGCGGCCGGCAGCCACTGCCAGAAGCAGATCGACCACCATCCCGGCCACGACGGCCATCCCGACAAGCAGAAGCTGCACAAACAGAAGGAGTCGGCCGACTCGGACCTGGAGGGCGCCAAGACGGACCTCCGGCACGCGCTGTCCTACCGGGACACCCAGGCCGGTTACGCCAAGTCGGCCATCCACGACGCCGTCGACCACGACGGGCTGAAGGACCCCAAGCACCACTGGTGGGACAGCGTGGAGGACTGGATCGCGAAGATCGGGCACTGGGCGGGGGTGGCAGCGGCCCTCCTCGGTGTGCTGGCCCTCGTGCTGAGCTGGGTGCCGGTACTCGGTGAGGTTCTCGCGGCGCTGGCTCTGATCGCATCGGTGGTCGCCCTGGTCTGCGACACCGTGTCGGCCCTCGACGGCAAGGGCACCTGGCTGGACGTCGCCATCGACGCGATCGGCGTGCTGTCGTTCGGCGCCGGCCGGCTGCTCGGCACCGCGGCGAAGGAGGCATCCGTGGCCGCACGGGGGTCTGCCGCCGTCAAGGACGTGCAGCTGGCACGGGACATCGGGCTGAATCCAGCGGCTGCCCGTGGACTCGGCGAAGCACTCAACGGGGTCAAACCCGGCCAGATCGGCAAGGCGCTCGCCGAGGGGCCCGCCGAACTCCTGCCGCGGATGCGTTCCGTGGTCAAGGAGTCCCTGAACGCCAAGGCCTACGTCAACGACATCAGGATCGCCGCGGGGAAGCTGCCCGGCGAGGAAAGCCTGGTCACCGAGGGCGCCCCCAAGCTCGCGCAGATCGCGGGCTCCTCGTTCAAGAGCATGGCGGGTTACGGCAAGGGCCTTTTCATCGGCAGTCAGACGCTGCCGCTAGCGGCCGGCTGGTCGAACCTGGCACCGGTCAGCGACGGGGAGTCGTGGCTCACCGGGCCGGACGGTCTGGGCAGGGTGAAGGAGATCCCGGGGCTGGGGGCCGGCGGCATACCGTTCTACAACTGGCGCTGGAGCACGCCCGGGGACGACGGCTGACCCGGCCGGCTGCGGAACACCGCAGAGCAGGATCACAGAAGCAAGGAAAGCCAGGAAGCAAGGAAGCAAGGACAACGTGGCGAGTGAGGACGAGCGGACCGTCGACGATCTGTTCGCGGAGCTGCCGGAGGACGGGCGGCGGACGCTGGAAGAGATCGGCATGGGGCTGCCGGAACTGCGCCGTATCGCCGATGGCGAGGGCGGCATGCGGAGAGTGCGCGGCGTCCTGTCCGAGTTCACCGCCGGGGCTGATCCACGACGTCCCGGTGACGACGAGGGGCCGGCCCGGCGGACCGCTGTGTGGCCGTGGATGCGGCTGCTCCTCGCTGCCGTCGCCGGATGCGTCGTGTGCGAGCTGTCCACCCTCGTGCTCGGCAGCGGCCTCTCCCTGCTGGTGGGGGTCCTCTGCGGAGTGGGCGTCATCTTCGCGGCACTCGGGACCCGGGTGTCGCACGGGGGCCTGGTCCTGCGGTGGCTCACAGTGGCGGCGTACTTCGTCCTGATCTTCGTCGCCTCCCACACCAGCCAGGAGTGGTATCTGCAGCTGCGCGGAGTGGAGCAGACGGCCACCATCACCGCCCCGAGCCACCAGTGGGCCCACGGGACTCGCCAGACCCACTGCCGAGTCAGGTTGCGGGACGGTTCCGTACACCAGGTGTTCCACAACAGGGAGGACTGCGCTGACCGGGTAGGCGCCAAAAGCACTGCCGTGGTCGACCCGTCCGGCCACTACCTCCCCTTCCTCGGCTCGAAGTCCGACATCGGCGACACCGCCGAAACCGCTGTGTCCCTGGGAGCCGCTGCTGTACTGCTGCTGGCCCCGGCCGGCGCCGCCGTCATCGGCCGGGCGCGGCCACGGCGGAACAGCGGCGATCGAGCGAGGGGAACGACGACGTGACCACATCTCCCACATCTCCCGGATCAGGCAGCACATCCGACACGGTCCGCACGGCCACCACACCCCCGTCCGACTACCGCATAGCCGTCCCCGAAGGCTGGGAACGCATCGTCCTCGACCCCGACCGCTGGACCCACCGCATCGACAAGCTGGTCAACCGCGGGCTGCGCCGGACGAAGGCCACCCCGCAGTTGAAGGCCGCGCTCGCGGACCGGCTCCGGGAGCAGGCCGAGGCCGCGCACGCGAACGGCGGCGTGGAGATGTACGTCGTCAACCAGATCATCGGCCAGGTGCCGGTGTCCGCCGGCCTGGTCGTCACCGTCCTGCGGCCGCCGCCGGGCACGGCGGCCGGAGGCCTGTCCGACATCGCCCTGTCCCTGGGGGCCCGCGGCGCCGACGTCACCATGGCCGACCTGCCCGCGGGGCCGGCCGTGCGCCATCTCCACCGTCAACACCCCGTGGCCGACGACCCGGACGGCAACACGCTGCCCCTCACCCACCTGGACCTCTACCTCGCCGTGCCGAACAGCGAGCAGCGCCTGCTGCTCTCGTTCTCCACCCCGGTTCCGACGTCGATGGAGCCGCTGGCGGACGCGCTGGTGACACTCTTCGACTCGATCGCCCGCACTCTGCAATGGATGGCCTGATGCCCGAGTACTCCGCGTCCACGGTACGCATGCAGGCGCCGGACGACGCCGTCTCCCTTCCGGTACGCGAACTGGTCGACCTGGACGCATGGGCCGCTGACGCAGCCCGGCTGCGCGTGGGCCCCGAAGGCGACGGACGACTGATCGAGGCGCTCGCCGCCGAACTGCGTGCGGCTGCCCTGGACTCGCGCGGTCGCGGGCCGGTCACCGCGCTCTCGTACGTCCCCACGCCGCAGTTGGGGGAGCTGGCCCGCATCGAGTTGTCGGCGCTGGTCGCCGACGAGACGTACCCCACGGTGACCGTCGATCTGCTCCACCGCTACCTGGCTGCTCCGACGGACATCTCGCTCCGGCCACCCGAGGCCGAGCTGCGGGCACTCCCCGCCGGGCCCGCGGTCCGGGTGCGGCACGCGTACGTCCAGGACGCCGACCGGGACGGGACGGGCACCGTCATGGAGACCTGCGCCTACGGCATCTGCCCGGACGAGAAGTGGGGCCTCGTGCTGCTCACTTCGTGGCGGGCCCTCGCGCACACCGACGCCCTGTGCACGCTGACGGACAGCCTCGCGCAGACGGTCACCGTGGCCTCCGCGTCGGCACACTGAACCCGCACGCACGGCCGCAGGCACCGGCTCCTGGATCCACCACCGCATCACCGTGCACACGGCCGCCCGGGACACGCGCAACATGCGCGGTCGCGACTGATTTATCACGACCAGGTCACACCTGGCGCACATGGCACGGAATCCCCCGACGGTCCTCTGCTGCCCTTTACATGCGGCTGGTAGCTTCGAATGCCCTGCATGTTTGCAGTCCGGACTGCAGGCCTGCTGCCGAACAACCGGGGGAGAACACTCGTGGCCCGCCGCACTCCGACCATCGCCGCCGCACTCGCCGTCAGTGCGGCCCTGCTACTGACCGCATGTGGAGGCAGCAGCGACGACGCTTCCAAGGACAAGATCAAGGGAGCGGACGAGGGGACCAAGAGCCCGTCCGCTTCGGCGTCCTCCTCGACGGCGAACGGCAGGCCGGATGTCAGCGTGCCGTCGGACCTCCACCTGAACTTCACCTTCGACAAGCCGGCCGACGCGGCAAAGGCAGCGGCGGTGGACGATGCCGAAAACTACATCCGCGCCCTGAAGCACGGCATCGTCAAGCAGAACCCGAACGACCCTGCTTACCAGTTCTATTCCGGCCCGGTCGCCGCTCGCTATGCGAAGTCGCAGATCCAGGCATGGATGAAGGGCGGCTGGACACCCACCGGAACGGACCGGTACTTCGACGCCCAGGCTGATTCGATCGGTAAGTCGAAGTCCGTGCTCGTCACGTTCTGCCGCAACCAGACCAAGTCGTACAGCAAGTCCGTGAAGACAGGAAAGATCAATTACGTAGGTGAGAGCCCGGACAGTTATCAGAAGTACAGCCTTCTGATGGCCCCGTCCAAGGCCGGCTCCAATGTGTGGAAGACCCAGCAGATCGAGGTACAGGGGCGGGTGAAGGAATGCCAAGGATGAGGTCCATCACGACCATACGGCGGGCCTCCCTTGCGGGTGCCGCGATCTGGCTCGTGTGCTCCGTCGGCGTCGCTCACGCTACCGACACCCCGGGGGAGACCACGACTCCGCCCGCCGACAGCTCGCATGGGGGTGCAGGAAACGGAGCTGTGGAGGCCTCAGCCACTCACTCCCAGATCCGGATCACGTACAAACAGGGAGGCGGCGGCAGTGGCAAGAACGGCAACCTCTCCACCATCGACCCGAACTGGAAGCCTCCGGCCTGCTGGTACGAACCTGTATTCACACCTGAGGGTCTCAAGAACTTCGTGAAATCCTCGGGTGGCGACGGAGACGTCGGCATCCATCAGTCCTGGTTCGGAACCGGCCTCTGGACAGATCATTACCGGGACGGGAAGCCCGAAGACAACATGGACGACGCGTGGACCTCCGCGCCAGGCTATAAGAACTACAACCAAGGGAAAAAGGGCTACTTCTGGCGGAGCGTAGCGCCGGACGCATCGGATCCCGACTCCTGGCAGTGCGGCCGCATCATGTTCTGGCAGCCGGCCGGTCAGGTCCCGAAGATTCCACACGCGCCCACGCCGAAGATGCTCGCCGAGTACGCCTACAACAAGGTCAAGGTCCCCGAGACCAAGATCGAGCTGAAGCCGCAGACCAAGTCCACCGTGAACCTGCCCACCTGGGTCTGGCTCGACAAGGGCACGTTCAAGGACGTCGTCGTCCGCGCCGAACTCCCCAACACCGGACTCTGGGCCGAGACGACCGCAAAACCCGTGAGCCTCCACCTCGACCCGGGCACCGACGACGCCGACACCTTCCCCGCCTCCGGCACCTGCGACTTCAACAAGGACGGCTCTATCGGCACGCCGTACAAGGCGGGCGACGCCAGCCAGAACCCGCCCTGCGGCATCAACTACCTCCACGCAACCGACGGAAACCCGTACCAGCTCAAGGCATCCATCACCTGGAAGATCACCTGGAACGGCACCGGCGGCGCAGGTGGCGACCTGCCCGACGGAACCTTTCAGACCACCCAGGACATGAACGTCCAGGAAATCCAGACGATCAACCGCTGACAGCCCTCACCGCGACCTCGCCCCACCAGACTCGCCAGGCCCTTGGCGTAAGCCGTACCTACGCGAAAGTTCATCAGCGTATCGTTTTACTGTTGGCATGTACGCGGTTGTAAACGGGGGTGGGGTGCTGTGTCGGATTTGGCGAAGGATGCTGTGTCGATGGCGAAGGCGGCGTCGGGGCTGCGTGGGGCGCGGCATCACACGGAGAAGCCGTTGCAGGATTTCACGGCGGCGTCGCATGATCTGTCGGCGTTGGGGGCGTTGGGGTCTTTGCTGAAGGCGACGGGTGATATCCGGGAGGGGATGCATACCCTGTCGGGTCTGACGGCGTCGTTGAATGAGGAGTGGGGTCAGGAGGCAAAGCTCCTGGGTGAGGTGTCGGATGCGTTTGATCTCCTCGATGTGCTGCTGAGTGCCGCTGCGCGTGCGAAGAAGGGCTGAGCGCGGTGGTGGATCTGAATCCGCTGCACTGGATCAGTAAGGCCAACCATGCCTTCGGGGACACGATGGCCAGTGGTCTGGAGTTTCTGGGGATCACTGATCCGGCGGTCGATCCTGATGGGGTCCGGGAGATCGCGAAGCACTGGCGGTCTCTGGCCAAGGGTCTGGAGGATGCCGCTCAGGGTGCTGAAGTGGCCATGTCGGGTGTGACGTGGGAGGGCGAGACCGCGAAGGCGTTCTCCAAACGGGCGCGGACGATGCGCAAGCACGCCACGGATATGGCGCATTCCCTGCGTGGTGGTGCGACGGCGCTCGACAAGTTCGCCGATGAGGCGCATGAGTTGATCACCCAGATCGGGGTGATGGTCGCGGAGATCGCCGAGTTCGAGATAGCCGGCCTGGCCCTGTCCGTACTGACGGCGGGGATGTCCGAGGTCGCCTCCACCCTCGTGGCGGGTGAGCGTGCGCTGAAGGTCATCGCGTTGGTCACGCGGATCGAGGAGGAAGGCAGCGCACTGGGCGCCACCGTGCGCACGGTGATGGAGGCCGTCCGTAACGTCGAGCGGGCGCTGAAGGCGCTGAAGGACATCAAGACCGTCGCGAAGGTCGGGAAACTCGCCGGTGAGGGCATGAAGTTCACCGCCTTCACCACCGCGCTCGAAGACCCCGGCGCATTCAAAGACCCCGGGAAACTCGCGAAACTCCTCACCGAGGGCGCTGTCGCCGGGGTCGGTCTCGGCTTCCTCGGCAAAGCCCTCGGGAAGGGCCTCAAAGCCCTGAAGCCGGGTGAGATGGCCGACCTCGCGAAGGCTCTGAACCTCAACGGGTCAGGGTTGTCCCGGCTCAAGCTCCGGCCTTCGGAGTGGGAGAAGCTTCCCGCCTCGATCCGCGGGATGTTCAAGGAATGCAAACTCGACCCGATCGATGTCGCCACCGGCGACATGCTCCTGCCGCAGACCGACGTCACCCTCCCGGGCACGCTCCCTCTCGTCCTGGAGCGAACGCATATCTCGTCCTACCGGTGGGGCGGCTGGTTCGGGCCTTCCTGGGCCTCCACTCTCGACCAGCGTATTCAGGTCGACGAGGAGGGCGTCGTCTACACCGCTCCCGACGGGGCCCGCCTCATCTACCCCCGCCCCGACCCCGAGACCAACACACCCGTCCACCCGGAAACCGGGTCACGCCTCGCCCTGACCTGGGACACCGAAACCGACGGCGGACTGCGCATCACCGACCCCGACACCGGGCTCGCCCACATCTTCCACACCCCCCAGCCCACCGACGACAACCAAGCCATCGACCTGCCTTTGCAGGCCATTGTCGACCGCAACAACCAGCGCATCACCCTCCACTACACCGACAACGGCACCCCAGTCGAGGTCAGCCACACCGGGGGCTACCGCATCGCCCTCGACCACCACCCCACCCAACCCCGCATCACCGCCCTACGCCTGGCCGACCCCAAACACCCCGATGCCCCCGCCACCCTCCTGCTCTCCTACGGCTACAACGACGAAGGCCACCTCACCGACGTCACCAACTCCTCCGGCCTCCCCCTGCGGTTCACCTACGACACCGACGGCCGCATCACCTCCTGGACCGACCGCAACAACACCACCTACGCCTACACCTACGACCAGCACGGCCGGGTCGTCCGCACCCACGGCACCAGCGGCTACCTCTCCGGCACCCTCAGCTACAACGACACCACCCACACCACCACCGTCACCAACTCCCTCGGCCACACCAGCCACTACCAACACAACAACGCCTACCGCCTCATCCAAGAAACCAACCCACTCGGCCACACCACCCACCAACAATGGGACACCGACCACCGCCTCACCGCCATCACCGACCCACTCGGACGCACCACCCGGTACACCTACGACGAACAAGGGCGTACGGCATCGGTCATCCGCCCGGATGGACGAACGGCGACCACCGGCTACAACGTCTTTGGCCGGCCCACGACGGTCACCTCACCCGACGGCGCCTCCTGGGTCCATGAGTACGACGACTCTGGCAATCCCACAGCGATCACGGAGCCGACCGGAGCCACCACGCGCTACACCCATAACAGTGCAGGCCACCTCACGTCGATCACAGACGCGCTCGGCCACACCACCCGCATACGCTCGGACCGAGCCGGACTCCCTGTTGAAATCATCGATCCTCTCAACGCGGCTACCCGGTATGAGCGAGATTCCTTCGGCCGCCCCACCGTCCTCACAAACCCCCTCGGCCATACGACGCGTCTGGAGTGGACACTCGAAGGCAAGCCCCTCCGACACACAGGCGGCGACGGCTCCACGGAGACCTGGACCTACGACGGTGAGGGCAACTGCACCAGCCACACCGGAGCAAAAGGGGAGGTTTCACGTTTCGAGTACACGCACTTCGACCTGCTCGCCGCCCGCACTGGTCCCGACGGTGTGCGTCAGGAATTCAGTCACGACACGGAACTCCGACTTACTAAGGTCACCAACCCGCAGTCCCTGACGTGGGAATACCGTTACGACGCGGTCGGCCGTATCGCGTCCGAGACGGACTTCGACGGCCGCACACTCTCCTACCGCAGCGACGCGGCAGGACAGCTGAGCCACCGCACCAACGGTGTTGGTGAGGCCATCCGCTACGAGCGGAACCCTCTCGGACAGACCACGCTCAAGGACGTCGCAGGTGCCGTCACCACATTCGAGTACAACTGCTCGGATGCTCTCGTCCTGGCAGTCGGCCCCGGCGTCACCGCCTCCTTCACGCGCGGACCCCAGGGACGCCTTGAGAGTGAGACAGTCAATGGCAGGACACTGTCCCTCAAGTACGACGCCCTGGGCCGCCGGACACACCGCACAACGCCGAGCGGTGCGATCAGCGAGTGGATTTACGATGCGGCTGGCCGACGTGCAGGACTGACAGCCTCAGGGCATAGCCTCACTTTTTCCTACGACGCCGCAGGACAGGAAATCTCCCGCGATCTCGGCGCGGCGCTCACGCTGTCTCACTCGTTCGACGAACTGGGCCGTCTCACCAACCAACGGGTGACAAGCGCGGGCCGAGACACCCTCCTGCGCAGCTTCACCTATCGCGCAGACGGCTACCCGACCAGTATCGAAGACCTCCGGTCGGGAACCCGTCGGTTCGATCTCGATATCAACGGACGCGTCACTGCGGTCCACGCGACCAACTGGACAGAAAAATACGCCTACGACGAGGTGGGCAACCAGATCTCGGCGTCCTGGCCTGCCACCTCCTCCGGCGCCGATGCCACAGGCGAGCGCGAATACGCGGGCACACGTATCGCCCGGGCGGGCAATGTGCGATACGAGCACGACGCGCAGGGCCGCATCGTGCTGCGCCAGAAAACGCGCTTGTCGCGCAAGCCTGACACCTGGCGCTATACCTGGGACGCCGAAGACCGCCTGGTATCGGTGGTCACCCCGGACGGTACGGTCTGGCGCTACCTATACGACCCCCTGGGGCGCCGTATCGCCAAGCAACGCATGGCCGCAGACACCGAAACTGTCGTCGAGCAGGTCGACTTCACGTGGGACGGCTCAACCCTCTGCGAACAGACAACATCGATCGCGGAGCTGTCGACCCATGTCACGATGACCTGGGACCACAATAATTTTAAGCCGCTCGCCCAGACCGAACGCATCACATCGGCCTGCCAGGAGGAGGTCGACGAACGCTTCTTCGCGATTGTCACTGACCTCGTCGGCGCCCCGAGCGAACTCATAGACGAAGAAGGCAATACAGCCTGGCACACAAGGACCACCCTCTGGGGCGCCACCAGCTGGAACACTGACGCCAGGGCCTACACTCCGCTCCGATTTCCCGGTCAATACTACGACCCCGAAACCGGACTCCATTACAACTACTTTCGCCACTACGACCCTGAGACCGCTCGCTACCTGTCGGTCGATCCACTTGGCCTCACCCCTGCACCGAACCCCACTGCATATGTACGGAACCCTCACGTATGGTCGGACCCCCTCGGATTAGCGCCATGCTTCACTGAAGCCAAATCCAAGGCTCTGCGAGATGCCGGAATTCCGGAAGGAACCAAACCATTTGACGTGAACGAGTGGACCGAAGCCACCACACCTGCCTGGCAAGGGAGTAAGCGGTTGCTGGGGCCGGACGGTAAACCCATTTTCTACACGACGGAGTGGTATGAGACACCGTCAGGCGATGTCGTCGTATTCCAGGACCATTGGTTTGGGCACCAGGAACCGGGGACTCCGGGACACCAGCCGGCGCACGTACACGTCAGGCCATACGACAATGACCGTAATGGCCAGATCCCCGGATGCGAGGAGCATTACTACTATGACCTGGGTTGATTTTGTCAGGAATCGCGGAGTCCTGGATTCACTCTTCGCAGATTCAGTACCACCGCTTGAAGAACTTCGACTTCGATCCATCAATCTGACCTACATCGGGCCTTCCCTCACTCTGAGAGTCGACCTCCCATCATTCCCTCTTTCTAACCCATCACTCGACTTCCAGGGGGATGAATTCGAAACCCTGCAATGCCAACTCTCCTTTCAGGCCGTCGAGAAAATCTCCTTGAATAACTGGACACCTCCGGAAGTCTGCACAATCGAAATCACAACCCAGCCGGACTACAGGATTCAGGTCGAAGTGACGGGTGAGAATCTCCACCTCTCATTCAAGAGCAGCCGCGACATCCTCGCCGACCACTTCAGCGCGTTCAAAATCAACAGTGACGGGACCGACAGCGGGCGCCATCACTACACACGAGGAATCGACGCCCGAATGTACACTTCAACACCCGCAACCCATGAAGCGAGCTTCTATGGATAACGCCACCTGGCCCACTTTCCTGTCCGACCCCCGCAAGGTCCTTGACCTCTATGACCAACCACCCGCACTGGACAGATGCGATCTCTTCTATGTCCATATCGATGAACGCGACACAAGCATCACATTCGGTTTCGATACAAGTGAACTTCCGGCACACCCCCGCCAGAAATGGAAGGAGAAGCCGTTCAATTCAATCAGATTCTTCATCTCCTTCACTGGCACCTCGCAGCTTCACGTCAACGGCTGGGAGAGCCCGGGGCAGAAGAATGTTGGTATTTCCCGGGACAGTGAGGACGAATTGAGGGTGCAAGTCGCCAGCGACGGCAGTAGCCTTTCTTTCCGGGCGAAATCAGCTTCGGTGACTCATTCCACCGCCCAATTGACGGCGTCGGATTCTTACCCGTGACCGCGACCCTGGCACGAGTGAAAGCCGATCAATCTGGGACCACCAGTCGCGGATTCAAGGCGTTGCGCTTGGATGTCGGCCTGCAAATTCCAGAGAGGAGCACATGAACCTGATGGAAATGCAAGGTGGTAAAAGTTGCACGTTCGAAGGAGACTGGCGGCCCCTCGCTGACATGGGTAGGGCGACCAGGCATCACGTTGCTCTCCCTGAGTGAGCATCTCCAGTACGAGCGTGCGAGCCCGGGCCGCTTCCCCCGCGCGCGAAGTGGAGCTATCGCCTGCGAGTTGGTGCCGGATATCCTGATTCTTTTCGCTTCGGAATCAGAGACCTTGAATCTGCATCATATGCTGAAGCAGTGGGCGCAGCAGACGGAGGATTTTATTTTCCTCTGGGGAAATATGGCAACGCCAAGCGTACGAACGTAATCTGAAACAGCCCAGTTCTGTCTATTTGAAATATTGGACAGAATACCCGAGTTCTGGGCATAATCCAGCGACAGCAGGGTCCTCGTCGAGGACTCATTCACTGGAACCTTCACAGTTTCTCGAATTCCAGAAAAACAATTTCCGTGGGAACTTCATCGGGGCACGTAGGCCGGATCATTCATCGATTCTACTGGGCACTGGACGAATCCCAGGCAAGTCCGTACGGTCAACCCGCCCGGAGTACCGCCAAGGCGAATACCAGCCGCAGGTCGAGCCAGTCCGCCTTCGGCATATAGGTCCTGACCCCGAAATCCGTGTGATCCGACTCCAGTGCCACTTCTTCCTCACCTGCCCGCCACGTCACGGGCTTGTGGACGTAGCGGCTGCCGTCCCCGCTGTCGTCCCCGCCGAGGAGCAGGGAGTCCACGACGCTGTTGGCGAGACTCTCCGCCTGCCGCCCCGCGGCAGCCTTTCCCCGGGCCGCGATGTCCTTGGCGCTGCCCTTCGCCCAGTGGTAGCGGGCAATGACATCCGGGTGGCCCGGCTGCCGTAGCCACCAGGTGTGCTGGATGGTGCGCTTCGTCGCGCCGGTCCGGTGCACGGTGCCGATCTCCTGCCCCTGCCCGTCCGTCACCCGGTACCGCTCGCCGCCCCTCCCGCCGGTCACAGGCGCCAGTGCACAGACCGGGGTACGGGAGTCCCGGGCGTCGTAGAGCTCGTACGCCTTGACCTCCGGGTCGGCCTGGACGACGAGGACGGCAGGGTCGAATCGCTGCCCCTTCGGGACGACCGCCGGCACCCGTACCGCCCGTGGCCCGGTCACCGCCTTGCGGCGGAACGTGGCCGGCTGCTCCACATCGCTGACCACGAACTTCCTGATGCCCTCCCAGGACACCGGTTCGACCGGCGGCTCCGGGGCCCGTCGCTGCCTTCCGAATGCCATCGCTCGCTTCTCTCCTCAGACGGCGCACGGACCGCCGTCAGCCCGTGACGGACTCGGCGACCGATGAACCGTGGACCGTGATCGAGTGGCTGTAGAACAGGCCCGTCAGCACCGGCTGGTAGGTCAACTGCACCGTCACCTCGACCCGCTGCGCGTTGGCCGCCGTGCAGTGCGACGCGCCGATGTCCTGGCCGGACATCCCCATCTCGACCGCGAAGGCGTGCACACGCGCGTCGCAGTTCTGGTAATTGATGGGCGCGGGTCCGCCCTGGTTGCCGTACAGGGACTCCCTGTCTATGTCCTGGGCCGCGTACCGTGCGGCCTGCTCCGCGATGTCCGCGGCCCGTTCCCGTTGCGAGATCGAAAGGCCGCCGTCCACCACGAACGCGGCCAGGGCCAGGAACAGGAACGCGAAGATGATGACCGCCGCGGCGCCCGAACCGCTGTCGTCCAGACGGGCCCTGCGCGACTCGATCCATCCGGTGAACGCGTTCACTGCGTCCTCCGGTACGGGTCGATCGGCGAGGTGGAGTGCCCGTTCAGGGTGGTGGGGATGTCCAGGCCGAGCATGGCGAGACCCCGGATCTGGCAGCTCACGTCGACGGTGAAGAAGCCGCCCTTGACGAACCCCTTGGCCGTGACGGACACCGGGCCGGAACAGACATCGGTCAGATCCGCCTCGGCGGCCCTGCGGGCCTCTGACATCGCGACTCCGCCGTCCTTCTGGATCGAGCCCGCGCGGGCGGCGTCACGCGCGGCGCTGTCCACGGCGCCACGCCCCTCGACCAGCTGTCCGAAGCCCACGAGCACCAGGATGAAAAGGATCATGATGGGGGCGAGGATGACCACTTCGATGGTGGACAGGCCCCGGTCGGCCCCCACGTCCGCGCCCGCGCGGCCCAGCCGGGTACGTACGGCACCCGCCCCACGCCTCACACCCGCACCAGCGCCCGCACCAGCACCAGCACGGGTACATGCACTCGCGAACGTCTGCCGCCCCACCACCCGTTGGCCTCTCATCAGTCCCGTCATCAGCCCCGTCATCAGTCCCGCACGAACCGCTCGACGGGCCCCCGCGACTGCGCGTGCACCGTGAGCCCCAGGCCGGGGAAGACGTTCGGGACCTTCGCGGTGATCTCCACGCCGACCGTGTCCTGATCCGGCTGGAGCATCGTCACGTTCGGGCCCAGCACCAGCTTCGAGCCGAGCTGGTGGATGTAGCTCTGTACGACGTCACCCGCGTCCCCGCGCCAGCCCCCGGGGTTCTCGTCCGCCTCGGCCCTCGCCTTGCGCGCACCCGCCTGCGCGGCCGCCTGGGCCACGTGGTCGGCGAAGAAGTACAGCGCGAACTGCACCGTCGCGAAGATCATGAAGAACAGGACCGGGGTCAGGAAGACGAACTCGATCGCGGTCATGCCGGAGTCGCCGCGGGCGGAGGCTGCCTCCACCCTGCGGCGTACGAACGCTCTGATCCTCTGACGCACCAGCACCGACTCAGTGACTCGATCGATCGGACTCGGAAATGGACAATGAACAAGGAACGCGAAAGGGCACCTGCCTCAGCAGGTGCCGCTCGCGCTGGCTCCCTTGATGCAGTTGCCGACCTTGTTGGCGCCGTCACTCAGCGCGGAGTTGATGATCGCGGCGACCACGCCGACGATCGCCACGACGACCGCCGAGATGATGACCCACTCCACGGCGGAGGCGCCGCGGTCGGTGTCCTCGGAGCGGGCGCGCTCGACGCGTGCCTGCAGGAACGTAATCAGGAAGTCGACAGTCGGGTGACTGAAGCGGCGTCCGAACATGGGATGAAATCCTCTCAAGAGAAGGGGGAAGCGGGATCAGACCTGGAAGACGCGCATCGCGGCCGGATAGATGAGGAAGACCAGGAACCCGGCGCAGAGGAGGAGCTGTGCGACAAGCATCGACTGCGACTTCTCACCCGCCGCCCCCTCGATCTCGGCCATTTCGCGGTGCCGCATCGTCTCGGCCCTGGAGGCCAGCGACTCACGTACCTTCGCCCCGTCGTCGGCGACGAGCGCCAGCGACGACGACAAGTCCTTCAGTTCCTCGATGCCCAGATCCTCGCCGAGCCTGCCGAGCGCGAGCCACTGGCTGGTGCCGGTGATCCGGGCGTCCGCGAGCGCGTTGCGGATCCGGCGCAGCGCCCAGCCGTCGCTCACCTCGGCGGCGGCCATCAGCGCCTCGGGCAGACCGCGCCCGCCGGCCAGGTTCATCGAGACGAGGTCCAGGTACGCGCCGATGACGCGGCGCAGGTCCTTGCGCTTGTCCGCCGCGTCCCGTCGGATTTCCAGATCCGGCAGGAAGAAGAACAGCAGTCCGCAGACCAGCGCGAGCCAGACCGGAATGATCGGTGCCCGGGCGAAGCCGATCACCCAGGCGATGGCGAAGAGCATCGGGCCGAAGATCAGGCCGACCACGCCGAGCAGCACCTTGGTCGCCAGGAACCCTTCCCAGCCGCGGTCGAGGACCGCCAGGTCGGAGCGGAGCGAGCGCTGCTCCCAGCCCTGCTGGAAGTAGAGGTCCGCGATCCGCACCCCCACCCGGGCCCGCAGCGAACCGAGCCGGCCGTCGTGGGATTCGTGGTCGCCCGGCCGCTCGTACCCGGACCCGGCCGCACGCAGCGCGTCGATGCGCTGCACCTGCGAGACCGCGGAGCGCTTCGTACGCGACAGGGCCCGTACGAGGACGAAGACGCCGAGGCCCAGTACGGCCCCGATCAGTACCGGTGCGGTGAGAATGTCGATCATCGCGGCGCCCCCTGGCCATGGTTGAACGGCGAGGCCTGCGGAGCCTGCTGCTGACCGCCCTGCTGCGCTGCACCGGGGTGCTGACCGGTGGTGTGCTGACCACCGGGCTGCTGGCCAGCTGCGTGCTGACCGACGGGAGACTGCTGACCGGCGGGCGGCTGATGGCCGACGGGAGACTGCGGCCCGCCCTGCCGCTGGGACGCGTCGGGCCGTACGAACCTGACCTCGGGTTCGGCACGGACCAGGAAGCGTTCCGGCGTCTCGATCACCGACAGCTTCCGCAGCCACCAGAAGCCGAGCGCGAACAGACCGCACACCCCGGCCAGGACCAGCTGGCCCATCGGCGAACCGTACGGCGAGACGAAGTCCCGGTTGAACACGGCGAGTCCGAGCACGAACGCCACCGAGACCACGACCACGATCTGCACACTGCGCCGGGTCGACGAGCGCTGGGCCATCACCCGGTGGCGCATGTCGATCTCCTCGCGCGCCGACTTGGAGAGCGCGCCGAGCACCTGGCGCAGGCCGGGGCCGCGCAGCTTGGCGTTGAGGATGAGCGCGGCCACGATGATGTCGGCCGACGCGTCGTTGATCTCGTCGGCGAGGTACTGGAGGGCCTCGGGCAGCGGCATCCGGGCGCGGAGCCGGTCGACCAGCGCGTCGAGGTGCGGGCGCAGGGCGGGGGCCGCGGCGCGTGCGGAGGCCGGGATGGCCTGTTCGAGACCGACCGCGCCCGCGATGGTGTCACGGAGCGACTCGGTCCAGCCCGCGAGCGCCTCCACCCGGCGCATGGCGATCTTCTCCTGGGCGGCGCCGCCGAAGAGGCGGTCCCAGAAGAAGACGAGCAGCCCGGCGGCCACACCGGCCACGGTCCAGCGGGTCAGGAGCAGCACGAGGAGCCCGACGCCGACGGCGATGGAGCCGCGCCGTCCGACGAACTGGAGCAGTTCGCGGGCGCGTTGGCCGCGCTCGGCCTTCACATGGCCCGGCTTGGGCTCGAAACCGCGGATCGCGAGGATCAGCAGGGCGAGACCGCCGCCCGCCGCGATCCCGCACCCCAGTGCGTACAGCAGCTGCGGATCGAAGAACCCGCCCAACGAGGAGATGCCATTCATACGGTCTCCTTCACCCCCAGGCCCCTGAGGGGCGGTAGCCGTGTACGGCGAGGTCGTCGAGGCACGCCACCGGGGCGTGCGGCAGCACCCGCCCGTCGGGTGTCTCGGCGAAGACCTCACTGGAGAGGACGCGGCCGTCGACGCCGTTGACCTCACGGACCGAGGTGACGGCACGCTGCAGGCGGCCGCCGCTCTCGAAGTTGTTGCGGCGCTGCACGAAGACGACGAAGTTGACGGCTCCGGCGATGAGCATCTGGCTGGCCTCGATGGGCAGCCGCTCGTTGGCCTGGAGCGCGTAGGTGGAAATACGGTTGAAGACTTCGCTGGAGCTGTTGGCGTGGATCGTGGAGAGCGAGCCGTCGTTGCCCTGCGACATCGCGTTGAGCATGGTCACGATCTCGTCGCCGAGCACCTCACCGACGATGACGCGCGAGGGGTTCATACGGAGCGACCGGCGCACCAGCTCACCCATCGAGATCTGTCCGAGCCCCTCGGAGTTGGGCAGCCGCTCTTCGAACGCCACGACGTTGGGGTGGAGTTCGGGGAACTGGTCGAGTCCCAGTTCCAGGGCGCGTTCCACCGTGACGAGCCGCTCGACGGGCGGGATCTCGTTGGCGAGGGCCCGCAGGAGCGTGGTCTTCCCGGCGTTGGTGGCGCCCGCGATCATGATGTTCTTACGGGCGCGGACGGCGCAGGCGAGGAAGTGGGCCAGTTCGGGGGTGAGCGTGCCGTTGCCGACGAGGTCCGCCATGAAGACCTTGCCCATCCGGGCGCGGCGGATGGAGAGGGCGGGCCTGCGGGCGACCTCCATCACGGCGGAGAGTCGTGAGCCGTCGGGGAGCCGCAGGTCGAGCTGGGGGTTGGCGGAGTCGAACGGACGCGAGGAGAGTCCCGAGTACGCGCCGAGGACCTGGATGAGTTCGACGAGTTCCTCGTCGGTCTCGGCCACCGGGTCGACGCGGGCCTCGCGCCCGTCGGCGTATCCGACGAAGACGTGGTCGCAGCCGTTGATGTCGATGTTCTCGACCTCGGGGTCGTCAAGCAGCGGCTGGAGGCGCCCGACTCCGAAGAGCGCCGCGTGCACGGCCGCCGCGTACTGCTCCTCGGTCTCCGCGTCGAAGGGGGTACGCCCGGCGTTGATCTCCGCGCGCGCGTACTCCTCAAGTATCTGGGCGATGACGGCGCGCGCGTACTGCCGCTCGTCCTCCCCGGACATCGGCGGTGTGTTGCTGACCTGATCGATGCGGCGCTGCTCCGCGATCCGGTCGCCGGCCTCCTGCCGGTACCGCTTGACCAGGCTGTGGTCGACGACGTCGCTCATCGACCGGCCCCGGCACCCGGCTGCGACCAGGCCGCGCCGAACTGCTGGTGGACGTCGGCGGCGACCTTGCGGGCGCTGCGGATCAGCAACGACTTGTCGAGCCGGCCGCGGCCGCGCCCGGAGAGCAGCGCCGCGCCGGAGGTGTCGTGGGCGAGGGTGCCGATGACCCGGGCGCCGGTCTGCGCGCCGACGAGCATGTCGTTGACCTGGTGGGCGACCTTGCCGGACGCGCTCGACTCGACGACCAGCAGGACGCCGATGAGCGGGCTGGCCAGCTGGGACATTCCGCGCTGCCCGCCGTGGAGCTGGGCGGCGAGGGCGGCGGCCCGGTCCCGTACGCGGGCGATGTGCTCCGGTTCCGTACGGGCGACGAGCAGGACGAGGCCGGCGTACGGCAGCAGGTCGATCACGGGCGAACCCCCGGCGATCCGGCCGCAGTCGGCTATCACGTCGGCGGGCGCGTGCGGCGAGTCGCCGAGCGTGGAGAAGGCGTGGCCGAGGGTGGGCCAGACACCGGAGAGCCCGGCCGCCTGCTCGGCGGAGCCGATCCCGACGAGCAGCTCCAGGCCGCCGGCCATGGGCTGTGCGTGGTCCCAGAGCTGATCGGCGGCGAGCCCGCGGCGGGCGGCGGCGGCGATGGAGAGCAGACCGGTGTTCGGGTTGAGCGGGCCGCCGTTGGAGGCGGTGGTGCGGTAGACGAGGTCCCCGCCGGCCGGGTCGGCTTCGGCGAGCAGCGCCCGCCGGGGCCAGACGGCGGCGAGAGCGAGGGCGGCCGTGGTGACTCCGGGCGAACCCTTGTCTGCGGCGAGGGCGATGAGCGCCATGTCTTCTGCGTTCCTCTACGTTCCTCTGAGTTCCACTGGGGGCGTCGGTCAGCCGTTGTGGGAGGGGACCGTGACCACGGCGGCTTCCCCCGCGGATGCGGCCTGCGAGAGGGCTGCGGCGTCGGCGTTGTCGACCAGGACGGTGACGGCGAGGTTGCCGCTGCTGATGGTGGAGTCGTTGGGCTTGGCGGCGTGGCTGATGGTGGCCCGCTCCACGATGACGCCGCCGCCGGAGGTACCGGAACTGTTGGACGAGCCGGACTGGCTGCCGCTGCTGCTGGAGCTGCTGGAGCTGCTGGAGCCGTTGCGGTCGCCCACCCGGTAGATGGTGACCGTGTCGCCGGCCTTGATCCCGGTGGGGTACTGGCCGTCCTTGAGGGAGAGCCCGACGACGGCCTTGCCCGCGGGGGTGCCCTTGTCCCCGGTGAACATCTGGCCCACCAGGAGGGACCCGGCGTAGAGGGCGCTCTTGGCCGTCAGAGTCTTCTCGACGAGGCTGAGCTGGTCCGCCTTGATGTAGTCGATCGAGTCGTCGTCGGCGACCATGACCGTGGTGACGTCGCTGTTCTTGATGGCCTCACCGGCCTCGACGTTCTCCGTCAGCTTGACGACCTCGACCCGGTTCCCGGCCCGGAGCACCAGCACGGTGGCGCCCAGCGCGCCGACGAGAATCAGCAGGACGGCGAGCGCGGCAAGGGCGGGCTTGCGTTCCCTGGCGACCGTGGGAAGCCGTTCACCGGCCGACTGGGCGGGTGAGGGAACCCTGTGGTTGCCTGCACCCGTGCGCTCCTGGACCTTCACGCCGCTTCTCCCCGAATGTTTCTCTGCGACCGTTGCGTCTGGATCTCTACGACTTGAGCGAGTCGACTTCGCCGCCATTTATCCGGTTCCGATCCCCAGGCCACCGGAGGCTGTCAAGTCATCGCACCGTAGCAGCAGCACATAAGCGCCTCAAGACGAGATAAGGATCGCGAACTTCACGCGCACCGTCAGGATCAGTCCAAACCGGTCAGAAACGGCGGGCCTTGAGGGCGTGCCAAAGCTTCACGAGATTTCCCCGTGGCCGCTGCACGGCTGGGACTGGGCCGTTGCATCCGCCAAGGCTTGCGAGGGCGCGACGCATCGGGCCGCTCCAGCCCGCACAGTGATCGCGGGCGACGGGTGCGACAGCAAATGGGGACGGTTCCGAATGTGTGCATCGCCGTCACATTCGGAGCCGCGCGGGCCGCGAAGTGAAGGCCGACGGCCGGGTCGGGATCACCGGGGACGGGCCGACAGCGGCGACGCCCCGCCGTCGCGTTCACCAGGAGGTCTTGGGGCCACGGCAGACCCCACAACCCCACAGCCCTACGGCTCCTCCGCAGACCCCGATGGGGCGATTGACCCCGGAACACCACAACTGTCCCGGCGGCCTGACGAATTCGCTCTGGTGAAACCAAGGACGGCCCGGCTAGCGTCCACTACCGCACGCCACCCACCCATCCCACCGGGAGTCGCCCGTGAACCGCCGCACTCTGCCCGCTGCCGCCGCCCTAGTGACGGCGGCGGCCCTTCTGCTGACCGCGTGCGGCGGAGGTGACGACAACAAGTCCAAGAAGCCGGACAAGATCGCGGGAGCCGACGAGGGGGCGTCCAAGTCGGCTTCGCCGAGCGCGACCCCTTCGGCCACCACGGGGGCCGGTCGACCGAAGTTCGAGTTCCCAGCCGATATTTCCTACGTCTTCGACTGGCCCAAGACCGGCGACTCCGACAAAGATGCAGTTCTGGCGGACGCCGAACAGTTCATCAAGGCGGAGGATTACGCCATCGTCAAGCAAGATCCAACACAGGCGGGTTACCGCTTCTACACGGAAGGGGAACTGGCCGCCTCGACTCAGGAATACATCACTGCATACGTCAAGGCAAAAGCCAGAATTACGGGCAAATACCGCTACTACAACGCGGCCGTCACGCTCAGCGGAAAGAGCACGGCGACACTCTCCTACTGCCAGGACCAGGGGAAGGCATTCGACCTATACCTGAAGACCAACAAGGTCAACAAAACCCCGGCCACGAAGAATAGTTACGTCCTTTACAACGCCGCCCTTCGCAAGGATGGCCGCGGAATTTGGATCACTACCAAGCAGTTCTCCGAGAGGGGCAGTTCCAAGTGCCAGCCGTGAATCGCAGACGCGCAGCGCTGATTACGGCCTGCGTCGCTGGAACGTTGGCGTTGACGGCAGGCACAGCATCAGCCGACAACGAGGTCGGCGGCGGCCAGCGTCAACCGCCCAGCAGCTCCACCAACGCCAACGCCGACGGCCAGGACCTCGGCGTGAGCGCCGCAGTGACGATCAATACCGACAACAACGCCAAGGGGCCATCTGCCGGGCCCTTGGCGCCTGTCAGCGACTGGAAGCCACCAGCCTGTTGGTACGCGCCCACGTACTCGCCTGCCGAGTTCAAGAAGATCGAGGAACACAACTGGTCGCTTGAATCCACTGGATATCAGTGGGACGCGGAACAACGGAGCAAGTACGCGGAGGGGAAACCCTACAAAGACTTCAACAAGGCCAAAGCCGGCAAGGGCTTCTGGTGGACCTCGGACGTCAACCGCAGCTTCCCTCCAGGATGGGACTCCTGCAACAAGGACACCTTCTGGGTGGACACGGGCAAGACACCCCCCGTACCGGCCGATCAGGCCGCAGCGACGCCCTTGGACCTCGCCCACATCGCCTACGGGTTCGTGCACGTCCCGGACACCAAGGTCACCCTCGCGCCGAGCGGCCCGACGAAGGTCAATCTCCCGACCTGGGCATGGCTCGACAAGGCCGACTTCAAACCCGTTTCCGTCACCGCGACTCTGGCTAATTACCACATATCGTCGACCGTGACCGCCACACCCCAGTCCCTCAAACTCGAACCTGGTACCGCCGACGCCGAGCTCTCCCCCTCATCCGGTGTGTGTCCTTTCGTGAACGGCGCCATCGGCACCCCATACGAAACGGGCGACGCCGACAAGACCCCACCCTGCGGGGTCACTTACCTTCGCGCTTCAGGCAGCAACGGTCCATTCAGCCTGAAAGCCACCATCACCTGGAAAATCACGTGGACGGGTACGGGCGTTCCCGGCGGCAAGCTTCCCGACGGCAGCTTCGGCACCACTCAGGACGTAACAGTCGACGAGATCCAGGCCATCAACCGATGACCACCACAACCAGCCTCTGCGGCCGCGAATCCAGCCCCCTCACCCGTGGCATATCATCGTCGGCTACGCCCAAGGCATCACCGTCCGAAAGATTCCAGGCCATCAACCGATGACGCGAACCGGGATACGGCATGACTGACCTACGACTCGACGGCACGATCTTCGACGACCTGCGGAAGACGTTTTCGACCGTGTCGGACCGGATGTCCGATGTGCGAAAGACCTTGCGCGGAACGGACGGTTCCGTCGTCGGCGCGCACCAGCTGGTGGACGACGTGCACGACTTCGCCGACGAGTGGGGCTACGGCGTCAAGCAGCTCGGCAAGCACACGCACAACGCGGTCAAGATGATCGACAAAATCGGTAAGTCTTTCGACAAACTGGACCTGGATCTCGCAGAGTCCATGAAGCCTCAGAAGCCGAAGGGCAAATGACGTGACCAAGCGCCCCGCCTTCCCCCACATAGGCTGGGACCCCACGCCCGGTGACGTGGAGCAGACCAGGGATCTCGCCAAGCAACTCGGCAAGCTGGCAAGCGAACTCGGCACGTCATTGAACGAGCTTCAACGCATCGAGTGCGGCGCCTGGAAAGGCAAGACGGCAGTCGCCTTCACCCAGCACATATCCACCGACGTCACACCGCTGATCAAGAAGAGCCACGATTCCTTCGACAAGGCATCCCGGGCACTGCACCGGTGGGCCGGCGAACTCCAGGACTTCCAGGACGAAGCAGACCGCCTGGAGAAGCTCGCCGGGAAAGCACTCGACGCCCAAGCCAAAGTCGAGGGGAAAACTGACCCCGGCGGAAAAGCAGGCCAGTCCGTCAACGACGCCGAAAACAAAGTCGACGATCTTGAAAGTCGCTACAACAAGGCTGCCGGGGCCATCAGCAAGGAACTCGACAAGGCCGGCGACATCGCACCCGACGAGCCCGGCTTCTGGGACAAGCTCGTCCACGGCGTCGAGGACGCGTGGAACGCCACCGGAAAGTGGATCAAGGATCACGCCGACCTGATCAAGGAGATCGGGGACATACTCAGCGACCTGACCGCAGTGTTGGGCGTACTGGCCATCATCACGCTGCCGTTCGAGCCGCTCGGCGCCATCTTCGGCGCCGCCGCAGTGCTCACCAGCGGACTCGCCCTGCTGTCCCACTCCATAGCCAAGGCCGCCGGTGCCGACGTGAGTTGGATGACCCTCGGTACGGACGCGATTGGGCTTCTGCCCGGCATTGGTGCCTTTGGGAAGGGGGCCAAGGTCGCCAGCGAAGGTGCAGCAGTCACGCGCATTGGGGAATTCGGCAAAGGTTTCACGGCTAGCCGCATCCCAAAGGCATTCAATGTGCTGGCGACCGGCGACATGGCTGGTTCCGTGAAAGGCGGGATCGGACTACTTGGCAGGAAAATCGTCCTGGGGGGAACTGGAGAAAACCTCGGTCTACTCACGCGCGAGAGCGGACCAATGAGCCGCTTGGCCGGGCTCGCTGAGGCCGGCTATCACCAGGGCCAGTGGTTGGGCACCAAGGGAATCGCCCTCACCGGGAAAACGATCGATCCCCTGAGCAACCTGGGCAGGAGCATAGACGTAGCAGGCAAGGTCATTCCCAAGACCGTCAGTATCGTCATGCACCACGGTGAGCCCACGAATCCCGGTGACCGCCTCCACCAAGCAGCACCCTCGCATTAAGGGCCCCGGACATGACGACATGGCAACCAGAACCGGGCGAGACACTCATCGCCCGCACCGCGGTCAGTTTCGCGACCGGCCTGGCCACCGAGGTGTCCGGAATGCGCTGGTTCCGGGACACCGAACGCAATGACATCCAGCACGAACTCCCCGGCTGGCCCGAAGGCCCCACCTTCACCCGACGCACCAAAGCCGCCAGCCGCAGCCGCAAGGCCGGAAAGTTCGGCGGAGGCCTGCTCCTCGTCCTGACCCTCGGTGTCATCGAGTCCCTGGCCGGATCCGGAAGCACCGGAACCGCATCGAAAAAGGGATCCCCGCAAGAGCCGGAGAACGAAGTCGAGGACTTCCCCGTCATCTGGGGAGAACCCGGCACCCTCGCCCGCACCCTGCCCTGGCAACTCGACCCGAGCCGCCGCCCCCGCACCGACCGCACCCACGCCGTCGTCACCGACCACCGCCTGCTCATCATCGGCCTCCTCGACGACGAACAAGATCCGCACGACGAAGTCCTCTGGGAAACCGACCGCGCCCACATCGCCACCGTCGAGCGCATGAAATTCTGCGAATACGAAACCGACGTCAAAGTCGTATTCACCGACGGCTCATGGTGCCGTCTCGCCGGATGGAACGCCAACTGCGCACACGACTTCAGCCGAGCAGCCACCAACCCACTGAAGCTGATCCCGCTCCATGAACTCACCCCAGGACAAAAGGAAACCCTCGCCTCCTTCGTCAAGAGCAAGGAATCCCACGGAGACCCCTGGGTCACCCGACGCCCCAGCGGAAACTACCTCATCGAACTCATGCACACGGATCAGATCTATCCCGAATTCGGGATCAACAGGCACTTCAAGTTCATGGGGTCCAACGGCGAAGACGTGACATACCAACCCGGCGACCTCTGATCGAAACGGCTCCCATGACCACCTCCACCACGACGCTGCCGCCCATCCCGTCCAATGGCGACATCCCGCCGGTCTCGTTCACCGTCCCCGAAGGCTTCTTCACCCTGCCGCTGGCCGCGACCTCCCAAGAGCGCACCGCCCTCGCCGACACCTTCGTGCGAGAGCTCTACTCACGCGGCGACGAGAAGATCTGGGAACCCGCAGCCCCTTACTATGCTGCAATCGCGGAATATATGGCGGAGAACGGCCTCTCCTACTCAGCCATGGGGCTCTTCTCCACGGAAGAGGACGGTGTCGCCCAGTGCGCGTTCACTGTGGCCGCTGTGGAAACTGACCAGGCCGACCCGGACATAGCCGCCCAGGGCATCCTGGCGATCCTCAACAAGGACCCGTTCAACGACGCCCGCTGGCTCGACCTGCCCTGCGGGCCCGCGGTCACGTGCGTCACTCTGCGCGAGATAGTCCTGAGCCCCGAAGTCACGGCTTCGGGTGAAGAGACCACGCTCATGACCGGCCAAATACAGGTCCACGTCCCTTTTCGGACCGGCCCTTACACCGCAGTCTTCACCCTGGACACCGCGTCCATCGAATACTGGGGTGAATTCTGCGATATGACCATGGCCATCCTGCAGACGGTCTCCTTTGCTCCACCGGACGGCCCCGCGCAATGGGAAGCCGCAGCAGAGTCGTCCGACCCCAGGCCCTAGTTGCGGTCTCCTCCAGGAGCCGCACACCTTGTGCCCGGATCTCGCCGAAGGCATAGCGGAGGAAGCAGTACCTCATGACCGCATGGATACCGGAGCCTGGCGAAATTGTCCTCTCCCAGGACGTCGTCGGATTTGCCACTGGGGCAGCTCCGAAAGTCTCGGGTATGCGCTGGTTCCGAGACTTCGAACGCAACGATATTCAGGACCAACTGCCAGGGTGGCCTGAGGGCCGGACCTACACACCCAGGACAGAGCGTCAGCGCAGAAGCCGCTCTGCCGGACGGTTCGGCCTGCACGCCCTGTACGCACTCGTTGTGGGCGGCCTGGAAACCCTGGCCGGTTCGGGCAGCATCGCGAAGGGGCCAACGTCCCTCGACGCAGCACCGGAGGACCCGGAGAACGAAGTCGAAGACTTCCCTGTCATGTGGGCCGACACCGGGACCCTCGCCCGCACGCTGCCGTGGCAACTCGACCGGACACGCCGCCCAGTCGCCTACCGGACATTCGCGGTTGTCACCGACCAGCGCCTCGTTGTCCTTGGCTCCCCCAAGGGCGATCAGCATCGAACCGAATACCTGTGGGCATGCGATCGCGCCGACATCGCAGATGCCAAGAACATGCCGTTCAGCAATGATCGTCCCGATGTCGTAATCCGCTTCACGGACCGCTCATGGTGCCGGATCCAAGTAGCTTCTTCCGGTATCGACAGGTATCTAGTGACCCCACACGAGCTGATCTCTCACCATGCTCTCAACTCCGCACAGCGCCAGACCGTTGACGCCTTCATGACCAAGCATGAGTTCGACCTGCCCCCCGTGATCAGCCGGCGACCGAGCGGCAACTTCCTCATCGAAGGCCACGCAGGGAACGAACCCCGCCCGCGCCGCGCCCTCACTGCCGCCTTTCAGTTCATGGGCCCCCATGGAGAAACCGTCGAAGCACAGCCCGGTGACTGCTGATCTCGACAGCGCCATACGCCACCTCCCCACACTGAGAGCAACTCACGATGGCCCCCTGGAAACCCGACGCGCGAGAGACCGTCCTCGCACGTGACTCGATCGCCTTCGCTACGGGCGCGGCCGAGGCCGTATCCGGTATGCGGTGGTTCCGGGACATGCAGGGAAACGACATTCAGCAGCAGCTGGCCGGGTGGCCTGCCGGCCCTTCGTTCGCGGCCCGCCCACCGGCGCAGCAGCGCCCCGTTCGCAAGGTCGGGCTGTTCGGGCTGCGCGCGCTGTATGTCGTGATCGCAGGTGCGCTTGAAGGGCTCGGTGGAACAGGAAGCTTCTTTCCCGGAGCGGGCGATGGCCCCGGGCGTTCGCAGGACCCTGCGAACGAGATCGAAGACTTCCCGGTCATTCAGGGCAACTCCGGCAGCATCGCCCAAGGGCTTCCCTGGCAGCTCGACCCCGCACGGTGCTCCGAGGGATACCGCGCACATGCCGTCGTCACGGATCAGCGAGTGGTCATCGTCGGCTTTCAGGACGACGATCCCTCACAGGATGAAGTCCTCTGGGACATCGAGCGCTCAGCCATCAAGAGTGTGGAGCGCATGCGGTACAGCAGGGTAGGCGAAGAGGCGAAAATCTGCTTCGTCGATGGATCATCGTGCAGACTCGCGCCCCCGAGCCGCCGCATGCAATGGACCGTCCTGCGGCACCTGGCGCATCCAACCGAACTGGTACCGATCGACATCCTGACACCACGTCAACGTGGCTACGTTCAGTCATACGTTGATTCCGTCACTGACCGGGACTCCGCGCTAAGTCCCGTGGTCACGCGCCGCCCCAGTGGGAAATTCCTGATCGAGGTCACCACCACGGAACCGGTCAAGCCAGATGTCGGAATCTTCAAGGCCTATTCACTCGTGAGCAAAGCAGGCAGGCGCGGAGGCTTCAACCCTGGCGACGTCTGATCTCCAAACCGGAAGCAGTCATTGGTCATTCTTGAGTAACACCGTCGCATTAAGGGCTCCGCACATGACGACATGGCAACCAGAACCGGGCGAGACACTCATCACCCGTGACGCCCTCAGTTTCGCGACCGGCCTGGCCACCGAGGTGTCCGGAATGCGCTGGTTCCGGGACACCGAACGCAATGACATCCAGCACGAACTCCCCGGCTGGCCCGAAGGCCCCACCTTCACCCGACGCACCAAAGCCGCCAGCCGCAGCCGCAAGGCCGGAAAGTTCGGCGGAGGCCTGCTCCTCGTCCTGACCCTCGGTGTCATCGAGTCCCTGGCCGGATCCGGAAGCACCGGAACCGCATCGAAAAAGGGATCCCCGCAAGAGCCGGAGAACGAAGTCGAGGACTTCCCCGTCATCTGGGGAGAACCCGGCACCCTCGCCCGCACCCTGCCCTGGCAACTCGACCCGAGCCGCCGCCCCCGCACCGACCGCACCCACGCCGTCGTCACCGACCACCGCCTGCTCATCATCGGCCTCCTCGACGACGAACAAGATCCGCACGACGAAGTCCTCTGGGAAACCGACCGCGCCCACATCGCCACCGTCGAGCGCATGAAATTCTGCGAATACGAAACCGACGTCAAAGTCGTATTCACCGACGGCTCATGGTGCCGTCTCGCCGGATGGAACGCCAACTGCGCACACGACTTCAGTCGAGCAGCCACCAACCCACTGAAGCTGATCCCGCTCCATGAACTCACCCCAGGACAAAAGGAAACCCTCGCCTCCTTCATCAAGGACAAGGAATCCCACGGAGACCCCTGGGTCGTCCGACGCCCCAGCGGAAACTACCTCATCGAACTCCTGCGCACGGATCAGATCGATCCCTCATTCGGGATCAGCACATACTTCCAGTTCATGGGGCCGAACGGCGAAGACGTGACATACCAACCCGGCGACCTCTGATCGAAACGGCTCCCATGACCACCTTCGGATAAGCCTCTGAAGAGTTGATGCCGCCCATGGATTGGTACCCCGCGCCGAACGAAGACCTGCGGATCCGTACACCGTCCGGATTCGCGACTGGCATGGCGCCGGCTGTCTCCGGCTGCCGCTAGTTCCGCAACACCGAGCGCACCGATGTCCAGGGCGAATTGCCCCAGTGGCCGGCCGGTCCCGACTTCGCCCCACGGTCGACAGCGGACCGCGCCGCACGCCGCACCGGTCGCGCCTTCGTCGTCGGTATCCCGCTCATCGCCAACTCGTCGCCGGCTTCGGCGGGGCGCTCGGTTCGCCCTTCGGAGACGTGCCTGTCCGCGGCAATCCGGAAGAGCCCGAGAACGAGGTCGAGGACTTCCCCGTCATGTGGGCCGCACCGGGGACCCTCGCACGCACCGTCCCCTGGCAACTCGACCCTTCGCGCCGCCCGGACAGTTACGCCACGGATGCCGTGCTCACCGACCGCCGCCTCGTCTTCCTCGGGACCCAGCAGGGAACGCTGAGCAAGGCCGACGAGCTCTGGGATGTGCCCAGGGAGGACATCGCGGAGGCCCGGCAGATGAAGTACAGCGAGATCGGTGGAGACGTTCGCATCACCTTCCGGGACGGGTCCTGGATCCGCCTGTTCACGGTTCGCCGGACAGCGCCGCGCGCCTGGCCAAGCTCGTCAACGGCTCGATCCACCCCCTCACCGAGGCCGATCTCACTGAGAGCCAGCGGTACCGCGTACGGGACTTCCGGCAGGGGCTCCCGAAGAACGCCGAACCACCCACCTTCACGCTGCTGAAGAGCGGGATCGTCCAGGTCGAGTGCCGCGTACCGGCGAAGGCCGGGCAGGGCTCTTCGAGACGCACTCGATCCTCATGAGTCCGTCGGGCGGTCCGGCGAAGCCCAAGCCGGGCGATCTGTAGACCGGCCTCCCTGCGGCCGGTCTCCCCACCCGTCGCTCTCTCCCCACCCGTCGCGCTCTCTCCCCGCCCAGCGAGTCCCCCCAGCGGGTTCCCCAGCGGTTCCCCTTACGGCCGCAGCACACAGCTCGCTACAGTTCGCCGCATGAGGGAACGGAACGCAGGCGCCCCGGCGGGCACCCCGCCGTACACCGCGCGTGGCGGCATCCCCCGCGCCGCTCCCCTGCGTACCGCGTTCGCGCTGCTGGCCCTGGTTCTCGCTCTCCTCGGTCCCGCGGGACCTGCCGCAGCCCAGGGCAGTGTGCCCGCGTCCCAGGCCGCGCGCCTCGCCGGTCTCCTCCGCAAGGACCCGGTCTACGTCACCGATCAGCTCCCCCGGGTCGTACCCCGCTCCACAGCCCCGGAATTCGTCAAGGCCGCCAGAGCGACCGGAGTCCCGACCTTCGTCCTCGTGCTGCCCGGCCAGCACAGCACGGAGGGGTCCCTGCTGGACGCGGTGCACGACCGGCTCGGGCGGAACGGCCTGTACGTACTCGTCGACGACATGGGAGTCGCCGCCGCCACCGCCTACGGGGTACGGGTCCCGGCCGACGCAGCGTCCACCGTGTCGCTCTACGAACTCCCCTACGACGCAGGGCCCTTGCGCCACTTCCAGCGGTTCACCGAAGTGATCGCCGAGGGGAACGCCAAGGCCGCACAGCGCGCCGAGAAGGCACGGAAGATGTACAGCGGTGAGGACGGCAGTGACCGCGAGCCGGCCCCGCTGTACATCGACCCGACCGACCGGGACAACCAGTCGTTCCTCACCGGCATTCTGCTGACCGGCGCGCCGCTGCTGATTCTGCTGCTCTCGCCGTACGTACGGCGTCAACTGCGCCGCCGCGGGAAGCCGGCCGCAGGGAAACCGACCACAGGTTTGCCGGCCGCAGGGAAGCCAGCCACAGGGAAGCCGGCCACAGTCGCCGGCGCGTTGCCGCACCAGGCCCGGTTCAGCGCCGGTTCCGCCCCCGGCCGCCCCCGGTGGGCCCCACGCCTGGTCGAGGTGGCCTGTGCGCTGCTGGCTGCCGGTGCTGTCGTCGTCGTCACGCTGCACACCTTCGACCAGACGGCATCGAGCGCGGCTCCGCCGCCCACCGCCGCCGACATGACATCGCGCATCGACCGGGTGGCGGACGGGCTGAAGCAGGACCCCCTGTACAGCGACCCGGAGAGCCCACAGCCACTGGACGCGGCCCGGCAGACCGAACTGCGCCACCGCATGGCCAAGTTCACGGCGAGTACCGGGGCCGTCTATCTCGCGCTCGTACCGCAGCTGTCCGACGACGAGTCCGGCGACCAGGCGGGTGTCTTCAGTGCCGCGGTCCACGAGAAAGTGGGCAAGGACGGCGTCTATGTCGTCGCGGATCCCCTCGACGGCGATATCAGCGTCGTGAACTACGGGCTCCCGCTCGACGACAGCCGTCTGGACTTCGGGCTGCCCGACGCCATCCGTTACGACCACGAGGAATCCGAACCGGCCGACTTCCGGCTGGGCGCCCGGCTCGACCAGCTGATGACATACCTCGGCAGGACACCCCGCACATCGCAGCCGAGTGAGTCGGGCGAGGCAGCCGGGTCAGCCGGGTCAGGCCGGAGCAGCGGACAGGCGTCGGACCCGGTCGAGGACAACACCCTCCACCCGCTCTTCTTCCACAGCGACTTCTGGCCGGGGGCCGTCATCGGCGTTCTGGCGGCCCTGGTGGCCTTCGGGATCGTCGTCGCACTGATCCGTACCGGCGGTGCCCTGATCTCGCTGCGCACCTCACGGCGGACGAAACACCACGCCACCGGCGCGGGCGCCGCAGCGTCCGGTTCCTTCGACGCCCCCTGCGACCCGTCCGATTCGTATCTGCGCAGGACCGCACGGGCTGAGATCGTCTCGCTCGGGGAAGAGTTCAGCGAGCCGCCGGAGAACCTCCCCGACGCCGCTCGCATCCGGGTGTGGGACTGCCTCGACGCTGCAACCCTCCTCATGGACCACGACGGCCCCGACGGCCGGTTCGACGACGAAACGCCGGCGCCGGAGCTGGCGGCCGCCATCGTCCTCGCCCGGTCGGGGCGGGCCACGTTGGCGTCCGGTGCAGTCGTCGACGCCTGCTGCGCCTTCAACCCGATGCACGGTCCAGCCATCCGTACGTACGAGGTACGGAGCGGCGAACGCGGGCGGATCGGGCGCCGCCGGATCCCGCTGTGCGAGCCATGCCGCCTGGTCGCGACAGGGAACGCGACAGGGAACGCGATGGGGAAGTCGATGGGGAAGACGAGAGAACAGACCGCGACCGGAGCGCTTCAGCTCACGCTCCCCGGCGCGCTCCACGGCCGGCGGGTGAGCTACCCGGAGGAGGTGGCGGGGCCGCTGCCGGTCGCGCGGCACGGGATCAGTCAACTCATCCACGCTGTAAGGGAGTACGCCGGTGTCCAGTAACCCCGGGAGTCTCAGCCGCAGCCCCGCCGCACTGCTGGGCGCTCCACTCGCCGCACGGCTGGGCACCCTGCTGGCCGCGCTGGCCCTGCTGCTGATTCCGGCGTCACCGGCCGCGGCACAGCCCAGCGCGGGCGACCGGATCGCCAAGGCCCTGGGCACGTCACCGGTGTACGTCGACCCCGGGTACGCCGACTCCGTACCGGCCGCACGGCGGAAGCAGCTCGTCGCGCAGATCGCGAAGACCGGGCTGCCGATCAAAGTGGTCCTGGTGCCGCTGGTCAAGGGCGACAGCTACAACGGGGACGCCGACGCGCTCCAGACGGTCGTGCGGGACCATCTCACCCGGCGCGACCTCATCCTGATCACCACATCCGACCTGGCCGGTTTCCTGAGCGGCCGCGAGTGGCCGGACGACAGGCATCAGACGCAGGACGCGGTCTCGGCGGTCGGCTTCCTCGACGAGATGCAGGACGCGGGTCTGGCCGATCAGGTGTCCAAGGCGATCGAGCTGGTCCAGCAGGGCAACGGCACCAAGGTGTACCGCGACGCCACCTCCGACCTCGGCGGACCCCCGCACGTCAGCAAGCCGGAGAGCGGCGCGAAGGGAGGGGGCTCACCCTGGCTGGTGATCACCTCTGCCGGGGTGGCGGCACTCGGCATCGCGGGATGCCTGCTGGTGTTCGTACGCCGTCGCCGCCGCGGGCAGGTCTCGCCCTTCGCCTTCCCGCAGGCAGTGTTCGCTGCCGCCGCCACCGCCGACGAAAGGGCGCTGCGCCGCCACGCGGATGCCGAGGTCATCGCACTCGGCGAGGCGGTGCAGGCCGCTCCGGACTCCCTTCCCGGCCTGCCGCGCGCCCTGGACGCGTACGGAGCGGCCGGCAAGGTCCTGGACGCGGCCCACGGTCTGCCGGACCTGGCCGGAGTCCTCGCCCTGGTCACCGATGGCCGCGACGCCCTGGCGGACGGCACTCCGGCGCCGCTCCCGCTCTGCTTCTTCAACCCGCTGCACGGCCGGGCCGCGCGCCGTATCGACTGGCGTCCGCTGGGCCGCCGCGACCGGCTGGACGTGGCCGCCTGCGACGCCTGCGCCCAGGCCGTACGCACCCGGCGGGCGCCGGAGGTGCTCACCGCCCCGGAATCGAAGGGCGGCCGGAGCGTGCCGTACTTCGAGATCCCCGCGGAGCGGAGCGTCTGGGCGGCCACGGGTTACGGATCGCTGGTGCGGTCGGACGAGGACGGGATGGCGGCGCGGGTGGGCCGCGGGGAGTTCTCGCAGGCTGCCGGACGGCCGTGAGCGCTCAGGTCCCCGGACGGCAGAAGTCCCCGGTGCGGTGGGCAAGCCCTTCGCGCCGGGGACACTGACCGCCAACGAGACGACCGCTGCTAGCCCCTGGTGCCCTTGGCCAGCTCCTCGTCCAGGTCCCCGTACGCCTTCGCGGCGTTCGTGAGGAACTTGGACATGCCCGTGAGGCCGTCGATCGTGTCCTTCGCACCCTTCGTGAACTCCTTGAAGGAGTCCTCGAACGCCTGCGAGCCCTTGCGGGTGGTGTAGCCGTCCTTCACCAGACCTTCGATGTACTTCTCAAGGTGGTCCAGCGTCTCGTCGAGCTTGGTCTTCGACTTGGTCAAGTGGCCGGCGGCCTTGTGCATCTCGTCATAAGTGATATCAGCATCTTTGGCCATGAGGCACACTCACTTTCTAACTCGCCGCAGGGCCAACCCCCGTGGCTCCTGACACGGATCATCGGATTGTCCGCTCAAGGGGGAAGCTTACGGGTGAGCCCCTGGGGAGCACACCCTCGTTGGGCCCACTTAATCCGTGAACCGCTGCACAGCCCGTTGCCGGCGGGAAGGTTCCAGCAGCTATCGTCACTGGCACTGTTGCCTGCGTTCCGGAGCAGCATCAGGTCCATGGGGAGGACAAACGTGCGCCTGACTCTGACCGTCGTCGATCCGCTCGGCGGAGCCAGCGCCGATGTGGTCCTCGATATCGATCCCGAGTCCTCGGTCGGGGACATTTCGCGCGAATTGGCCCACCATGTCGGTCACGGCGGTGGTGCGCAGATCATCCCCCTGGGCGGCCCGCGCGGGACCGCCGACGGTTCGCCTCTGGTCTACGTGGACGGGTACGCCCTGGATCCCACGGCCACCGTCGTCACCTCGCCCCTGCGGGAAGGGGCGGTCGTCAGCCTTCACGACCCTGCGGGATGCCTGCCCGGCGAACCCACCGGCCTCGTTGAGCTGCGCGTTGCCGGCGGCCCCGCGGCCGGAGCCGTGCACCGGCTCGGAGTCGGGCGCTACGAGATCGGCAACGGCCCGGCCGCGTACGTCCGCATCGACGACCCCGAGCTTCCCGCCCGCGCCGTCACCTTGTCGATTGCAACCGATGGCACCTGCCAAGTCACGGTCCACACCGACAAGGACGGCATACGCCTCGACGGTGCGGAACTGGAGGGCGACAACTGGCCGCTCGACAGCCAGCTGGCCGTCGGGAACTCGCTGCTGGAGATCAGGCGGTACTCGCCTCCCGACGCGGCGCTCAAGTGGTCCGAGGACGGCGCCGGCCTCGACTACAACCGGCCGCCGCGGCTGCGGCCCCCCGAGCGGGAGACCCGCTTCCGGCTCCCGACGCCGCCCCGCGACCGCGAAACGCGCCCGCTTCCCTGGCTGATGGCCATCTTCCCGCTGGTCTCCGCCGTCGTCATGGCGTTCCTTTTCGGCCGCTGGTACTACCTGGTCATGGCCGTGATGAGCCCGATCATGCTCGTCGGCAACTACTTGATGGACAAGAAGCAGGGACGGAAGTCCCACGCGAAGCAGGTCAAGGAGTACAAGGAGCACAAGGCAAGGATCGACGGCGAGGCGCAGGACGCGCTGGTGGCCGAGCGGCTCGACCGGCGCCGCTTCAACCCCGATCCGGCCCTGGTGCTCTCCCTCAGCACCGGCCCCCGCACCCGGCTCTGGGAGCGGCGGCGCACCGACCGCGACCACCTGCTGCTGCGCGTGGGCACCGGGCGGCTGCCGTCCGAGGTCGTCCTCGACGACCCCGAGCAGGACGACCACCGCCGCCAGGTCACCTGGGAGATCGAGGACGCCCCCGTGACCCTGCCGCTGGCCGAGCTCGGCGTGATCGGGTTCGCGGGTCCCGGGGATTCGGCGCGCGCGCTCGCCCGGTGGGCCGTGGCCCAGACCGCTGTCCTGCACAGCCCGGTGGACGTGCAGGTCTACGTACTGACCGAGGGCACGGCGCAGGAGAGCTGGGACTGGGTGCGCTGGCTGCCGCACGCGCGGCCCTCCGGGGCACACGACACCAACGTGCTCATCGGTACGGATGCCGAGACCGTCGGCGCCCGCATCGGCGAGCTCACCCAACTCCTCGACGCACGGCGCAAAGCGGCCAAGGAGTCGGGGAACAAGGGGGCGACGTCCTTCTCGGAACCCGACATCGTCGTCATCTGGGACGGGTCCCGGCGGCTGCGGTCGATGCCGGGTGTGGTCCGGCTGCTCCGCGAAGGCCCCGCAGTGGCGATGTACGCCCTGTGCCTCGATTCCGAGGACCGGTTCCTGCCGGGCGAGTGCCAGGCCATCGTGGTCGCCGAGCCGCGCCCCGAGGAGCACCGCACGGTGAAGGCACCGGTGGGCGCAGCCGCTCCCCGGACGCCGGGCGGGTTCCCCTCGTTCCAGGCCTGGCACGCCACCGAGGCCACGGGCGCCGAGACCGCGCAGGGTGCTCCGCAGCTGCGGCTGCGCGTCGAGCAGACGGACTCCGCGCGGGTCGCCGACGTACGGCCGGACTTCGTGTCTCCCGCCTGGAGCGCACGCCTTGCCCGCTCCCTGTCGCCCCTGCGGGACATCAGCGGTGAGGCCGAGGACTCGGCGCTGCCCGGCGCGAGCCGGCTGCTGGACGTGCTGCAGCTGGAGCCGCCGACGGGCGAAGCCGTCGCGGGACGCTGGCGTATGGGCGGCCAGTCGACCATGGCCGTCGTCGGTGAGTCGTACGACGGGCCCTTCGGCATCGACATCCGCCGTGACGGTCCGCACGGGCTGATCGCCGGCACCACTGGTTCCGGTAAGTCGGAGCTGCTCCAGACGATCGTCGCCGCGCTCGCGGTCGCCAACACGCCCGAGTCCATGACGTTCGTACTCGTCGACTACAAGGGCGGTTCGGCGTTCAAGGACTGTGTGAAGCTGCCGCACACGGTCGGCATGGTCACCGACCTCGACGCGCACCTGGTCGAACGGGCCCTGGAATCGCTGGGCGCCGAACTCAAGCGCCGCGAGCACATCCTCGCGGCGTCCGACGCCAAGGACATCGAGGACTACCAGGACCTGGTGCGCCGCGACCCCTCGCACGCACCGGTCCCCCGGCTGCTCATCGTCATCGACGAGTTCGCCTCCATGGTGCGTGACCTGCCGGACTTCGTGACCGGCCTGGTGAACATCGCCCAGCGTGGCCGTTCGCTCGGTATTCACCTCCTGCTGGCCACGCAGCGGCCGAGCGGTGTGGTCTCACCCGAGATCCGGGCCAACACCAACCTCCGTATCGCGCTGCGCGTCACGGATGCCGGCGAGTCCACCGACGTGATCGACTCCCCCGAGGCCGGGAACATCTCCAAGAACACGCCGGGGCGCGCCTACGTACGTCTCGGTGCGTCGTCCCTCGTGCCGTTCCAGTCGGGGCGGGTGGGAGGCCGGCGGCCCGGGGCCGCCGACCCTGCGGCGATAGCCCCGTGGGCGGGGCTGCTCGACTGGCAGGAGCTGGGACGCGCCGCGCTCAAGAAGCCCAAGTCCGAGGCGCGCGAGGAAGAGGAGATAACCGACCTCAAAGTCCTGGTGGACGCGGTACGGGAGGCCAACGAACGTCTCGGCATCCCGCCCCAGCACAGCCCGTGGCTGCCCGCGCTCTCCGAGACGCTGCTGCTCGACGAGGTCCCGGCGGCCCGGAGCACGGGGGCACTGCCGCCCGCTCCGTACGGTGTCGAGGACATCCCCAGCGACCAGGCGCGGCGCCCGGTCTCCATCGACTTCACCACCTTCGGCCACCTGCTGCTGGGCGGCGCGCCCCGCAGCGGCCGCTCGCAGGTGCTGCGCACCATCGCGGGCTCGCTCGCCCGCACCCACTCGGTCGCCGATGTCCATCTGTACGGGATCGACTGCGGCAACGGCGCCCTCAACGCGCTCACCCGGCTGCCCCACTGCGGCGCGGTCGTCGGCCGCGCGCAGACGGAGCGCGCCGTGCGGCTGGTCAACCGGCTGAAGGGCGAGATCACCCGGCGCCAGGAGCTGCTCGCGGAGAAGGGCTTCGCCGACATCGGCGAGCAGCGCTCGGTCGTGCCCGTGGAGGAGAGGCTGCCGCACATCGTGGTCCTCCTCGACCGCTGGGAGGGCTGGCTGCCCACCCTCGGCGAGGTCGATCACGGTGAGCTGACCGACCAGGTGGCACTGATCATGCGGGAAGGGTCGAGCCTCGGCGTGCACATGGTGATCGCGGGTGACCGCCAGCTGCTCATCGGGCGGATCGCCTCCCTGACCGAGGACAAGTACGGCCTGCGGCTGGCCGACCGGTCGGACTTCTCGATGCTCGGTATCAACGCCAGGAAGGTGCCGGACGAGATTCCCCCCGGCCGCGCCTTCAAGAACGAGTCGGCCACGGAGACACAGTTCGCGCTGCTCGCCGAGGACTCCACGGGTCAGGGGCAGGCGGCCGCGCTGAGCGCCATCGGCGAGCTGGCGACCGCCCGGGACGCGGCGGTACCCCGCGGTCTGCGTCCGTTCCGGGTCGACACCCTGCCGAGCCGTATCTCCTTCGCGGACGCGTGGGAGATGCGCGACCCGGCCGTATCGCAGTCCCCGCTCTGGGGTCTGGTGGGCGTGGGCGGCGACGATCTGATCGCCTTCGGCCCCGATCTGGCCCAGGGGGTACCGACCTTCGTCGTCGCGGGTCCCGCCAAGTCGGGCCGCAGTACGGTCCTGCTGAACCTGGCCCGCTCGTTCCTGGGCAAGGGCGTCCGCCTGGTGATCGCGGCACCGCGCCAGTCGCCGATACGTCAGCTGGAGGGCCAGGAAGGCGTCCTGAAGGTCTTCACGGACGACGACATCGACAGCGACGATCTCACCGAGGCCATCTCGACGGCCACCCTCGAAGCTCCGGTGGCGGTCCTGGTGGACGACGGTGAGTCCCTGGAGGACTGCGACGCCTCCTCCGTCTTCAAGCGGATCATCCAGCGAGGCGCCGAGCAGGGCCTGGCACTGGTCATCGCGGGGGACGAGGAGGAGGTCTGCAGCGGCTTCAGCGGCTGGCAGGTCGACGCGAAGAAGGGGCGCAGGGGCGTGCTGCTGTCGGCCCAGGACTCCTCAAGCGGCGAGCTGATCGGCATCCGTACGACGCGCAGCATGGTCGGCGGGCCGATCGCCCCCGGGAAGGGGCTCATGCACCTCGGGGACGGCGAGGTGTGGACGGTGGTCACCCCCATGTGACCGGACGCGAGCGGGACGGGGACGGGGCGGGAGTGCTGTGTCTCCCGCCCCGCTCCCGGCAGTTCGCTCCCGACGGCTTCGCCGCAGGACGCCCTCGCGCGTCACAGCGGGCCCCTTCACACCCCGGGCCGTCACATCCCGGGGCCCATCACATCCCGGGGCCCGTCACACCGAGGCCTCACACCGCCGGGAGGGCGTACAGCTCGTCCGAGTGCGCCACCAGCAGCCTGTTGCCGGCCCGGGTGATCTCCCACTCGCCGTTGTCCGACACACCGTCGTTGTAGTCCCAGCGGTACGTGCCGGACCGGGCGTTCAGCGCGTAGATGCCGCCCTTGTCGAAGACCGAGGCGATGTACAGCGAGTCGCCGGCGCGCACCATCTGGTCGCCGAAGGGGCGGCTGCCGAGATCCTCCATCCAGCGCTTCCTGCCGGTCCTGGGGTCGACCGCCCAGACGCCGCCGTCGTAGTCCATGACGTACAGGACCCCGCCGAGCACCGACGGCCTGCGGAAGCCCCGGCGGCCACTGGCGGGGAGTGTCCACCGGTCGTTGCCGGTCCTGAGGTCCACCGCGCGCAGATCGCCGGGGCCGCCCACGTAGATCATGCCCCCGAAGACGGTGGGCTTGACCTCGTCGTCGGCGATCTTCCGGTTCCACAGCTGATGGCCGCCCTTGGCGTCCCGGACGGTCAGGTTGTACTTGGCGTCGTTCCCCGAACCGTGCGTGTACGCCAGGCATCCGCCGCCCACGTTCAGCTCGACGTACTGCTGCGTGCCCGCGTCCCGCTGCTCGCTCCAGAGCACCTTGCGCGTACGGATGTCGATGGCGACGATGTTGTTGAGCTGCGTGGCCGCGTCGCCGCCGACCAGGTCGGCGATGGCGTAGATCCGGGTGGCGTCGACGGCTGCCACGTGGACGCTCGCGCGCATCCTCCCGTCCAGCCTGGTGCGCCAGCTCTCCTTGCCCGTACGGATGTCGTAGCCGACGATCGTGCCGTCGTACTGCTGGCCCGGGAGATACAGCGTGTGGCCCGAGACCGTCGCCTTGTCGCTGGCTGCGGCCAGGCCCTTCCTCGCCCAGCGCTGCTTGCCCGTCTTGACGTCGTAGCCGGCGGTGGTGGTGCCGACGACCACGAAGACATCGCCGAACGCGGTGGGCGGTTCACCGTAGTTGCGCGTGAGATGGGCCGCCTTGACGTGCCAGAGCGGCCGGGGAGCCATGCCGTTCGGCGGGGTCTTGAAGACCTCCGGCTTCGGCTGGTCCTTCTTGGTCTTCGCGTCGGAGGACGCGCCGTCCCCGCCGGCCAGCAGCCACGCGGCGCCGCCTCCCACGACCGCGACCCCCGCGACGCCGCCCGCCGCCATGCCCAGGAAGCGCCGGCGCGAAGGCTTGACCGCCGCGCCGGTGGGGGTGCCCGGGGACGCGGCGCCCGGGGTGTTCAGAGCGGTCGGCGCCGGGCCGTAGGCGCCGGGCACCGAGGAGACCGGGGCCGCCGCCGGGAACTCCGGGAGCGGGGTGCTGCCCCCCGCCGGGGTTTCGAGGTCCAGGATGCGCGAGGCGTGGGTGGCGATCGTCGACGAGACCGCCGAGGGGAGCCAGTCCGCGAAGACCTCGCCGGTGTTCCCCGGATCGAGCGACTGGAGGATCTCCGCCGGGCTCGGGCGCTGCGCCGGCTCCTTGGACAGGCAGGCGCGGATCAGGCCGGTCAGCATCTGGGGGACGCCCGTCAGATCCGGCTCGGCGTGCACCACCTGGTAGAGCATCGCGGCCGGAGCGATCGCGTCACCGAACACATTGCGCCCGGTCGCCGCGAAGGCGAGGACCACGCCCAGCGAGAACACGTCTCCGGCCGTCCCCACGTCCTGCCCGAGCGCCTGCTCCGGCGGCATGAAACCGGGTGAGCCGACCACAACTCCCGTCTGCGTCATACGGTTTCCGTCCACCGCGCGCGCGATGCCGAAGTCGATGACGCGTGGACCGTCCGCGGCGAGCAGCACGTTGGACGGCTTGAGGTCGCGGTGTATCAGCCCGGCCGCGTGGACCTCCTGGAGCGCCCCGGCGAGGCCGGCGCCGAGTGCCCGTACGGTGTGCTCGGGCAGGGCCCCGTGGGCGCCGACGACGTCCGTGAGGTCCGGGCCGAGTACGTACGCCGTCGCCAGCCAGGGCAGCGGGTCGTCGGGGGCCGCGTCGACCACCGGTGCGGTGTAGCGGCCCGAGACCCGCCGGGCCATGTCCACCTCGTGGCGGAACCGTTCGCTGAACGCCGGGTCCGCGGCGAGGTCCTGGCGTACCACCTTCACCGCGACGGTCCGCCCGCCGGGTGAGCGCGCCAGGTACACCCGGCCCATTCCGCCCGCGCCGAGCCGGCCCAACAGCCGGTAATTTCCCAGCGTTCGGGGGTCGTCCGGCTGCAACGGGTCCATATCAGCGGTCCTTAGGGTGTCTGCTCGTCAGGCACGGTGCCTCCGACACCATAGAGAGTGCTGTGTGACGGCGTACGCCCAAGGGGCCGGCACGAGGGGCCGGTTCGCGGGAGCCGGAGGGGGCCGGCCGGTTCCGGCTCCGTGGCCCCGTCAGCCGGCATCCCTCAGGAACCCAGCAGCCCTCAGGAGCCGAGCAGTTCGACGTGCACGTCCGAAGGGAAGCCCGTCGTGGAGCCGACCCGTCGTGCGAACTCCTTGACGCCTTCCAGCTGGTCGGCGCCGAAGCGGAAGTCCAGCGTCGTGAAGTAGCGCTCCAGCAGCTCCGCGTCGAAGACCTCCCAGTGCGATGCCTGCTCGGCGACCTTGGTGACCTCCTCCAGCGATACGTCGCGGGACGACAGGAACGCCTCGTGGACCGCCTTCACCACCTCGGGCTCGCGGGCGGCGTAGTCCTTGCGGGCGGCCCAGACCGCGAAGACGAACGGCAGGCCCGTCCACTCCTTCCACATCTGGCCCAGGTCGTGGACCTGAAGGCCGAGCTTGGGGGCGTCGTGCAGTGCGGCACGCAGCGCCGCGTCACCGATGAGGACGGCCGCGTCGGCCTCCTGCATCATCACGCCGAGGTCGGGCGGGCAGCGGTAGTAGTCGGGCGCGACCTCGTACCGCTCGGCCAGCAGGAGCTGCGCCAGCCGTACGGAGGTGCGCGAGGTGGAGCCGAGTGCCACCCGCGCCCCGTCGAGCTGCTCCAGCGGCTTCTTGGAGACGATCACGCAGGACATCACCGGGCCGTCGCAGCCGACCGCCAGGTCGGGGAAGGCCACGAGGTCGTCGGCGTTCTTGAGGAACTCGACGAGGGTGACGGGCGCGATGTCCAGATCGCCCCGGACCAGCTGTTCGCTGAGCTTCTCGGGGGTGTCCTTGGTCAGCTCCAGATCGAGCAGGGTGCCGGTGCGCGCCAGCCCCCAGTAGAGCGGGAGACAGTTCAGGAACTGAATGTGCCCGACACGGGGCCGGCTGCGACGGTGGTCGGCTTCGGCGGCGTGTGCGGGGGCGCTTCCGGAGGCGTGTCCGGTGACGGATGCGGTGGCCTGTTCGGCGTATGAATTGTCCACATCGTGAGGCTAGACCCGCGTTGTACGCCGGGAAACGCAGGGTGGTCCGTCAGCCTGACGCACCGCGTCCAAACGTCCGGGTGAAGTGATCTTCACCTCCTATCGCGTGCGCGCGGGCGCGTGCTAGGCTCGCCGCAAGTTGCAGTTTGGTTTCCCTTGCAGTACAGAGCCTGCGGAGCATGTGACCCGCAGGCTTTTGTAGTTTTCAGACTTCTTAGCAGGTTCTGGAGCAGGGCAACCCTTTGGCCCAAGGAGGGCTTATGGCTACCGGAACCGTCAAGTGGTTCAACGCTGAAAAGGGCTTCGGCTTCATCGCCCAGGACGGCGGCGGCCCGGATGTCTTCGTCCACTATTCCGCGATCAACGCGTCTGGTTTCCGCTCGCTTGAGGAGAACCAGCTCGTGAACTTCGACGTCACGCAGGGCCCGAAGGGTCCGCAGGCGGAGAACGTCACCCCGGCCTAGTTGCCCGGGCCGATCGGATCGCGGTCGGGATAGCACCACCCAAGGAGCCCCCTCCCGTACGTTCGCGTACGGGAGGGGGCTCCTGCCTTTTCCGGCATCCGGTCTTGGTGGTCAGCCACCGGTCACGGACCGCCCACTGCCCGTCACCGCCGGTACAGCGCCTCGGTCACCGCCGGTACAGCTCCTCGATCTGCTCCTCGAAGTCCTTGGCTATCGTCGCCCGCTTCAGCTTCAGCGACGGTGTCAGATGCCCGCTCTCCTCCGTGAAGTCCACCGGGAGGACCGTGAACTTCCGGATCGACTCGGCCCGTGACACCAGCCGGTTCGCCTCGTCGACCGCCCGCTGGAGAGCTCCGCGCAACTCCTCGTCCTCGACGAGTTCCCGCATCGGGACACCCGTCTTCTTCCGCATCCGGCGCCAGTGCGCGAGGCCGTCCGGCTCCAGCGTGATCAGGGCCGTGACATAGCTGCGGTTGTCGCCGACCACCATGCACTGGCCGACCAGCGGGTGCGCCCGCAGCCAGTCCTCCAGGGGCGCGGGCGCCACGTTCTTGCCGCCCGACGTGATGATGAGGTCCTTCTTGCGGCCGGTGATCGTGAGGTAGCCGTCCTCGTCCAGCGCGCCCACGTCGCCGGTCGCGAACCACTGGCCGGAGCCGAGCCCGGCGCTGCCCGCGTGCTGCCCGGCGCCCGCGCCGCCGCCCCGCCCGTCCCAGTAGCCGCTGAAGACCTGGCCGCCGCTGAGCAGCACCTCGCCGTCGTCCGCGATCCGGACAGCCGTGCCGGGCAGCGGCCAGCCGACCGTGCCGAGCCGTGGCCGCAGCGGCGGGGTGACCGTCGCTGCGGCCGTCGTCTCGGTGAGGCCGTACCCCTCGAAGATCTCGATTCCGGCGCCCGCGTAGAACGCCGCGAGGCGGTGGCCGAGCGGCGAGCCGCCGCAGATCGCGTACTTCACCCGGCCGCCGAGCGCCGCCCGGATCCGCCGGTAGACCAGCGGGTCGTACACCGCGTGGGCCAGCCGCAGCCCGAGCCCCGGCCCGGATCCGGTGCCGTGCTCGACGGCCTCCAGCGCCTCCCCGTACCGCTGCGCGATCCCCGCCGCGCGGTCGAAGGAGGCGGCCCGGCCCATCTTCTCGGCGGTGGCGCGGCCGGTGTTGTAGACCTTCTCCAGGACGTACGGGATCGCCAGCAGGAACGTCGGACGGAACCCGGCGAGGTCCGCCAGGAGGTCCTCCGTCCTGATGCTGGGCGCGTGCCCGAGGCGCACCCGGGCCCGCATGCAGCCGATCGCCACCATGCGGCCGAACACATGGGAGAGCGGCAGGAAGAGCAGCGTCGACGCCGGGTCCCTGCTCACCGACCTGAAGACCGGGTGCAGCAGCTCGACCGCGTTGTCCACCTCGGCGAAGAAGTTGGCGTGGGTGAGGACGCAGCCCTTGGGCCGGCCCGTGGTGCCCGAGGTGTAGATCAGGGTGGCGACGGAGGACGGCGAGCGCCCGGCCCGGCGTTCGGCCACCGCCTCGTCGGGTACGTCCCGGCCCATGTCCTTCAGGACGCCGATCGCGCCGGTGTCGAACTCCCACAGGTGCGCCAGGGCGGGCAGCTGGCGGCGCTCCACACTGATCAGCCGGGCCTGCTCCTTGTTCTCCACGGCGCAGGCGACCGCGCCGGAGTCCTGGAGGATCCAGCGGGCCTGGAAGGCGGAGGACGTGGGGTAGACCGGGACGGTGATGAGGCCGGCCGCCCAGGAGGCGAAGTCGAGGAGGGTCCACTCGTAGGTGGTCCTCGCCATGATCGCGATACGGTCGCCCGCCGCCAGGCCCGCCGAGATCAGCCCCTTGGCGACGGCCTGCACCTCGGCGGCGAACTCCATGGACGAGACGTCGGTCCAGCGCCCGTCCGGCTGCTTTCTGCTGAGGACCGGCTCGTCGGGCGCCTGGTGGGCGTTGTCGAAGGGGATGTCGGCGAGCGATCCCTGCTCGACGGGCCGGACCAGCGCCGGTACGGAGACCTCCCGTACCGTCCCGTCCACGCGCCGCTTGTGCGGTTCCAACTGCTGTACTGACACGGTCACTTGCGGCTCCTCATGTCGTGGTACGTCAGGTCTCCGGATGTCGTGGTACATCAGGTACGTCAGGTCTCCGGGTCCTGACCGGCGGGTCCGGCGCCGGTCAGGGGCGTTCGAGCACCGCCGTCACGCCCTGGCCGCCCGCAGCGCAGAGGGAGATCAGCCCCCGCCCGGGAGCCTCCCGCTCCGCGAGCAGCTTGGCCAGGGTGGCGACGATGCGGGCACCGGTCGCCGCGAAGGGATGGCCGGTCGCGAGCGAGGAGCCCGCGACGTTGAGCTTCGTCCGGTCGACCGGGGCGAGTCCCTGCTTCTCCCAGGCGGCCAGCGTGGCCAGCACCTGGGAGGCGAACGCCTCGTGGACCTCGACGAGGTCGAAGTCGTCCAGGGTGAGGCCGGCGCGCTCCAGCATGCGGGGGACGGCGTACGCGGGCGCCATCAGCAGCCCGTCGGGGCCGTTGACGTAGTCGACGGCCGCCGTCTCGTACAGCGTCAGATACGCCAGCGGTTCGAGTCCGCGCTCGCGCGCCCACTCCTCGCTCGCCAGCAGCACGGTCGCCGCGCCGTCGGTGAGCGGGGTCGAGTTGCCCGCCGTCATGGTCGCGCCGGGCTCCCCGGCGCCGAACACCGGCTTCAGCGTGGCGAGTTTCTCCACGGTGGAGCCGGGGCGCAGGTTCTGGTCCCGGTCCAGGCCGTGGAAGGGCGTCACCAGGTCCTGGAAGAAGCCGCGTTCGTACGCGGCGGCCAGCCGCTGGTGACTGGTGGCGGCCAGCGCGTCTTGCTCGGCGCGGCCGATGTCCCACTCGCGGGCGGTGCGCGCCGCGTGCTCCCCCATCGAGAGCCCGGTGCGGGGCTCGGCGTTGCGCGGGATGTCCGGGACGAGGTGGCCGGGGCGTACGCGGGAGAGCGCCTTGAGCCGCCCGCTCACCGACGTGGCCCGGCGCGCGTCGAGGAGGATCTTCCGCAGCTCGTCGTTGACGCCGAGAGGCGCGTCGCTCGCGGTGTCCGAACCGCCGGCGACCGCCGAGTCGATGGCGCCGAGCGCGATCTTGTTGGCGGCGGCGATGACGGCCTGGAGGCCCGTACCGCAGGCCTGCTGGATGTCGTACGCGGGTGTGCGCGGGTCGAGACGCGAACCGAGGACCGTCTCCCGGGCGAGGTTGAAGTCGCGACTGTGCTTGAGGACCGCGCCCGCGACGAACTCACCGACCCGCTCGCCCGCCAGGCCGTACCGCTCGACCAGTCCGTCGAGTGCCGCCGTCAGCATGGACTGGTTGGACACGGTGGCGTACGGGCCGTCCGCGCGCGCGAACGGAATGCGGCTGCCGCCGACCACGGCGACCTTGAGGGGGATCATGCGCGGCGTCATTCCGGCATCATCTCGACCAGCTCCTGACTCTTGAGTAACCTTACTCAAGAGTAAATCTACGACGACGCAAGGAGTCTGGACAATGGCCGATCGCTATCTGCACTTCACCGGCACAGCACCCGGCCGTTTCCTGACCGGCAGGCTGGGCCTGCCGCAACCGGCTGAGCTGCGCCGCTGGTCGGCCGAACACCCGCGCCTCGAAGGCTCCTTGCTGCACAGAACAGCGGGTGGGACCCCGCTGGCGGGCCTGGCCGGCGTGCTCGCCCGCACCGGCCTCACGGTCACCGGCGACCCGGCGGCGGGCGAACGGCCCGCAGGCGTGGTGCTGGACGCGACCGGGGTCACCACCGTCGCGGGACTCGCGGAGGTGCACGGCGCGCTGCATCCCGTCGTACGGTCGCTCACCCCGGGCGGCCGGGTCGTGGTGCTGGGCGCCCCGCTCTCCCGCGACGATCACCACCAGGCGGCGGCGCAGCAGGCGCTGGAGGGTTTCGTGCGGTCACTGGGCAAGGAGATCGGCCGGGGCCGCACGGCCCAGCTGGTCAGGACGGTCTCCGCGACGGCGGCCGAGTCGACGCTGCGGTTCCTGCTGTCGCCGAGGTCCGCGTACGTGAGCGGGCAGGTCATCGAGGTCACGGACACCGAACCGGCGGCCCCGGAGAGCTGGGACCTGCCGCTCGCCGGCCGCACGGCGCTGGTCACCGGCTCCGCGCGCGGTATCGGCGCCTCGGTCGCGGCGACCCTCACCCGGGACGGGGCGAAGGTGGTCTGCCTGGATGTGCCGCAGTCCCGGGCCGAGTTGGCCCGTACGGCCGAATCGCTCGGCGGAACGGCCCTGCCCCTGGACATCACCGTCCCCGACGCGGCGGACCGGATCGCCGCCGCGCTCCCCGACGGTCTGGACATCCTGGTCCACAACGCGGGCATCACCCGTGACCGCCGCCTCGCCAACATGGCGGCCGACCGGTGGGCGAGCGTGCTCGACGTGAACCTGGACAGCGTGCTGCGGACGACGGACGCCCTGCTGGAGTCGGGCACCCTGCGACCGGGCGGCCGGATCGTCGCCACGGCGTCGATCGCCGGGATCGCGGGCAACACCGGCCAGACCAACTACGCGGCCAGCAAGGCGGGCATCATCGGCCTGGTCCGGACGCTGGCCCCCCGGCTCGCGGAACGGGGCATCACGCTGAACGCGGTGGCCCCCGGATTCATCGAGACGAAGATGACGGCCGCCGTCCCGCTCCTCATCCGCGAGGCGGGGAGGCGCATGAACTCCCTGGGCCAGGGCGGCCTGCCGGTGGATGTCGCGGAGACGACGGCGTGGCTCGCGAGCCCGGGGTCGGGCGGGGTGAACGGCCAGGTCGTCCGGGTCTGCGGCCAGAGCCTGCTGGGGGCCTGAGGGGGGCGCTGCGGGGTCCGTCGACGGGTCCACTGCCGGATCCCGCCGACGCCGATGAGTTTCTCCGTCCGCGCGAGTCTCACCCCTGCTGCCGCAACCCGGCACGGCACCATGGCAGCCCCGGCGGCGATGAGAGGCACGGATGACCCAGCTACTGCGTGTACAGAACTTCAACGTATCGAGCGACGGAATCGGCGCTGGCGAGGACCAGACGCTGGAACACCCCTTCGGCCATGTCGAGCCCGCGCGGCTGTTCGCCTGGGCCGGTGCCACGGCGAGCTGGCCGATGCGCACAGCCCCCGGCGGGAGCCGGGGGCTGGACGACTACCTGACGCGGGACTACCCGCACAACATCGGCGCCGAGATCATGGGCCGCAACAAGTTCGGACCGCAGCGCGGGCCGTGGGAGAACCACGAGTGGCGCGGCTGGTGGGGCGACGAACCTCCTTTCCACACGCCGGTGTTCGTCCTGACCCACCACGAGCGCCCTTCGTTCACGCTCTCCGACACCACGTTCCACTTCGTCGACGCCGATCCCGCCACGGTCCTGGACCAGGCGCGGGAAGCGGCACAGGGCAAGGACGTCCGACTCGGCGGCGGGGTCTCCACGATCCGCCAGTTCCTCGACGCCGACCTCGTGGACACCCTGCACGTGACCGTGTCACCGGTGACGTACGGGTCCGGGCTCCGGCTCTGGGACTCCCCCGACGAGCTGCGCGACCGGTTCCACCTCGACGTGGTGCCGAGTCCGAGCGGCGTGACGCACCACCTGTTCTGGCGGAAGTGACGGGACGGCCCCCGACACCTCGACCACGACCTGACCCATAGGTAACCTTACTCAAGAGTAAATACCTTACGGATCAGGGAGCCGGACCATGAGTGACCGCCCCACGCACTCCCCCGGCCTGCTGCCCTCGATGGTGCGCGGTGCGGTGACCTCGCCCTTCAAGCGCGCCGTGTCGGCCGAGGCGCCGCTGCCCACGGACCGGCTGGTGCGGGCCGGGGTGCGGATCGATCCCGGGCGTCTCGCCTCGTACGCCCGGGTCTGCGGCTTCGACCGGGCCGGCCCGCTTCCCCTGACGTATCCGCATGTCCTCGGCTTTCCGCAGGCCATGCGGCTGATGACGGCGCGGGCCTTCCCGCTGCCGGTGCTCGGGCTCGTCCATACCGGCATCGAGATCACCCAGCGGCAGGCCCTGCGTGCGGGCGACACACCCGAACTGGCCGTCCACGCGGCTGGGTTGCGGGCGCACCGGCGCGGTACCGAAGTCGTCATGGTGACCGAGGCCCGGCTCGCGGGGGAGCTGGTCTGGGAGTCCCGGAGTACGTATCTGGCCCGGCACCCGGTGCCCGAGGGCGGGGCAGCCCGAACGGCGGGCGCACCGCCGCGGGCCACGGGCCACGTCCTCGGCGCGGCCACCACCGCCACCTGGGAGCTCCCCGCCGGACTGGGGCGGCGTTACGGCGCCGCCTCCGGTGACCGCAACCCGATCCACCTCTCCCCGCTGACCGCGAAGCTCTTCGGCTTCCCGCGCGCCATCGCGCACGGCATGTGGACGGCCGCCCGCTGTCTGGCGGCGGCCGGGACCCCGGAGGACGTCCACGTACGGATCGCGTTCGGTGCGCCGGTGCTGCTGCCGGGGACCGTGACCTACGCCGCCGGGGCGGGTCGCTTCGAGGTGCGGAGCCGGGGACGTGACGGAGCGGAACGGGTCCACCTCACGGGCGAGGTGACGGCGCCCAGCGCTCCCCGTTCATAAGGTTCTCCAGGCCCGCCCAGGCGAAGTTCATCAGCGTCGACGCGGCCTCCTTGGCCGAGACGCCGGGCTTCGCGTTCGCCCAGCCGGCGAGGGATTCCGCGGCGCCCACCAACGCCTGGGCGAGGCCCGCCACATCACCGTCGGGCAGCGCCGGGTCGCGGTGCGCCTCGCGGGCCGCGGCGGCGATCAGGCCCGTCACGAAGTTCACGATCTCGTCGCGCATCGCGGTGACTTCGGCGGCGAACGGCTCCCCGTGCGTACGGGCCTGGTGGTGCAGGACGTTCCAGCCGTCCGGATGGCCCGCGGTGTGCTCGAAGAAGGCGCCGACGCCGTGCCACAGCTGCCGGTCCGCGGGGTCGGCGGGGTCCACCCCGGCCCGTACCGCGGCGACCAGGGACTGGGCCTCGCGGCGGATGCACGCGGTGAAGAGCTCTTCCTTGGAGTTCAGGTAGAGATAGACCAGGGGCTTCGACACGCCCGCCAGTTCGGCGATCTCGTCCATCGAGGCGGCCCGGTACCCGCGCCGGCCGAACGTCCGCACGGCAGCGTCCATCATCTGCTGCTCGCGCACCGCCCTCGGCATCCGCTTGGCCTTGGCCGCCTTGACTGCACTCACCTCAGAGTCCCCTCCAGCCAGTTGGTCCGCACCTGGCAAGGGTACGGCTCCGGCCCCTCTCCGTCGTACGGAGGAGGGGCCGGAGCCGTGAAGTGAACGATCAAGCGATGACGGGCAACCGCCGGACGGCTGTCAGGCCGCGACCGGGACCGGCTGCTCCTGCTCCTGCTCGGCGTCGGCGGCACGCACCTCGCGCTCGTCGACCGGGGAGGCCGAAGCGGAGTTGAACGCGTCGAGGTCCAGGATCTTCTCGCGGGCCGAGACGATGACCGGGATCAGGGCCTGGCCGGCGACGTTCGTCGCGGTGCGCATCATGTCCAGGATCGGGTCGATCGCCATCAGCAGACCCACGCCCTCCAGCGGCAGGCCCAGCGTGGAGAGGGTCAGCGTCAGCATCACGGTCGCGCCGGTCAGTCCGGCGGTGGCCGCCGAGCCGATGACCGAGACGAAGGCGATCAGGATGTAGTCCTGAATGCCGAGGTGCACGTCGAAGATCTGCGCGATGAAGATCGCGGCGATCGCCGGGTAGATCGAGGCGCAGCCGTCCATCTTGGTGGTCGAGCCGAACGGCACCGCGAACGAGGCGTACTCCTTCGGCACACCGAGGCGCTCGGTGACCCGCTGGGTGACCGGCATGGTGCCGACCGAGGAGCGGGAGACGAAGCCCAGCTGGATCGCGGGCCAGGCGCCCTTGAAGAACTGCAGCGGGTTGACCTTGGCAACCGTCGCGAGCAGCACCGGGTAGACGACGAACAGCACCAGCGCGCAACCGACGTAGATGTCGGCGGTGAAGGTCGCGTACTTGCCGATCAGGTCCCAGCCGTAGTCCGCGATGGCGAAGCCGATCAGACCGATGGTGCCCAGCGGCGCGAGGCGGATGACCCACCACAGGGCCTTCTGGAGCAGTTCGAGTACGGCCTCGCTGATCTTGAGGATCGGCTCCGCCTTCTGGCCGAGCTGGAGCGCGGCGATACCGGCGACGGCGGCCATGAAGACGATCTGGAGGACGTTCAGCTGAGTGAACGGCGTGATGATGTCCTTCGGCACGATGCCGGTCAGGAAGTCGATCCAGGAGCCGGACCCGTCGGGCGCCTTGCCGTCCTTCGGCGTGAGGCCGGTGCCCGCGCCGGGGTTGGTGATGAGACCGATCGCGAGGCCGATGACGACCGCGATCAGCGACGTGATCATGAACCACATGACCGTACGGGTCGCCAGCCGGGCGGCGTTGTTGACCTTGCGCAGATTGGTGATCGACACCAGGATCGCGAAGAAGACGAGCGGGGCGACCGCCAGCTTCAGCAGCTGGATGAAGATGTCGCCGACGTGCTCCAGCGTGGACTTGAGCCAGCTGATGTCCTGGCTGCGGGCCAGCCAGCCGAGCAGGACACCGAGGACCAGACCGGCGATGATCTGGGCCCAGAACGGGAACTTGTCGGATATTCGGGACTTCGCGGGACCGGCGCTGGGACTGCCGGTGGAGTTCACCGTGGAACTCTCGGGGCTCTCGGGACTCGCAGGACCTGCGGACATGGGGACACTCCGGTGAGGACGCAGCTGTGTGCTCGGTACCGAACACGGGGGAATGGGGGCGCGGCGCCCAGCACGTGGGGGCGCCGCCGCATGAGGCCGATCAGACGCGGCGACAGGCCGCGGACATGCAGCGGCAGAGATCGACATGCAGGCGCTCCACGAGCGCGGGGCTCTTGGGATGCGGGCGCACGGCTGTCTTCATGTCGAACACATTAACACTCTGGCTTTGGGTGCCTCAAAGCAGTTCTTTGGGGCAGCGGCGTGGCAGTACGCGAAAACGCCGGGACCCCGGCGCTGGAGCGGCTCGCTCCGGCCCGGGGTTCCCGGCGTGTGTGACGTAACTTACGGTGCCTGCCCGCACCTTGGGACAGCCGTGCCGCCTGCTCGGCGCACTCGGCGGACGGTGCCTACTGGGTGAGGCCGTCCTCCTGCGTGCGGCTGGCCTCCAGCCTGACCTTGGCGCGATCGACCTTGTTGATCAGCTGCTCGGACATCTTGTCGCGCTGCTTGCGCAGCAGGACGAAGCTGAGCGGCGCGGAGATGACCAGCGCCAGCAGGATCGTCCAGATGAAGTTGGAGCCGCCGAGCCCCTTGGGGATGATGCCGAAGTGGACGAGGACCGCGCAGAAGACCAGGGATCCCATGAAGATGACGATCCGCATCGCGGTGTAGCGAATCGTGGCGCCCGGGTTGGCTACAGACACGGCTGGGGCCTCTTCTCTCCGTACCGATGGTCACTGGTGCATCTGGACCTGCCCGACAAGTGAAGCACGCCCCACTTGTGATCACCCCGGCCGGGGTGGGGGTGCGGCGCACCGGGGTCAGAGCAGCGGCAGATACATCATGATGTCGTCGCGGTCGTCGCCGGGAGCTACCCGGATCGCGTCCGGTACCCGGCCCACTTCCTTGTAGCCGCACGACTCGTAGAACCGGTCCACTCCGGTGCCGCCCCGGCAGGTGAGGCGGATGGCCTCGATGCCGTCGAGGGTGCGGGCGGCGTCCGCCGCCGCGGCCATCAGGTCGCGTCCGTAGCCCTTGCCCTGGTGGGAGGGGTGGACCATCACCGTGTAGAGCCAGATCCAGTGGCGCATCAGCCGGTGCGTGTTGAGCGTGAGGAACGCGGTGGCGGCGACCGTGCCGCCCTCGTCGCGGCCGACCAGCAGGCGGACACGGCCCTCGGTCATCGAGGTCAGGTGCTTGATCAGTTCCGGGCGGATGTCGTCGGAGGTGACCGGCGGGGCGAAACCGACGGCGCCGCCGGCGTTCGACACATCCGTCCAGAGCGCGACCACTTCGTCCCGCAGCCGGGCGTCCGCCCGCGGGTCCAGTTCAAACGTGAGGCTCATACGACCAGCGTAGAAAAGCACGGAACCCCGGCGGTGGCCGGGGTTCCGTCGGGCGAAGGGGCCGTGGCGGTCAGAAACGCATCGGCTGCGGGGCGTCACGGCGGGCCGGGTCCGGGCCGTCGAACTCGCGGACGATCTCGTACTGCGTGTTGCGCTCGACCGGGCGGAAGCCCGCGTCCCGGATGAGTTCGAGCAGGTCCTCGCGGCCGAGCTTGTTCGGCGTGCCGTAGTTGTCGGCGTCGTGGGTGATCTTGTACTCGACCACCGAGCCGTCCATGTCGTCGGCGCCGTGCTGGAGCGCGAGCTGCGAGGTCTGGACACCGTGCATCGGCCAGAAGACCTTCACGTGCGGGACGTTGTCGAAGAGCAGCCGGGAGACCGCGAAGGTCTTCAGCGCCTCGGCGCCGGTCGCCATCGTGGTCCGCACCTGGAGCTTGTTGCGGATCTTGCCGTCCTTCATGTCCACGAAGTCGTGCTGGTAGCGCAGCGGGATGAAGACCTGGAAGCCGCCGGTCTCGTCCTGGAGTTCACGCAGCCGCAGGACGTGGTCCACGCGGTGGCGCGGCTCCTCGATGTGGCCGTACAGCATCGTCGCCGGGGTCTTCAGACCCTTCTCGTGGGCGAGGCGGTGGATGCGCGACCAGTCCTCCCAGTGGGTGGCGTGGTCGACGATGTGCTGCCGGACCTCCCAGTCGAAGATCTCGGCGCCGCCACCGGTCAGCGATTCGAGGCCGGCCTCGATCAGCTCGTCCAGGATCTCCGATGCGGAGAGCCCGGAGATCGTCTCGAAGTGGTGGATCTCGGTGGCGGTGAACGCCTTGAGGGCGACCTGCGGGAGGGCTTCCTTCAGCGCGCTGAGCGAGCGGGGGTAGTACCGCCAGGGCAGCGTCGGGTGGAGGCCGTTGACGATGTGCAGCTCGGTGAGGTTGTCGCCCTCCATCGCCTTGGCGAGGCGGACGGCCTCCTCGATACGCATCGTGTACGCGTCCTTCTCGCCCGGCTTGCGCTGGAACGAGCAGTAGGCGCACGAGGCGGTGCACACGTTGGTCATGTTGAGGTGCCGGTTGACGTTGAAGTGGACGACGTCGCCGTTCTTGCGCGTACGCACCTCGTGGGCGAGGCCGCCGAGCCAGGCCAGGTCGTCCGTCTCGTAGAGCGCGACGCCGTCCTCGCGGGTCAGCCGCTCACCGGCCCGGACCTTCGCCTCGATCTCGCGCTTGAGGCCTACATCGTTGATCGACGCAGTCATGTGCGGCCGCCTCCCATATGCGTACGTAAACAACCAGCCAACCGTACTCCCCCGCCCGCGGGGCGCCGGGACCCGGCTGGCACCCGGTGCCGTCGGCCCGGTCAGCTCGGCTCGGGCAGCTCTCCGACGCGGTTCTCCCACTTGGTGGAGAGCACGATCGTGGTGCGGGTGCGGGAGACGCCCCGGGTGCCGCTGAGCCTGCGGATCGTGCGCTCCAGGCCGTCCACGTCGTCGACCCTGACCTTGAGCATGTACGAGTCGTCGCCCGCGATGAACCAGGCGTCCTCGATCTCGGCCAGGTCCTTGAGCCGGTGGGCGACGTCCTCGTGGTCGGCGGCGTCCGAGAGCGAGATCCCGATGAGGGCGGTCACCCCGAGGCCGAGGGACTTGGCGTCGACGGTGGCGCGGTAACCGGTGATCACACCGGCCGCCTCCAGGCGGTTGATGCGGTCGGTGACGCTTGGCCCGGAGAGCCCGACGAGCCGGCCGAGCTCGGCGTAGGAGGCCCTGCCGTTCTCCCGCAGCGCCTGGATGAGCTGCCTGTCCACCGCGTCCATACTGTTGAAGCCTTCCATTGTTCAGCAATATCGCGAGTTTACGTATAGAATCTAAGGCGCGCAGGGAAAAAGCCCTGCGAATCTTCCATCAGGAGTGATGTTCACCGTGTACACGATCGAGATGGCCTACGCCCGCATGCGCGAGCTGCAGGATCAGGCCAACCGTTCGCGTGACCAGCGGCTCGCCACCGCAGCCCCGGCCCGCCGTACGAAGCGGCACGCCAAGAAGCACTGACCGCCCGCCGGTTCCGTAACCGGCGCGGAGTCCTAGCCGTCCTTGCGGGAGCCACCGAGCTCTCCCTCCCAGCGGCGGTACAGGGTGTGCGGCACCCCCGCCGCGTCGAGCGCCCGGCCCGCGACGAAGTCCACCAGGTCCTGGATGTGCGTCGCCCCCGCGTAGAACGCCGGAGAGGCGGGCAGCACCACGGCGCCCGCCTCGTCCAGGGACACCAGGTGGCGCAGCGTCTGACCGTTGAGCGGGGTCTCCCGCACCGCGACCACCAGCGGGCGCCGCTCCTTGAGCGTCACGCTCGCCGCCCGCTGGAGCAGATCCTTCGAGAGTCCGAGAGCGACCCCGGCCACACAGGCGGTGGACGCCGGGACGACGAGCATCCCCTTGACCGGGTACGAACCGGATGACGGCCCGGCGGCCAGATCCCCGGCGGCCCAGTGCCGTACGGCTCCGGTTCCGTCCGCGAAGAGAGCCGGGTCCACCGCGAAGGTGTCCGGCTTCCCGTCGGCGCCCCTGGCGAGCCAGGCCCGCAGGTCCTCCTGCCAGTGCGCGTCGCGGAAGGCGATCCCGGTCTCGTCCAGCAGGGTCAGCCGCGACGAGCGGCTGACCACCAGATCGACGGCCTCGCCCGCGTCGAGCAGTCCGCGGAGCACGGCCGCCGCGTACGGCGTACCGGACGCCCCGGAGACCCCGACGATCCACGGCCGCCGCTGCTGCTGACTGTGTACATTCACGCGCTCCACGTGTCCGAGCCTATCCGGGCCCGGCCGGCCTGCCGGAGACGGGAGGCGGGTCGGACGGCGGTCACACCGTCAGACCCCGCACCAGCAGATCGATCAGGGCGCACACGAACAGGGCGATCCCGATGAAGCCGTTGACCGAGAAGAAGGCGCGGTTCAGCCGGGACAGGTCGTGCGGCTTCACGACGTTGTGCTCGTAGACGAAGGCCACCGCGACGATCACCAGACCGGCCCAGAAGAACACCCCGGCGTCCGTCGCGACCGCGTACCAGACCAGCAGGGCCGTCGTCACCGCGTGGCAGGCGCGGGCGCCGTACAGGGCGGCCGGGATACCGAAGCGGGCGGGCACCGACTTCACACCGTGGGCGCGGTCCGCCTGGACGTCCTGGCAGCCGAAGATCAGGTCGAAGCCGCCGATCCAGATACCGACCGCGAGGCCGAGGATGACCGCTTCCCAGGACCACTGCCCGGTGATCGCGAGCCAGGCGCCGACCGGGCCGATCGCCTGGGCCAGACCGAGGATCGCGTGCGGGAAGTTGGTGAAGCGCTTCCCGTACGGATAGACCACCATCGGGATGACGGCGATGGGCGCGAGCGCCAGGCAGAGCGGGTTCAGCGCGGCCGCCGCACCGAGGAAGACGACGACAGCGACCAGCGCGCCCGTCCAGGCCGACTTCACCGAGACGGCGCCGGTGACCAGTTCGCGGGAGGCGGTGCGCGGGTTCCGGGCGTCGATCTCCCGGTCGATGATGCGGTTGCAGGCCATCGCGAAGGTGCGGAGGCCGACCATCGCGACGGTCACCAGGAGCAGCCGCCCCCAGTGGATGTTGCCGTCCAGCCGGTACATCGCGGTCAGCGCGGCGATGTACGCGAAGGGCAGCGCGAAGACCGAGTGCTCGATCATCACCAGGCGGAGGAACGCCTTGGTCCTGCCCGGTTGCGGCAGCGCGGCGGCGGATGCGCTCACAGGCCGTACTCCTTCCAGCGCTTCGTCACCCGGTCGGCGACAGCAGGGTCGGACCGCACCATCTCGGGCCAGCCGCCGTCCCGCGTGTAGCCCTCCTCGGGCCACTTCCGGGTCGCGTCGATACCGGCCTTGCCACCCCAGAACTGCTGGTAGGAGGCGTGGTCGAGATGGTCGACCGGGCCTTCGGCGACGGTCAGGTCACGTGCGTAGTCGGTGTTGCCGAGGGCCCGCCAGGACACCTCGTGCAGATCGTGCACATCGCAGTCGGCGTCCACCACGACGATCAGTTTGGTGAGCGACATCATGTGGGCGCCCCAGACCGCGTGCATCACCTTCTGGGCGTGCTTCGGGTACTTCTTGTCGATCGAGACGATCGCGCAGTTGTGGAAGCCGCCCGACTCGGGCAGGTGGTAGTCCACGATGTCCGGAATGATGATCTTGAGCAGCGGCAGGAAGAACCGTTCCGTCGCCCGGCCCAGCGGGCCGTCCTCCGTCGGCGGGCGGCCGACGACGATCGACTGGAGCAGCGGACGGCGGCGCATCGTGACGCAGTCGATCGTCAGTGCGGGGAACGGTTCCTGCGGCGTGTAGAAGCCGGTGTGGTCGCCGAACGGGCCCTCGGGCAGCGTCTCACCGGGCTCCAGCCAGCCCTCCAGGACGACTTCGGCCTGGGCGGGGACCTGGAGCGGGACCGTCCTGCAGTCGACCATCTCGATCCGCTTGCCCTGCACGAAGCCCGCGAACAGGTACTCGTCGATGTCCTCGGGGAGCGGGGCCGTGGAGGCGTACGTCACGGCGGGCGGCGCGCCGAAGGCGATGGCGACGGGCAGCCGCTCACCCTTCCTCGCGGCCACCGCGTAGTGGTTGCGGCTGTCCTTGTGGATCTGCCAGTGCATCCCGATGGTGCGCTTGTCGTGGCGCTGGAGCCGGTAGAGCCCGAGGTTGCGGATGCCGGTCTCGGGGTGCTTGGTGTGCGTGAGCCCCAGGTTGAAGAAGGAGCCGCCGTCCTCGGGCCAGGTGAAGAGCGCCGGGAGCCGGTCGAGGTCGACGTCGTCCCCGGTCAGCACGACCTCCTGGACGGGGGCGGCCTCGGGCTTCACCTTCTTCGGCGGTACGTGGACCATCGTGCCGAGCTTGCCGAAGGCTTCCCGTACCCCGACGAAGCCCTGCGGCAGCTCGGGCTTGAGCAGCCCGCCGATCCGGTCGCTGATCTCGTCGTACGAGCTGAGGCCGAGGGCCTTGAGCAGCCGCCGGTCGGTGCCGAAGACGTTCATCGCCAGGGGCATCGACGCACCCTTGACGTTCTCGAAGAGCAGGGCCGGGCCGCCCGCCTTGTTGACGCGGTCGACGATCTCCCCGACCTCCAGATGGGGGTCGACCTCGACCTTGATGCGCTTGAGGTCGCCGTCGCGCTCCAGCGCCCTGAGCAGCGAGCGAAGATCGTCGTAAGCCATGCGGTCCAGTCTGTCATCCCCGGCGGTGCGGCCGGTGTCCGCCATGTGCCGACCGGTCTCGGCTGCGCGGCGGCGGGGGTCCGACCGCTACCCTGTGGCCGTCATCGGGACGTTGCGGACGTCCCGCAGCCATTCCCTGGGGGAACGTACGCCCATGCTCAGGTATCTGCCCTTCCTGCTGGTCCTGGCGCTGTGGATCTACGCCTTCATCGACTGCCTGAACACGCCGGAGGAAGAGGTCCGCGGCCTGCCCAAGGTCGTGTGGGTCCTCATCATCCTGCTCTTCGGCGAGGTGCTCGTCGGCCCGGTGGCCTGGATCGTCGCGGGCCGGAATCGGCGCGGGCCGGGCGGCGCGGGTGCCGGGCCCGCCGGGCGGCGGCGCGACGGGCGGGCCGCCTGGACGGCGCCGGACGACAATCCGGAGTTCCTCGCCGGCCTGCGTGCGGACAACGAGGCCCAGAACGCGGCCGGGAACACGGCGGAGGACCCGGAGGACGAGTCGCGGCTCAAGGACTGGGAGGCGGACCTGCGCCGCCGCGAGAACGAGCTGCGCCGCCGCGAGAGCGGCGAGGACGCGACCTGAGAGCCCACTGACGAACGGGGCCGGCCGGACAGTGGCGTGGAAGACGGGCAGGGACATGGACAGGCACACGGCCGCGGATCAGAACGCTCCGGACCGCACGACGGCGCGGCGGTGGCTGGCCACGGCGGTCGCCGAGGCGCGGGCCGGGCTCGCGGAGGGCGGCATCCCGATCGGGGCCGCACTGTACGGCGCGGACGGCACACTGCTGGGCCGCGGGCACAACCGGCGGGTCCAGGACGGCGACCCGTCGACGCACGCCGAGACCTCCGCCTTCCGTGCCGCGGGGCGGCAGCGGTCGTACCGGGGCACCACCATGGTCACCACGCTCTCCCCCTGCTGGTACTGCAGCGGCCTGGTCCGGCAGTCGGGATCTCCCGGCTGGTGGTCGGTGAGGCGGCCACCTTCCACGGCGGCCACGACTGGCTGGCGGAGCACGGAGTGCGGGTCGTGGTGCTGGACGACGCCGAATGCACCGCTCTGATGCGGGACTTCATCGCGGGCAACCCGGAGTTGTGGAACGAGGACATCGGCGAGGACACCGCCGGGCACACCGGCGGGCAGTGAGGCGCGCCGTCCGCTTTCCGGCGCCCGAAAGCCTATGCCGCTCCCAACCTCCGCTCGGTAAGCTGCCGTTGACGCAGTGACATCTGCGCACGCCGGCGCGGGAGGTGCTGTGGAAAGGGAGTTGTACGCACGGGGCGGTCTCCTCCACGGTCTCGCACCACGGCTCATCGGCCTGCCTCCGCACGGGTTCCAGCAGACGCCCGTCGAGGCGTTCGGCGGTCACCGGGAGGACCTGCCGGTGACCGTCCTGACCGGCGGACGCGGCATGGGCAAGACCGTCGTGCTCAAGCAGCTCCGCACCAACTACCGCGGCCGCACCCCCGTCGCGTTCATCGACTGCGAGCACCCGGACTTCGCGGCGCTCCCGTCCGGGCACCGGCGCGCCCCCTTCTGGTCGCCGGTCACCGAGGCGCTCTCCGTCCTCGGGGAGCAGCTGGGTCCGGCCGTGCGGGGCGCCGGAGCCATCGAGTTCCCCCGGCTGGCCGCCGGTCTGATGGCCATCGCCTCCACCGGGTGGGACCCGAACAACAGCCAGCAGGTGCACGACGAGGCGCTGCGGCTCGGCATGCTCGTCGAGTCGGGGGCGCGGCTCAAGGGTCTGGGCAAGGGCTGGCTCGTCAAGATCACGGCGAAGTTCGCCGCACTGTGGACGGGTGCGCCGCCCGGCCTCGACGTCATCGTGGAGACCACCGTCGAGTCCCTGCTCGAAGACCTCTTCGACCGGGGCCAGCGCGCCGCCGCCAACTGGTACGGGGAGTACCCGGGCGCGGGCGGCCAGGCGAAGCGCGGGCTGAATCTGCTGGCCCTGCAGTTCCACCGGCAGCGCGACAGCGACGCCCGCGCGCTCGCCGAGCGGCACCTCGTGGGCGCGCTCCGCGCCGATCTGCGGGCCGCCTACCAGGGGATGGGGCGGCTGCGCCGGGTCGGCAGGCCGCTGGTGCTGCTCGACAACGTCCAGGCGCCGCTGGGCCGCAGGCTGCTTGAGCCGGTGCTGCGCGACCGCGCCGCGGGCCGGCTCGACCAGGTCGTCTTCATCGCCACGCTGCGCGGTGACGACCACCCGGCGCTGCACTCCGCCGAGCGGTGCCTGCTGCCGGAGGTCACCCACTCCACGCCCTGGACGCGGGGCACCGAGGTCGCGTCGGGTGCGCTCACCGTGGAGCTGACGGAGCTGGGCCCGGAGCACGTGAGCCAGCTGCTCGACCGCGAGGACCCGGGGATGCGCACCCCGCCACTGCTGGCCCGCTCCATCCACCGGCTGACCGGCGGGCGCCCGCTCGGGGTGGCCCTGCTGACGAAGGCCGCCGGGCAGGCCGCCCAGCTGGCCGGGCCCACCGTGCCGGTCGGCGACGGCCCCGAGGACCTCACCCCGGGCGCGCTGCTGTCGCGGCCCGTCGCGCTGCGCGAGGACGAGCCGGGACGTCCGACCGCGACCGAGCTGCTCCAGCAGCTGGTGCACCCCGCCAGGCTCGACCGGCTCGCCGTGCTGGCCGCCGCGCACAGCACGGCCGACGCCGAAGTGCTCGCCGCCGCCCGGCTCGACCACGACGGCGGCCGGGCCGGTGTCCTGCCGATGCGCGATCTGCTGGCCGACGAGTGCTGGCCGGCCGCACCCGACCACTTCGTCGGCGACCCGTTCCTGCGCACCCTGCTGCTGCACCGGCTGCGCCACCCCACCGGTGAGGCCTCGTCCGCCTCGGAGCTCTGGCGCGAGGTCCAGGAGACGATGCGCGACCACTGCTCCGGGCTGGCCCCGCGCCGCCTCCACCACGAGCTGGCGCTCGGTGACACCGAGAACGCCGTCGCCCACCTGCGGGACACCTTCCGGGACGCGGAAGCAGCCGCCTGGCTCGACGAACTGCGCTTCATCGCGTCGGCGCCGCACTTCGCGGAGCGCGACATACGGCGCGCGGTGGCGCTGGGGCGGACCGACTCCGAGCAGCGGCCGCCGGCGGGCGTCGACCGCGTTTTCCATCTGCGCATCCGCCGACTGCTGTACTGCGTATGGCAGTTGACCGATCTGCTGGCGCTGCCCGACGAAGGGCTCACGGAGAAGATGGGCGACGAGCTGGCCCAGCTCTCGGCGCTGCATCCGACCGGCAACGAAGTGCTCTGGCACGCCTCCAGGACCTGGCCGTCGGCCGTCCGGGAGTGGCGGAGCCCGGACCGTACCGCTAGCGACCCAGGGGGCGTCACGCCGTGAGCAACAGGTTCCGCGAGTTCTTCTGGTACACGGGTCTGCGGCGCATCCTCACCTCGGTGGTGGTCCTGGCGCTGCTCGCCGGTGCGGGCATCGCCGCGTACGCCCTCTACACCCCGGACCTGCACTGCGCGAAGGGCGTCGAGCGTCCCGAGCAGGGCGCGGAGTGCATAGGGGTCAACGGCGACGGTTACGACTTCGGGCGGCCCGCGCTGCACGACGTGGCGCAGGCCATCGCCCGCGAGAACAGTACGCTGAAGCAGGGACAGTACGCGACGGTGGCCCTGCTGCTGCCGCTGACCTCGACGGACAGCGACATGGCGAACAAGGTGCTGCACGAGGCGCAGGGCGCGTTCGTGGAGCAGTACCGCGCCAACCACGCCGACAACGACCAGGTACCGAAGATCCGGCTGGTCCTGGCCAACACCGGCGCCGGCAGCGGTCAGTGGTCCGCGACGGTCGAGAAGCTCAAGGGCATGACCGGCGCCCCGGATCAGCTGCGCGCGGTCTCCGGCGTGGCGACCAGCAGCGACGCCACCCGCAACGCGGTGAAGGAGCTGACCCGCAGCCACATCCCGGTGATCGGCACCACCATCACGGCCGACGACATCTCCAACGGCCCCAGGAGCATCCCGTACCCGGGGCTCGCAAGGGTCTCGCCGACCAACAAGGACGAGGCCGACGCGCTGAAGAACTTCGCCGACATCGACCCCAAGAGGACGCTCCTGGTGCGCGACACGCACCCGGGCGACCACTACACGGAGACGCTGCGGGCCGCCTTCAACGGCATGCTGGCGGGCGCGCCGTACGAGGACCGGGTGTACACCTCGCCGCCCGACCAGTCCGAGGACGGCTCGACCGCCAACACCTTCGCGCAGATCACCGACGCGATCTGCTCGGCCCGCCAGGTGAACACGATCCTCTTCGCCGGCCGCCACACCCAGCTCCGGCAGTTCGTGAACGCGCTGGGCAACCGGATATGCGTACGGACGAAGTTCACCATCCTCACCGGTGACGAGGGTTCGTACCTCGGCTACGACACCAAGCTCAACAAGCAGGCGCTGAAGCCCAAGAAGGGCGCGGAGCCGGTCATCGTCCAGTACGCCGCGCTCGCGCACCCCGGCTCCTGGTCGAAGGCGACCGACCCGGGCATGCCGGCGACCGGCGGCAGTCCGGCCGACTACACGGCCTTCACCGACGCGGTGGCCGCGGCTTCGGGCAGGGGCGTCGGGCCGATCGGGCCCATCGGCACCGACTCGCTGGCCGACGGTCAGGCGATCATCGCGTACGACGGGATGGCGACCGCGGTGACCGGCATCAGGCGGGCCAGGGCGAGCAGCAGCACCCTGCCGGACATCGAGGACGTCGGCGCGGTCTGGTCGAAGCTCCAGGGGCCGCTGCGGGTGAACGGCGCGAGCGGCTGGATCTGCCTGGACAACTTCGGCAATCCGTACGACAAGGCCGTGGCCATAGTGCAGTTGACGCAGACGGGCACCCAGGAGTTCGTGAAACTCGCCTGGCCCGACAAGACGAAGAAGCCGCCGGCTCAGGAGTGCCTGCCGCCGCGCGGCCGGTAGGCGGACCGCAGCTCCTGCCGCCGCTCCCGGTTCCCGGCCGGTCCGCCCGCCCGGAGCCGGGGGCGGCCGCCGAGGGCGTCGTGCAGCAGCTCGAAGTGCTCGTGCCAGCAGGCCAGCGCGTCCGGCCTCCGGTCGTCGGGGCCGGTGAACTCATGGGTGAAGCGCACCACGGTCGCCTCGGCCCCGACGGATTCCAGGTGGAACCGGATCCGGCCGTCACCGGCGAAGGTGTACTCGGCGACCTGCTCGCCGTCCCAGGCGGTGACGGTCCCGGAGGCCACCACCGGCGCGTCGGACACGCCGGACCCGCGCAGGGTGACCCGGCCGCCCAGCCGCGACTCGAAGACGTCAGCGGTGGCGAGCCACTGCCCCAGCCCCACCGGGGTGGCCACCTCACCCCACACCCGGGCCGCCGCGTACGGCAGGAAGAGGGCGAACCGCAGGGTGTGGGTGTCCCCGTGGCTGGTGCTCGTGCCGTGTGCGATCGCCTCGGTCATGGTTCAAGCCTCGCCCCAGGAGGCGTGTTCCACACCGGAAGAGGGCCGGTTCACCGACGCGTGTCGGGAAACCGGCCCTCCTGGAGACCGTCCGCGGCCGGGCTGGGCGAGCCGCTCAGACCCCGGCGTAGGAGTGCATGCCGTTGATGAAGATGTTCACGCCGTAGTAGTTCCAGATCCAGCAGGCGAAGGCGAAGAGCGCCAGATAGGCGGCCTTGCGGCCCTTCCAGCCCGCGGTGGCACGGGCGTGCAGGTAGCAGGCGTAGACGACCCAGGTGATGAACGACCAGGTCTCCTTGGGGTCCCAGCCCCAGTAGGTGCCCCAGGCGTCGCCGGCCCAGATCGCGCCCGCGATGATCGTGAACGTCCAGAGCGGGAAGACCGCGGCGTTGATGCGGTACGCGAACTTGTCCAGCGAGGCGGCGGAGGGCAGCCGCGAGAGCACCGACTCGGCGAAGGCGCCCGGCTGCTCGCCCCGCGCGAGCTTGGCCTCGTAGCGGTCCCGGAAGAGGTAGAGCGCGGTGCCGACGAAGCCCATGTAGAACATGGCGCCGCAGATGATCGCGGTCGAGACGTGGATCCACAGCCAGTACGAGTGCAGCGCCGGGACGAGCTGGTCGCTCTTGGTGTAGAGCACCGTGGTCGCCACACCGAGGTCGAGCAGGACCGTGGTGACCAGGGCGAGCCCCAGCCAGCGGACGTTCTTCTTGACCACGAGCAGGATCAGGTACGCGGCGACCGCCACCGAGGAGAAGGTGATCGAGAACTCGTACATGTTGCCCCACGGCGCACGCTGCACCGACATGGCGCGGGCCACCACGCCGCCCGCCTCCACGAGGAAGCCGAGGACGGTCAGCGAGATCGCCATCCGCCCGTACAGGTCGCCCTTCGCGGTGCCGCCCGCGGCGCCGGGGCCGTCCGGGACGTCGCGCGAGCCGGCCGCGGACCGGGTGACGATCTTCGGCCGGTCCAGTACGGCGGTGCCGCCGCCCTGCTGCTTGACCTGTACGGCGGGGGCCGCGGCCGTGGTCGAGGTCAGCGCGGCGGCGGTACGGCCCACCTTGCTGCGCGCGCCGAAGGTCCACTCCGCGATGTGCGCGAAGAAGGCCAGGGTGTAGACGGCCATCGACGAATAGATGAGCACATTGCTGATGTGCGCCAGGTTCTCATTGGTTCCGGCGGCGAGATTCACTTCTCGGCCCCTTCGGGAGTCTCTGCGGATGCAGCGGAGTCAGGCGCCGACGGCGCCACTGAATGGAGCTTTGCGGCCAGGTCGGCCAGCTCCTCGGGGAGCTTCGCGGATTCGCTCCGGCCGAGACCGGCCATCTCCACGACGGTCACGCCGTCCTCTCCCCGTACGGCGCGGACCCAGACGCGGCGGCGCTGGATGAACAGCGACCCGGCGAGACCCGCGATGGCCGCCAGCGCGCCGACCAGCGCGAACTCGGTGCCGGGCTGGTGCGAGATCTTGAAGCTGGCCCACTGCTTGACGCCGAGGAACTGGATCGAGCCCTCGCCGTGCGGCAGCTTCATCGTCTCGCCGGGCAGCAGGAGCTTGGCGAGCTTGTTGCCCTTGCTGTCCTTGTACTGCGTCATGTGCTTCGAGTTGAGCTGGTACACGCTCTGCGGCAGCCCCGAGTCGACCCCGAGGTCGCCGTGGAAGCCGGAGATGGCCATCACCGGGAAGTCGAGGCCCGGGAAGGTGGAGAACATCGTGCCCTTGCCCTTGCCGGCGTAGGTCGGCACGAACATCGTCTGGAAGCCGAGCTGTTCCTTCTTGCCCGCGGCGTCGCGGTAGCCGTCCATCACCTTGATGGCGCCGGTCGACGTGGCGTTGGAGTCGAGCGGCAGCAGCGGCACCGCGTCCCGGTAGATCTCCTTGCCCCTGGCGTCCTTGACCGCGACGATCGGGGCGTAGCCGTGCGAGACCAGGTAGACCTTCGAGCCGTCGACCTCAAGGGGCGTGTTGACCTTGATGACGCCCTTCTTGTCCTTGCCGTCCGCGCCCTCGGAGTACGTCACGTGGGCTTCGTACTTGCGGGGCGTGCCGCGGTTCGGCCCGTTCTTCTCGTACGTCCCGATGAACTTGTCCAGCGTGAAGCTGAACGGCGCCAGCTTGTTGGGGTCGAAGAGCGTGCCGGCCTTGAAGTCGTCGTACTGCGTGAGCGTGTTGGAGAAGCCGTCGCCGTCGACGACCAGCTTGCCGCCCTCGGACTTCCACAGCTGGCCGCTGGCGAAGGAGACCAGGAGCACGATCAGGGCGATGTGGAAGAGCAGGTTCCCGGTCTCGCGCAGGAAACCCTTCTCGGACGCGACCGCGTCACCCGAGACGTGCGCGCGGAACCGGCGCTTCTTCAGCATCGCGAGCGCGGCGTCCCGGACGGCCGCGGGCTCGGACTCCGTACGCCAGGTCGTGTACGCGGGCAGCCGGGTCAGCCGCTTGGGCGCGCCCGGCGGGCGGCCGCGGAGCTGTCCGACGAACTGCCAGGTGCGGGGCACGATGCAGCCGATGAGGGAGATGAACAGCAGGATGTAGATCGCCGAGAACCAGACCGAGCTGTAGACGTGGAAGAGTCCCAGCTTGTCGTAGACGGGCGCGAGCACATCGTGCTTGGCCTTGAAGTCGGTGACCTTCAGCTCGTCGATGCTCGTCTGCGGGATCAGCGAGCCGGGGATGGCGCCCAGCGACAGCAGGAGCAGCAGGAGCAGTGCGACCCGCATCGAGGTCAGCTGCCGCCAGAACCAGCGGATCCAGCCGATGACCCCCATGGCGGGGAGGCTGGAGACCGGGTCCTCCTTCGGCGCCGTGGAGAGCTGGGACCCGGCGGCGCCGAGGTCGGTCTCGCTCCCTGCGGCGTCGCTTCCGGAGCCGTCCGGATTTGCACCGTCCGGGGTCGTGCCGTCCGGACTGGCACCGTCCGGATTCTCCGCCTCCGGATTCGTGGCGTCCGTCGTTTCAGTCGTCTTGCCCATGTGGAACTCAGATCCCCACCGTGTAGCCGGATGACCAGACCTGCATCTCCTGGATGATGCGGTCCCAGGCGCCGGTGACGAGCAGCAGTCCGGTCACGATCATCATGATCCCGCCGATGCGCATGACCCAGGCGTAGTGCTTCTTGACCCAGCCGAAGGCGCCGAGCGCCTTGCGGAAGGCCACAGCCGCGAGCACGAACGGCACTCCGAGACCGAGGCAGTACGCGACGGTCAGTATGGCGCCGCGGCCCGCGGTGCCCTGCTGCGAAGCGAGCAGCTCCACCGTGGACAGCGTCGGTCCGAGGCAGGGCGTCCAGCCGATCCCGAAGAGCGCGCCGAGCAGCGGCGCGCCGGCCAGGCCGGTCACCGGCCGCTTGTGCAGACGGAACTCACGCTGGGTGAGCCAGGGCATCATGCCCATGAAGAAGATCCCGAGCAGGATCATCAGCCCGCCCAGCACCTTGCTGAGGATGTTCTGGTACGCGAGGAGCTCGCTCCCGAAGTAACCGAAGAGCGCGCCGCCCGAGACGAAGACGGCGGTGAAGCCGACCACGAACAGCGCGGCGCCCGCGGCCATCCGGCCCCGCCTGGCCTGTGCGAGATCCGAACCGCTGACTCCGGTGACGTAACTCAGGTAACCGGGGACCAGCGGCAGGACGCACGGCGAGAAGAAGGAGATCAGGCCGCCCAGCACGGCGACGGGCAGCGCGACCAGCAGGGCACCGTCGTAGACGGTCCCGTTGAGCCCGGATTCGGCCGCCACGGTGACGAGCGTGCTCACCGGATCACTTCCCCGCGATCAGCGGGTCGATCATCTTGCGCAGGGTGTCCTCTTCGACCCCGCCGGCCTTGCGGGCCGCGATCTTCCCGTCGCGGTCGACGACGACCGTGGAGGGGATGGACTGCGGGTTCAGGCTGCCCGACGGGAAGCGGAGCAGCAGCTTGCCGCTCGGGTCGTAGAGGCTCGGGTACGGGACGTCGTAGTTCTTCTCGAACGCCCTGGCCGGACCGGTGGAGGTGTCACGGGTGTTGATCCCGACGAACTCCACGCCCTTGGCCTTGAGATCTCTGGAGACCTTCGCCAGGTTCCCGGCCTCGGCACGGCACGGCGGGCACCAGGAGCCCCAGACGTTGAACACCACGATCTTGCCCTTGTAGGCGCTGCTCACATCGAGCGTCTTGCCGTCGACGGTCCTGCCGGACAGTTCGGGCGCGGTCTGGCGCCCGCCCTTCCCGGCGGTGACAATGCCACTGCTGCTGGTCACGTAGCGGGAGCCCTGGGAACTGCTCACCTTGGCGCCGGATCCGCACGCCGACAGGGCGAGCGCGGAGACCGCGGCCACCGCGCCCAGCTGGGTGGCGCGGCGGACATCGGTACGGCGGCGGAGAGGGCGCGTAAGAGCCATGTGAAAAGTTTCGCATGGCCGTTTCCCGGATCTTGGGCACCCCCCTCACTGCCCGGAAAGCCCGATGTCAAGCAGCCTTAAGGAAACTGTTCCAGCCGCCGGCCGGCCGCTGTCCGACTTCGAGGGAACGCAGCTTGTCGAGCACCGCGGGGTCCTGTACGTCGAGCCAGTCGCAGAACTGCCGGAAGGAGACGAGCCGTACGTCGGGACGGCCCGCGATCTTCTTCATCGCTTCCTCGACGGCGTCCATGTAGAGGCCGCCGTTCCACTCCTCGAAGTGGTTGCCGATGTACATGGGCGCGCGGTTGGTTTCGTACGCCCGCTTGAATCCGGCGAAATACGAGTCGGCCGCCTGCCTGCGCCAGTAGGGATAATGCGACGTCATTCCCTTTGTCGAATTCTTGGACTGGTTGGCCAGCATGTTGTAGTCCATCGAGAGCACCTCGAAGGTGTGCCCCGGGAACGGGATCTGCTGGAGCGGGAGGTCCCAGAGCCCACCGCGCTTGACCGGCCAGGTCTGCGTACCGCCGGGCGAACTGGCGTCGTAGCGCCAGCCGAGCCGCTTCGCCGTCGGCAGCAGGTTGTCCTGGCCGAGCAGGCACGGGGTGCGGCTGCCGACGAGTTCCTTGCGGTAGTCGAAAGGCAGTGGCGGCTCGTCGTGCCAGCCGGTGTTCGTACGCCATTCGGTGACGAACGAGACGGCCTGGTCGATCTCGCTCTGCCACTGCTCGGGGGTCCAGTTCCCGACCGAGCCCGAAGTGGTGCCGCAGAAATGCCCGTTGAAGTGCGTCCCGATTTCGTGGCCCTCCAGCCAGGCCTGCCGGGTGTACTTCATTGTCGCCTTGATGTGTTCATCGCTGAGATAACCGATGGCGGAGGCACCGACCGGGTTGTTCGGCGGGCGGTAGAGCGATTTCTTCGACTCGGGCAGCAGGTAGAGCCCGGAGAGGAAGAACGTCATCCCCGCCTGGTGCTCTTTCGCGAGTTTCAGGAAGCGCGGGAAAAGGCCGTTGCCGACCTCGCCCGCGCCGTCCCAGGAGAAAATCACGAACTGCGGCGGAGTCTGCCCCGGCTCCAGCGGGACCGGCTTGGCCGGCTGGTTCGGCTGAAGGCCGGTGTCGGCGGTGGACCCGTCCCCGATCAGCCGGACCGGGCCCTTCTTCGGGCTGGCGCCCGCGCCCTGGTTTCCCTTTTCCGTACTGCCGGCCGTGGACTTGCCGCCGGCCCCACAGCCCGCCAGTCCGGCCGCGGCCGCAGCCCCGGCGCCCAGTCCCAGCAGGCCCCTCCTGCTCATGTTCCGCATCGCGTCACCCATCTGTTGCGTCGTCCGACGGCCCATACAAGCGGGCAACCGGTCAGATGATGGGATTAACGTGATGGTTCCGACTAACCAGTACTATTTTTCACTCTATGCGCCGAACGCCTTTGCTTGTCCTTTGGCGGGCTTCGCGCCGGACAGCAGATGGGACGGCACCAGGTCCCTCGCCGGTTCCGTGTAACCGACGGAGACGATCCGGTCACCCTGGTACGTGAAGGTCGTCAGCGAGGCGAGCGTGCACTGCCGCTTGCGCGGGTCGTGCCACAGGCGCCGCCTCTCGACGAAGCTCCGCACGGTCCAGATCGGCAGCTGGTGGCTGACACAGACCGCCTCGTGCCCGCGCGCGGCGTCCCGCGCGGCGTTCAGGGCGCCCATCATCCGGACGACCTGGTCCACGTACGGCTCGCCCCAGGACGGCCGGAACGGGTTGGTGAGGTACTTCCAGTTCGCGGGCCTGGACAGGGCGCCGTCCCCGACGCCGAACGTCTTGCCCTCGAAGATGTTCTCCGCCTCGATCAGCCGCCCGTCGGTGGCCAGGTCGAGGCCGTGCGAGACCGCGACCGGGGTCGCGGTCTCCTGCGCACGCTCCAGCGGGGAGGCCACGACATGGGTGATGTCCCGGCCCGCGAGATGCCCGGCGACCCGGTCGGCCATCTCCCGGCCCAGCTCGGAGAGGTGGTAGCCGGGGCGGCGCCCGTACAGCACGCCGTCGGGGTTGTGCACCTCACCGTGGCGCATCAGGTGCACGACGGTGATCTCGTTGCTTCTGTCGCTACTGCTGTCGCTCATGCGGACACCTCGGCGGCGGCTCGGGCGGCGGCGGGCAGCGCGGCGGCGATGCGCTCGACCGCCCGCTCGTCGTGCGTGGTCGAAACGAACCAGGACTCGAAGGCCGACGGCGGGAGGTAGACGCCCTGCGCCAGCATCGAGTGGAAGAAGGGGGTGAAGCGGAAGGCTTCCTGCGCCTTGGCGTCCTCGTAGTCCCGGACGGGGCTGTCGCTGAAGAAGACGGAGAACATGTTGCTCGCCGTCTGGATCGTGTGCGCGACGCCCTCCTTGCTGAGCGCCGCGGTGACCAGACCCTGGATCTCCAGGGAGACCGCGTCGACCTTCTCGTACGCGGCGTCGTCGAGCAGCCGCAGCTGGGCGAGCCCGGCAGCGGTGGCGACCGGGTTCCCGGAGAGCGTGCCCGCCTGGTAGACGGGGCCGACGGGCGCCAGGTACGCCATGACGTCGGCGCGTCCACCGAACGCGGCGGCCGGGAAGCCGCCGCCCATGACCTTGCCGAACGTCATCAGGTCGGGGCGGACCCCGTCGACGCCGTACCAGCCGGCCTTCGAGGTGCGGAAACCGGTCATCACCTCGTCGGAGATGTACAGCGCGCCGTCGGCGGAGCAGAGCTCCTTGAGCCCGGCGTTGAACCCGTCGACCGGCGGCACCACACCCATGTTCCCCGCCGACGCCTCGGTGATCACACAGGCGATCTCACCGGGGTGGGCGGCGAAGGCCCGGCGTACGGCTTCGAGGTCGTTGTACGGCAGGACGATGGTGTCGCCGGTCTGCGCGCCGGTCACCCCCGGGGTGTCGGGGAGCCCGAGGGTCGCGACACCCGATCCGGCGGCGGCCAGCAGCGCGTCCACATGTCCGTGGTAGCAGCCGGCGAACTTCACCACCTTCGCCCGGCCGGTGAAACCGCGGGCGAGCCGGATGGCCGACATGGTCGCCTCGGTGCCCGATGACACCAGGCGCACCTGCTCGACGGGCTCGATACGGGCGACGATCTCCTCGGCGAGTGCGACCTCGCCCTCCCCCGGCGTACCGAAGGAGGTGCCGCGCGCGACGGCGGCCTGCACGGCGGCGACGACCTCGGGGTGCGAGTGCCCGAGGATCATCGGACCCCACGAGCACACGAGGTCGACGTACTCACGGCCGTCGGCGTCGGTCAGGTAGGGACCGGTACCGGACACCATGAACCGGGGCGTACCGCCCACGGCACGGAAGGCGCGAACCGGAGAGTTCACCCCGCCGGGGGTCACAAGGGACGCACGGTCGAAGAGCGTCTGCGAAACTGGGGCTTCGTATTCGTACGGATAGCTCACACAAGCCATGGTGTCAGAGGCGCAGACGGTATTGCGGACAGGTGTTTCACCGCACATCCGTGGGGGAGGTCTCTGACACGATGATCGGGTTGCGCGGCGGCGGCCGCGAGTGGTCGGGTGGAGATATGCATCGCGGTGGCGGACTGGGCGAGGGGACCGATGACCTGGGTCCCGAGCCTGCCCGAAGGGGAAAGCACCGACGAGAGGCAGAGGCACGGGCGAAGGCACGGAGTACGGGAAGCAGGAGCGGTGGGCTTGTGGGTGTGACCTACAAGTACTTCGGCGCGCCCAACGGGGCGACGGCGGCCCGGGTGCCGGTCACCATGCGCCCCGAGGAGCTGGGCGGTGACGAGCTCGGCATGGGCGGCATGTTCACGAAGATAAAGCCGGAGACCATGGCCGCCATGGTCCTCACCGGCATCCAGGGCGTACCCCTGGGCAAGGTGCCGCCGCTGGAACTGGTCGTGCTGCACCCCGACTACGCGGTGGTGAAGCTCCCGATGACGGTCGTCGACCCGCTGCGCGGCGTCGGCGAGGAGTCGGTCGGTGCCGCAGCCTTCATCTGGTCGACGGTCCCGGACCGCGGCGGCCCCCGGGACGCCTTCAACGCCTACCAACTGCTGCACGAGTGGCAGGACTTCTCCCACCGGCTGCACGACGCGGGGCATCAGGCGTACTGCCTGGTGTGGCCCTGACCTCGGGCGAAAGGTCCTGGGCCCTTCGTCCGGTTCAGGACGCGTCCTGCGGGGTCCGGCACGCCCGCATCATGGTCCCCGCCAACCCCGGTGTGAACACCACCACATGGGTCCGCCGCCGCACCTTCCGGACATGCCGATGAGCCTCTCTCCGGCGCGGCCGGCCTCACCACCGGACCCGGCGGCGCGGGCCTGCGAAGACGGACCGGACAGGGCCTAACGGCTCCAGCGCGGATCGCGGCCGGTGACGGCGAGCACCTGGTCGAACGCGGATGCCCCGGCCGCCACCGGCACCGGCTCGCCGAAGACGCCCCCGGCCCGGGCCATCGGGGCCATGTCCGCGAGCGCGGGCAGGATCTCCTCGATCACGGACGGCTCCGGCGCGAACCCCTGGCCGGTCGCGCGGGCCAGGTCCCAGGCGTGCACGGTCAGATCGCCGAGCACCATGTGGCCGACCGTCCTGGCGGGCAGATTCATGGCACCCGCCGTGCCCTCCTCCGCGCCGGGCGCGGCCCACGCGGTGACGAGAGCCCCGGTCTCCTCGCCGAACCTGCGCCGCCAGTCGCCCACCATGTACTCCGGCTCCGTACCGAAATCCACGTCCTTGCGGGCGGCCAGCGCCTGGAAGTTCACCAGGACATGGATGAGGTGGTTGACCAGCGCGCGTACGTCGTACTCGGCGCACGGCGTACGGTCCGCGAGCTGGTCGTCCCCGATCCCGCGGACCACGGGGAGCGCCTGCGCGGCGGCGGCGGCGAGCAGCTCGCTGATCGGGGCCGCTCCGGAAGCCCTGGGGATTCCGGGGATTCCGTTCCCGTTTCCGTTCCCGTTCGTGTGCTCGTCCTCGTCCTCGTTCTCGTTCTCGTTCTCGTTCGTGTTCATGGCTCCGACGTTAGGTCGGCCGACCGGAGGCGTCTTGAAGAAACGCGACATACGATCACTCGCATGTCAGGTCCGCTGCCCGGCCCGCAGCCCGGCCCACGGCGCGATACCAGGGGCATCGTCGATGCCCCCGAGCTCTTCGCCCGCGTCCGGTTCCGCCGCCGCGCACCGGCGCCCGCGCTCCGTCCGTATCTGGAGCACTACTGGCTGATCGACTGGGACCTGGCCGAACCGCACGTGTCCCGTGTCGTACCGCACCCCTCGGTGAACATCGTCTTCCAGCGCTTCGGCGACTCGCCCGCGTTCGGCGAGGTCGCGGGCGTCGGGCTCGGTCTGTTCACCCAGACGCTGACCGGGGTGGGCGCGGTGTGCGGCATCCAGTTCCGGCCCGGCGGTTTCCGGCCCTTCGTACCGGACCGTCCGGTGGCGGAGTGGACCGGACGCCGTGTCCCGCTGCCCGAGGTTTTTCCTGATTCGGCCGCCTGGCCGGCGGACATCCTCACACCGTCCGACGAGGACGCGCGGGTGGCCGCGCTGGACCGCTTCCTGCTGTCGCCGGCTCCCGAGCCCGACCCGCAGGCGGACCGGGCGATGGCTCTGGTGGACCGGGTGCGTACGGACCGTACGATGCGCCGGGTCGAGGAGCTGGCCACCGGGGAAGGCGTATCGGCGCGCTCCCTGCAACGGCTCTTCACCTCGTACGTCGGCGTGAGCCCCAAATGGGTGATCCTGCGCTATCGCATCCATGAGGCCCTGGAGCGCGCGGAGGAGGACAAGGCGGTCGACTGGGCGGCGCTCGCCGCCGAACTGGGCTACAGCGACCAGGCGCACCTCACGCGCGACTTCACCGCGACGATCGGCGTCACCCCGGCGGCGTACGGCGCCGCGCCCAGGCCGTAGCGGACGGACCTCTGCGGCGGTACCGCCGCACCGGCGATACCGCCCCTGGGGTTGTCCGGGGAGCAGCCCGGGACTCAGCTGCTGAGGAGTTCGTTACCTGCCTTCAGCGCGTCGCCGCCGGCCTTGGCCGCCCCCTTCACGGCGTGCACCTTCTTGCCGATGTTGTTCCCGGCGACACTCTTGGCGATGGGCTTGGCCTGCTCGCCGACAGCGGCCGCGGTCAGGGCGGTGCTGCTGAGGGTGCCCCCGAGGCTACTGGCCTGGGCGGCGGGGGCGAAGGCCGCGAGCAGGGCGGAACCGGCGGCGGCAGTGGTGAGAATTCGACGTACGTTCATGGCCGGGGTAACGCGCGGAGCCGCCCGAAGGCACGCCCCCGTCAGCGGATCGCCCCCGAGTGGCGGCCGATCCCACTCTGACGGGGGGCGTTACCGAAGGATTGCTGTCGTGCGGCAGGCCGACCCGTTTCCGGCTCATTTAACTGCGTGACACAGATTCTGCGCTACACCTAGTATCGTGGAGCGTCACACACGGACACCCGGCCGGATGCCCTCAGCCGGACACCCCAGCCGGACCCACCGACCCGAGCGCACCGACCGACCGGACCCACCGAAAGCAAAGGACCCCCATGACCGTCCTCGTCACCGGAAGCCGCGGCAGAATCGGCTCCGCTCTCATCACGCTGCTGCACGAGAACGGGACAGACGTGCGGGCGGCGTCCGCCGCCCCCGGGGACCTCGCCCCGCCCGACGGCGTGACAGCCGTACGGTGCGACCTCCACGACCCCGCCACCTTCCCGGCCGCACTCGACGGGGCCGACGCGGTCTTCCTGTACGCCGAGCCCTCGCAGATCGGCGCGTTCCTCCGGCAGGCCGAAACCGCGGGCGCCCAGCACATCGTGCTGCTCTCCTCCAGCTCCGTACTCGAACCCGGGGCATCGGAGTGCGCGATCGCCGCCTCCCACCTCGCCGTCGAGCAGGCGCTGGCCGCCTCGCCCATCGAGACGACCGTCCTGCGCCCCGGCGCGTTCGCGGGCAACGCACTCCAGTGGAAGTGGGCCCTGCGGTCCGCGGGCGCCATCGGCCTTCCGCACCCCGGCAGTTACTCCGACCCCATCCACGAACGGGACATCGCCGAAGCCGCGTACGCCGCGCTCACCGAACCCGCGCTGCGCGGCCAGGCGTACCACCTGACCGGGCCGCAGTCGCTCACCTTCACCGAGCAGATCATGGCGCTCGAAGCAGCGACAGGCCGCACCATGCCGATCCGGCACATCACCCCCGAGGAGTGGAAAGAGTCGGTCGGCCCCCATCTGCCGGCCCCGGTCGCGGACAGCCTGCTGCGCTACTGGGCCACGTCCGACGGCGTGCCCACGTCCGTCACCGGCCAGGTGGAGACACTCACCGGGCACCCGGCCCGCACCTTCGCCACCTGGGCCGCCGAGAACGCGGCAGCCTTCACCACCGAACCCACCGCACCCGCCGGGCCCGCGACCGTCTGACACCCCCCGACGCGGCAGAAACCTCTGGCCCGGCCCGGCGCCCCGATGACATCCTGACCGCGTGAACGGACCGGAGATCCACCTCGAAGTCGCTCCCGAACTGCGCCTCTTCCTCCCGTCGGACCGCCGCCAGGGACGCACCGCCCTGGTCACCGACGGCTCGTCGACGCTCGGCCACGTCGTCGAGTCGGCCGGCATCCCGCGCACCGAGGCCGGCCGGCTGGCCGTGGACGGCCGGACCGTACCGGCCTCGCACATCCCACGCGCGGGCGAGACCGTCGAGGTGTACGCGGTGGAGCGCCCGCAGCAGGTGCCGGGCGCCCCGCTCCGCTTCCTGCTCGACGTCCATCTCGGCACGCTGGCACGGCGGTTGCGACTGCTCGGCGTGGACACCGCGTACTTCAGCGAGGACATCGGGGATCCCGCACTCGCCACGTACTCGGCGCAGCACCGGCGCGTCCTGCTGTCCCGGGACCGGGGGCTGCTGCGCCGGCGCGAGCTCTGGGCGGGGGCGTACGTCTACAGCGACCAGCCCGACGAACAACTCCGCGACGTACTGGGCAGGTTCGCCCCCGCCCTCGCACCGTGGACCCGGTGCAGCGCCTGCAACGGCGAGTTGGCCCCCGCCTCCAAGGAGAGCGTGCGCGGCCGGATCGAGGGCGGCACCGAACGCTCCCACGACGTCTTCGCCCAGTGCGTCGCGTGCGAGCGGGTGTACTGGCGCGGCGCGCACCACCACCGCCTGGAGGCGATCGTGGCCGACGCGCTGCGCGAGTTCAGCCCAGCTCCCCGCCCCGCAGACGGCTGATCTGCCGCACGCTCATCGCCACGGTCCGCCGCATGTGGTCGGTGAGCAGGGCGATCTCCCGGTCGTCATAGGCGTCGAACATCGCGAACCAGGCACCGTTGAGCTGCGCCCAGACGGCCCCGAACTCGGCCATGCGCGTGGGCACCGTCGCCACGAGCACCTTCCGCCGGTCGTCGGTGTCGCGCCGGCGCCGCACATAGCCCGCACGCTCCAGCCGGTCGACGAGCCGCGTCGCCGACCCGGTGGTGAGCCCGGTCAGCTCCGCGATCCGCCCCGTCGTGACCGGCCCCGGTTCGAGACTCAGCAGATTGAGGCACTGCACATCGGTGGGGTGCAGGTGCAGATGGTCGGCGAGAGCCTGATTGAACAGGGCGTACGCAGCCATGTACCGGCGTGAGGTGGCACCCAGCTCGGCCATGAGCGCGCCGCGCGGCCCCGGCCCCGGTTCCGGTCCCGTCTTCTGCGTCATGCGGAAATCGTACGACGCACAGCCCCGCAGCCCCGAAGCCCCAGAGCCGGCAGCCGCACAGCCACAGAGCCACAGAGCCACAGAGCCACAGAGCCACAGAGGGAGCGTGCCAGGCTTCCCCCATGCTGATCCTCCGCTCCGCCGCCCTCTTCGTCCTCGCCGCGCTCTTCGAGATCGGCGGCGCCTGGCTCGTCTGGCAGGGCGTACGGGAGAACAAGGGCTGGATCTGGATCGGCGGCGGCGTCATCGCGCTCGGCATCTACGGATTCGTCGCGACCCTCCAGCCCGACGGCCAGTTCGGCAGGATCCTCGCCGCGTACGGCGGGGTCTTCGTCGCCGGATCGATCATCTGGGGCGTGGTCGCCGACGGCTACCGCCCGGACCGCTGGGACGTGACGGGCGCGCTGGTCTGCCTCGCCGGGATGGCCGTGATCATGTACGCACCACGCGGCCACTGAGACCGGGCATATCCTGGCATCGCCCACCGCACTGCCCCACCCCCGGACTGCCCCACTCCGCCCTCCTGAGGAGCCTCGCCATGACCGCCGCGCCCGCAGCCACCAACCGCATCGCCGTCGTCACCGGAGCGAGCAGCGGCATCGGCGCGGCCACCGCTCGGCAGCTCGCCGCAGCCGGCTACCGGGTCGTGCTCACCGCGCGCCGCAAGGACCGGATCGAGGCCGTGGCGGCGGAGATCAACGCGGCGGGCCACCAGGCCACGGCGTACGCCCTGGACGTCACCGACCGCCCGGCCGTCGAGGAGTTCGCCTCCGCGTTCCCCACCATCGGCGTCCTGGTCAACAACGCGGGCGGCGCACTCGGCGCGGACCCGGTGGCCACCGGCGACCCGGCGGACTGGCGCCAGATGTACGAGACCAACGTCATCGGCACGCTCAACCTCACCCAGACCCTGCTCCCCGCCCTGGAGGCGAGCGGTGACGGCACCGTCGTGATCGTCTCGTCCACGGCGGGCCACGCGGCGTACGAGGGCGGCGGCGGTTACGTGGCCGCGAAGAACGGCGCCCGCGTGCTCGCCGAGACGCTCCGCCTGGAGATCGTGGGCCGGCCGGTGCGGGTGATCGAGATCGCCCCCGGCATGGTCAAGACCGAGGAGTTCGCCACGACCCGCTTCGGCGGCGACGAGGAGAAGGCCGCCAAGGTCTACGCGGGCGTGGACGAGCCGCTGGTCGCGGACGACGTGGCGGAGGCCATCACCTGGACGGTGACCCGCCCCAGCCACGTCAACGTCGACCTCCTGGTGGTCCGCCCCCGCGCCCAGGCGTCCAACACCAAGGTCCACAGGGAGCTGTGACACGGCTGTCCCGCCTGCGGGTCAGCCCTTCACACACACGATCTGCTTGATCCTCGCGACGACCTCGACCAGGTCACGCTGACGGTCGATGACCTGCTCGATCGGCTTGTACGCACCAGGGATCTCGTCCACGACACCGGAGTCCTTCCGGCACTCCACCCCGCGCGTCTGCTCCTCCAGGTCCCGCGTGGTGAAGCGGCGCTTCGCGGCGTTCCGGCTCATCTTCCGCCCGGCGCCGTGCGAGGCGGAGTTGAAGGCCTTCTCGTTGCCCAGGCCCTTCACGATGTACGAACCCGTGCCCATGGAGCCGGGGATGATCCCGTAGTCACCGGATCCGGCACGGATGGCGCCCTTCCTGGTGACCAGCAGGTCCATTCCCTCGTACCGCTCCTCGGCCACGTAGTTGTGGTGGCAGCTGATGACCGGTTCGAAGGTCACCCGGGCCTTCTTGAACTCCTTCCGGACCACGTCCTGGAAGAGGCTCATCATGATGGCCCGGTTGTACTTCGCGTACTCCTGCGCCCAGAACAAGTCGTTCCGGTACGCCCCCATCTGCGGGGTGTCGGCGATGAACACCGCCAGGTCCCGGTCGACCAGCCCCTGGTTGTGCGGAAGCTTCTGTGCGACACCGATGTGGTGGTCGGCCAGCTCCTTGCCGATGTTCCGGGAGCCCGAGTGCAGCATCAACCAGACCGAATCCGACTCATCGAGACAGAACTCGATGAAGTGATTTCCCCCGCCGAGCGAACCCATCTGCTTCGCAGCCCGACCCTGGCGGAATTTGACCGATTCGGCGACCCCGTCGGACCGCGCCCAGAAGTCGTCCCACCCCGCCGTCGGGAAGCCGTGCATCCGGCCCGGCGCCACCGGGTCGTCGTGCATGGCCCGGCCCACCGGGATGGCCGCCTCGATGCTGGAGCGCAGCCGCGACAGATCGCCCGGCAGATCGTTCGCCGTGAGTGACGTCTTCACCGCCGACATCCCGCAGCCGATGTCCACCCCGACCGCCGCCGGGCAGACCGCCCCGTGCATCGCGATGACCGAGCCCACCGTCGCGCCCTTGCCGTAGTGCACGTCCGGCATGACGGCGAGTCCCTTGATCCAGGGCAGTGTGGCGACGTTCCGCAGCTGCTGCATCGCGCCGTCCTCGACCGACGCCGGGTCGGCCCACATCCGGATGGGGACCTTCGCACCCGGAACCTCTACATACGACATAACTCCTCTATTCCCCCGAACAACCCGAAAAAGAAAATACGCATCAAGATCCGCGAACACGACAGCGGACCGGCGTGTACACCAGTGCGTGCGATAGACATTGTGTCCGGTCACCGTCATCAGGCGGTATCCGTTTTCCGTTCCGAAGGGAGCCTCGGACAGTGCAGCGAAGGGCTTACGTTCCCGGCTTGGTGCTGCTCGCGGCGCTCGTCACCGGCTGCACGAGCGGCTCCGGGACCGATGGTTCCGCCGCCGACTCGAAGCCCGGCGAGACCACTCCCGCCGCGGCGCCCGGCAAGTACTCCACCCTGCTCGAACCCTGCCGCGCCGCCGATCAGGGCGTACTGAAGGACATGTTCCCGGAGATCGCCGACCTGCCGAAGGACCAGCAGGAGAAGGCGTACGCGGGCACGCCCGATGCCACCTTCGACACCGACCGCCAGGTCGGCTGCCGGTGGAAGGCCGACTCGCCGGCCGACGCGCACCGGCTGCGCATCAGCATGGAACGCGTCGTGAGTTACGACACCACCGTCAGCGACGACGACCAGGCCAAGACCCTGTACGCGCAGAAGCTCGCCGCCGCCGGGCTCCCGGCGGACGACTCACCCACCGGCAGCCCGTCCAGCAGCACCGATGGCGGCACGGATGACGGTGGGGACGGCGGCAAGGGTGCCGCCGCGCCCGGCGCCACCCGCTCCCCCGGGGCGGGCTCCACGCAGGGTGACAAGCAGGACGGCGGCCAGGACAGCACCCCGGACGCCACCGGCAGCGACCAGGGCAGCGACGGGCAGAGCGGCGAGGGGCAGCCGGCGGACGAGCTCCAGTCGCGGACCCTCAGCGATCTCGGCAGCGCCGCCTTCCTCGCCGACGTCCCGGCCAAGGCCGGCGCGGGATCACCGCAGCACACCGTCCGGGTGGTCTTCCGCGCGTCGAACGTCCTGGTCACCGTGGAGTACAGCGAGACGCCCGCCGAGGCGGGCACTCCCCCCGACACCAAGAGCCTGCAGGACAGGACGCAGGCCATGGCCCACAAACTCGCCGACCAGATCGGCGAATAGTCCGTCCTCCGGCGCCCCCGGCGTACCGTGGCGGCCCGGACCGTACGACCCGTACGACACATGAGCGAAGGAACCATGCACCGATCAGCCCCGCGACTCACCCGCCTTCTCGCCTGTGCAGCCGTCCCCGTGATGCTCGTCGTCGCCGGCTGCTCGTCGGACTCCGGCTCCAGCGGCAAGAAGAGCTCCAGCACCTCCTCCGCAAAACCCAGCGCCTCGGCGTCCCCGACCGTCGCGAAGGCGGTGTACGCCAAGCTGCCCGACGCCTGTAAGTCCGTCCCGGGGAAGACCGTCTCGGACCTGGTCCCCAAGGCGAAGGACAAGTCGGGCACCGAGGTCAAGTCGACCGATCTGTCGGCCCGCGCGGGCTGCTCCTGGAACGGCCTGGAGAGCAAGGGCACGAAGGGATCCCAGTACCGCTGGCTCTCTGTCTCGTATCTGCGCTTCGGCTCCGACACCGTCCTCGGCAGCGGCCAGAAGCGCGCGCAGGACCAGTACGCCAAGGCCGTGGCCGACGCGAAGGCGACGGACGGCGCGAAGAGCGTCAAGACGGTGAACACGCCGGGCATCGGCAACGAGGCGACCACGGTCACCTACGAACAGCGCAAGACCGACGCGGACTTCAGCTACGCCGTGGTCATCACGCGTACGGAGAACGTCGTCACCACCGTCAACCACAACGGCGCCGGCTACGAGGGCCTCAAGTCCCCGTCGGCAGGCGACATGTCGAAGGGCGCGCAGACGGCGGCCAAGGCGGCTGTGGCCTCGGTGGCCTCGGCCAACAAGTAGTTCCCGCACGCGTCTTCGGGTACCGCCTCCGGAGCCCGGCCCCTCCCCGGGGACCGGGCTCCGGGCGTACCCGCGCAACGACCTCCGTACACATGTGCCAGGCTGTGCCCGCCGGATGTCGAATTCAGGAGGGGGCCGCGGGTGGCCGCGATGCAGCTGACACGCACGCACCGGATACTCATCGCGCTCGTGGTCGCGGGCGCGGTGGTCATCGCCGGGATCGGTTTCGTGGGGTCCTACGCGGCCGTGCGCGAACTCGCCCAGGAGAAGGGCTTCGGCTCCTTCTCGACGGTTTTCCCGATCGGTATCGACGCGGGGATCTGTGTGCTGCTCGCGCTGGATCTGCTGCTGACCTGGATCCGGATCCCGTTCCCGCTGCTGCGCCAGACGGCGTGGCTGCTCACGGCGGCGACGATCGCCTTCAACGGCGCGGCGGCCTGGCCCGACCCGCTGGGGACCGGGATGCACGCGGTGATCCCGGTGCTGTTCGTGGTCTGCGTCGAGGCGGCGCGCCACGCGGTGGGGCGGATCGCCGACATCACGGCCGACAAGCACATGGAGGGCGTGCGCCTCACCCGCTGGCTGCTCTCGCCGGTCCCCACGTTCCTGCTGTGGCGCCGGATGAAGCTGTGGGAGCTGCGCAGGTACGACGAGGTCATCAAGCTCGAACAGGACCGGCTGATCTACCAGGCGCGGTTGCAGGCCCGGTTCGGGCGCGCGTGGCGGCGCAAGGCGCCGATCGAGTCGCTGATGCCGCTGCGGCTGGCGCGGTACGGAGTGCCGCTCGCGGAGACGGCCCCGTCCGGCCTGGCCGCGGCCGGTATCGAGCCGGTGCTGCTGCCACCGCCGCCCGCCCTGGAGGCGGGGAGCACAGCTGCGGGGAGCACGGCTGAGGGACCTGCCGCCGTCGCGCCCGCCCCCGCGCCGTACGCAGCGGAGGCCCCGGCCGCGCCGGGTCCCGCCGGTCAGGCGCCGGCTGATGGTCACGAGCAGGGCCAGGATCAGGGGCAGGAGCCGCCGCCCACGCACGAGAGCCCGTGGTTCGCCGCGCCGCAGGTCTCCCAGGAGGCGTACACCGGCACCTACGACCCGGCGTACGAGCCCGCGTACGAGCAGCAGTACCCGCCGGGGTACGAGCAGGAGTACCCGCCGGAGCAGGAGTACGAGCAGGGGTACGAAGGCCCGTACCCGCAGGGGTACGACCAGCAGTACCGGCCCGGACACCACGCCCCGTACGACGGGCCCGGCGCTGATGGTTCCGGCGCACCCGGGTCCCCCGACCCCACCCAGGTCATGGTCCCCAACGGAGCGGGCGGGTCGCGCCGCCTCGGCGGAGTGATCCCGGGGCCGCGCGCCGAGGAGCAGCCCCTCAACGAGACGGCCGAGACGGCCGAGACCGCCGGGGCGGACAGCCCGGAGGTGCAGGGGCTGCCGGAGGACGTGTCGCGCGAGGACGCGTACTTCGGGGCCTACCGGAAGTTCATCAGCGAGAACAACGAAGTCCCGACGGTGCGGCAGTTCGGCCGGTACCTGAAGGATCTGTACGGCGTCACGGGCCGCAACAGCGAGACCCTGAGCGACAGTTCGCTCCGCCCGTACCTGGCCCGTTTCCAGCACCGCTACGCGGAGGAGCTGGACGCGGAGCACATCGCGTAGGAAGCACGCCCGAGCCCACGCCCCCGCCGGCGGAGGCCGGGCCTGCCCTGTCACAGCCCGGCGTGCGGGTCGTGCGGGAGGAGGCCGAGCCTCTGTGCGCGCATGACCGTCTCAAGACGATCCGATGTGCCGAGCTTCTGATAGAGGCTTGTGAGGTGCTTGTGCACCGTCCGGACGGAGATCCCGAGACGATGCGCGATGGCGGCTGCTGTCAGCGCCATGCTGAGCAGGTGTAAGACCGTGCACTCGCGTGGCGTGAGGCCGAAGTTCACGGCCCGGGCATGCAAGTCCTGGCACTGGCCCAGGGTGTTCAGGTGCCGGTGCACGGCGGAGAGCAGAGACTGCGCGAGACACGCGTAAGCCAGGTCGGCCGCCCCGAACGGCGTGCCCGAGCGGTACACCAGCCACCCCTGGGTGTGGGCCGTGCCCATCGGCAGCGGCAGCGCCAGGACGTCACAGGCACCGAAGGTCTCCCGTATGAGGGTCCGCGTTTCGCTGTTCCGCCATGCGCCCGCGCTCTCGATCTGACGGGCGCTTCGCGGACCAGGGGTCGGCTGCCTGCTGTAGAAGTCGACGAATGGGCGTCCGGCCCGGAGCGAGCGCCGGTTCTCTTCGCGGAGAATTCCGCCCCCCTGCCCGGAGGGCGACCAGACACGCAATTCCCCGGCGCCTTCGGTCCACGGGACGTTTTTGTTGATGCCGTACTCCGCATCGAGTACGTGCAGCACTCTCGTGCTGACGAGACCGCCGAGGCGGTGGGGCCGCGGGTCGCGAATCACCTCTACGGCAAGCTCCAGCAACTCCTTGTGCGCGCGTTCGGACACTGCGTCCTCCCCCAAGGACGGGGCCATGGGGACAAGTACCCATGGCGGGCGGTCATGCGCCGGAGGAAGGATCCCATCTGACGGAGCACAGCGAAAGAGCAGAGCCGGGGCCCGGCCCCGGCCCAGGAGGATGCAATGAAGATCAGGAACCAGGCCCTGGCCGTCACCGCCGCCCTCGCGGCAGCGGCCTTCGCGCTGGGAAGCGCGAACGCCTCGGCCGCTCCCCACGACACCCCGCAGCAGGCGCGGCTGGCCCAGCAGATGCACCGGGCTCTCGCCCTCAACCCGGGGTCGCACCAGCTCAACTCGCACGCGATCGAGCTCGACAAGGGAGGGGTCATGGACCTGACCCTTGCCGACGGCAACTGCACCAGCGGCCGGCTCTGCGTGTACAAGGACCGCAATTTCTCGGGCGGCGGCACCTACTGGTCCACCTGTACCACTCAGGATTTGCGCAACTACCGCTGGCCGGACGGCACCCCGGTGGCCGGCAACATCTCCTCGATCGACAACAGGAACCAGTACGGCGGCGTGCAGTCCCGCTTCTACGACTCCAGCAACCGGTTCATGATCGCGGTCAACTCCGGGCACTACCTCAGGGACCTGGCCTTCGACACCTCCGCGACGGGCGGGAACCCCAACGACAGGATCTACAAAATGAAGGTCTGCTGACGCGAGGCCTCACAGCGGGGGGAGCGTCACCCGGGCGCCGGGAGCTGCGAAGTGCCGGAGCTCCCGGGCCTGGCGGGCGCTCTGAGCAGAGGCGTTCGCATACGCGGCTGAGGGCCGCCGCCCCGGGCAGGAAACCCGGGGCGGCGGCCCTCGGCCGTACGCGCTCGCTCAGGCCGCGAGCAGCTTGCGCACCCGCTCCGCGCCGACGGCGAGCAGCAGCGTCGGCAACCTCGGTCCGGTGTCACGGCCCACCAGCAGCTGGTAGAGCAGAGCGAAGAAGGTGCGCTGGGCGACCTTCATCTCCGGGGTGGGCTTGGCGTCCGGCTCGAAGCCGGCCTGGACCTTCGGCACGCCGTAGACGAGCGTCGTCAGGCCGTCCAGCGACCAGTGCGTGTCGAGGCCTTCGAGGAGCAGCCGCAGCGACTCGCGGTCCTGGTCGCCGAGGGCGGCCAGGGTCTCCGTGTCCGGCTCCGCGCGCACCAGGGTGCGCTGCTCGGCCGGGACCTGGGTGGTGATCCAGTTCTCGGCGCGGTCGAGCCGGGGGCGTACGTCGTCGAGCGAGGCGATCGGGTTCTCCGGGTCCAGCTCGCTGAGGATGCGCAGCGTCTGGTCCTCGGCCCCGGCCGTGATGTCGGCGACGGAGGCGAGCGTGCGGTACGGCAACGGGCGCGGGGTGCGCGGGAGTTCACGCTCCGCCGTGCGGGCCGCGCGGGTGTGCGCGGCGGCGTCGGCGGGGAGCGCCGAGCCGTCGGCGACCTTGGACTCCAGCTTGTCCCACTCGTCGTAGAGCCGCTGGATCTCCTGGTCGAAGGCGATCTTGAACGACTGGTTGGGCCTGCGCCGCGCGTACAGCCAGCGCAGCAGCGGCGCCTCCATGATCTTCAGCGCGTCGGACGGGGTGGGCACGCCGCCCTTGGACGACGACATCTTGGCCATGCCGCTGATGCCGACGAACGCGTACATCGGGCCGATCGGCTGCACGCCGTCGAAGATCTCGCGGACGATCTGACCGCCGACGACGAACGAGGAGCCGGGCGAGGAGTGGTCGACGCCGCTGGGCTCGAAGATGACGCCCTCGTAGGCCCAGCGCATCGGCCAGTCGACCTTCCAGACCAGCTTGCCGCGGTTGAACTCGCTGAGCAGGACGGTCTCGGAGTGTCCGCACGCCGTGCACGTGTAGGCCAGCTCGGTCGTGTCGTCGTCGTACGAGGTGACCGTGGTGAGGTCCTTCTCGCACGCGCCGCAGTAGGGCTTGTAGGGGTAGTAGCCGGTGGCGCTGCTGCTGCCGTCGTCCTCGTCGGCCGCGCCGGATCCCTCGGCGGCCTCGATCTCGGCCTCGTCGAGCGGCTTCTGCCCCTGCTTCTGGTTCTGCTTCTTGCCCTGCTTCTGTCCGCCGTCGGCCTGGCCCTGCTGCGCGGGGTCCTTCTTGGTGCGGTACCGGTCGAGGATCGCGTCGATGTCGGCCCGGTGCTTCATGGCGTGCAGGATCTGCTCGCGGTAGGTGCCCGCAAGGTACTGCTCGGTCTGGCTGATCGGGTCGTACTCCACGCCCAGCTCGGCCAGCGCCTCGACCATGGCGGCCTTGAAGTGCTCGGCCCAGTTCGGGTACGCGGACCCGGCGGGGGCGGGCACCGAGGTGAGCGGCTTGCCGATGTGCTCGGCCCAGGACGCGTCGATGCCCGGGACGCCGTTCGGCACCTTGCGGTACCGGTCGTAGTCGTCCCAGGAGATGAGGTGGCGCACCTGGTACCCGCGCCGCCTGATCTCGTCGGCGACCAGGTGCGGGGTCATCACCTCGCGCAGGTTGCCGAGGTGGATCGGGCCCGAAGGGGAGAGGCCGGATGCGACGACGACCACCGGTGCGGAAGCGCCAGAGTGTTTCGCGCCCGGGGCACGGCGCTCCGATTCGGCGATGACATCGTCCGCGAAACGGGAGACCCAGTCGGTCTCGGTGCTCTGAGCCACGATCGGCACGTCCTTCTTTCTCGTACGCCTTCAAGCAGGGGCGGCTGCCATTCTCCCAGGTCCCTCCGGGAGAGTGAAAACGGCTTTCCGCACCGTGGGACGGCCATGGGATACTTGGCCCGATCCCCTGTACCTCTATGGAAACGGCAGTCGGCCCCATGCCTGAGCCAGTCTCGGTCAATTCCCTCGCTTCGACGCTCAAGGAGCACCTCGCGGACGCGCTGACGGCAGCTCTGCCGGATGCCGGTGCCGCGGACCCGCTGCTGCGCCGAAGCGACCGGGCCGACTTCCAGGCCAACGGGATCCTGGCCCTGGCGAAGAAGCTGAAGGGCAATCCGCGCGAGCTGGCGGCCACGGTCACGGCGGCGCTCCCGGCCAATGACCTCATCAAGGACATCGAGGTCTCGGGGCCCGGCTTCCTGAACATCACGCTCACCGACCGGGCGATCACCGAGACCCTCGCGGCGCGCGCCGCCGACGCGCGGCTCGGTGTGCCCTGCGCCGCGCAGGCGGGCACCACGGTCATCGACTACGCCCAGCCGAACGTGGCGAAGGAGATGCACGTCGGGCACCTGCGGTCGGCCGTGATCGGCGACGCGATGGCCAAGATCATGGAGTTCGGCGGCGAGACCGTGATCCGCCGCCACCACATCGGGGACTGGGGCACCCAGTACGGGATGCTCATCCAGTACCTGATCGAGCACCCGCACGAGCTGGACCACGAGGGCGGTGAGGAGGACGGCGAGGCCGCCATGTCCTCCCTCGACCGGCTGTACAAGGCCTCGCGGGCGGTCTTCGACTCCGACGAGGAGTTCAAGGCGCGGTCTCGGGACCGGGTGGTGGCCCTCCAGGCCGGAGACCCGGAGACGCTCGCGCACTGGCAGCGGTTCGTGGACGAGTCGAAGATCTACTTCTACTCGGTCTTCAACAAGCTGGACATGGAGATCGCCGACGCGGACATCGTCGGCGAGTCCGGGTACAACGACGTGCTGGAGGAGACCTGCCGTCTCCTGGAGGAGTCGGGTGTCGCGGTCCGCTCCGAGGGCGCGCTCTGTGTCTTCTTCGACGATGTGAAGGGCCCGGACGGCAATCAGGTCCCGCTCATCGTCAAGAAGACGAACGGCGGCTACGGCTACGCGGCCACCGACCTCTCGGCGATCCGCAACCGGGTGCAGGACCTCAAGGCGAACACCCTGCTGTACGTGGTGGACGTGCGGCAGTCGCTGCACTTCAAGATGGTCTTCGAGACGGCCCGCCGGGCGGGCTGGCTGGAGACCGGCGACGGCGAGGCCGAGACCGTCCACCTGGGGTTCGGCACGGTGCTCGGCAAGGACGGCAAGCCGTTCAAGACCCGGGCGGGCGAGTCGGTGCGGCTGGTGGACCTGCTGGACGAGGCGATCGAGCGCGCGACGGCCGTCGTGCGGGAGAAGAACAACGAGAAGATCGCCCTCACCGAGGACGAGATCGTCGAGAACGGCGCGCAGATCGGCATCGGCGCGGTCAAGTACGCGGACCTGTCCACGTCGGCCGCGCGCGACTACAAGTTCGACCTGGACCAGATGGTGTCCCTCAACGGCGACACCAGCGTGTACATCCAGTACGCGTACGCCCGTATCCAGTCGATCCTGCGGCTGTCGGGCGAGGCCGGGCCCGCCGCGCATCCGGAGCTGGAGCTGGCCCCGGCGGAGCGCGCGCTCGGGCTGCACCTGGACCAGTTCGCGGAGGTCCTCGCCGAGGTCGCGTCCGCGTACGAGCCGCACAAGCTGGCCGCGTACCTCTACCAGTTGGCCTCGTACTACACGACGTTCTACGCGGAGTGCCCGGTCCTCAAGGCCCCCACGCCCGAGCAGGTGGAGAACCGGCTGTTCCTCTGCGAGCTGACCGCCCGCACCCTGCACCAGGGTCTGGCGCTGCTGGGCATCCGGACGCCCGAGCGGCTGTAGGGCCTGTCGTCACAGTGCGCAGGGCTCCCCTGCCACACCCCTTGGTTCACCAGGGCTCCACTCCAGGTCGTGTCTGACGATCGGCCTCGTGGCTGGGTGAGGTGGGACAGCGGGTGTGGCAGGGGACCAGCAGGATCGTTGGTCAGACGCTCCCCTGTCGGGCGCTCCCTGGGCGGACGGCCTCTTTCAGACCGGCTTCGATCACACGGGCGAGTGTGTCCAGGTACGCGTCACCGCTGTCGCCGTCCATGATCAGCATGCGGAAGCCCAGCGGCGCGATCAGCAGGTCCGCGGCCAGTTCCAAGTCCAGTGAGGCCGGGAGTTCGCCCCGGTCGATCGCCGTCTGCAACATGGCGTGCACCGCAGCGCGGCGCGGTGCCGCCACGCTGGTGTGCACCACGTCCGCGAGCGTACTCACGCGGCGGCTCTCGGCGAGCAGCCCGGGGCCGATGCCGCTGACCACCGGGTCGGCCAGTTGGCTTCGGAGGGTGTCGAGGAACTCGCGCAGGTCGGTGCCCAGGGCTCCGGTGGCCGGAGTCGGCGGCAGCGCGTACTCCACTGCCTCCCGTACGAGTTCGGTCAGCATCTCCTCTTTCGATGCCCAGCGCCGGTACAGCGCGGCCTTGCCCACACCGGCCCGCCGTGCGATCGCCTCCATGGACATCCGCTCGTAGCCGGTCTCGGCCAGCTCGGCGAAGGTCGCCTCAGTGATGGCCTCGGTCACCTGCTGCCGCAGGGCCGCGCCGCCGGTTGCCCTGCGCTCTGTCGCCATCCGGCAAGCATAAAGGAGCGGAACGGGTGCGTTCCGTTCGGAGATGGGTTAGCGTGGGCCCAGTAAACGGAACGACACCGTTCCGTTCCAAATGAAGGGGCCGGCCATGAAATTCCTTTACGACGACGAGTCCTTCTCCTTCGAGGCGCTGCGGGCCGCCGGTTACGCCACTTACGGTGGCGCCGAGCTCGGCGAGGTCCTGGTGACCTGCCGTCAGGTTCCCGAGGGGGACGAAGAGGCGTGGTCGCACCAGTGGGCCGCGACGGCGGCGCGGGTCGAGCGCATCGGCCGGGACGCGCTGGCCGCCGGACACCGGGTGAGTGCGCGGGAGGCGCTGCTGCGGGCCTCGAACTACTACCGGACCGCCGATTTCTACCGGCGTGCGGACCCGGCGAACGACACCGAGTCCGCACGGCTGGCGAAGGCCTCCCGGCGGACCTTCGCGGACGCCGCCGCCCTGCTCGACATCCAGGCCCGCGCCGTGCGCATCCCGTACGAGGGAACCACCCTGCCGGGCTACCTGTTCCTCGCCGACGAGTCGGGTGAGCCACGCCCGACGGTGCTCTATCACGGCGGTTACGACTCCACCCTCGAAGAGGGCTATCTCGCCCTGGCCGCAGGGGCGTTGCGGCGCGGCTACCACGTCCTCGTTTTCGACGGGCCCGGCCAGGGAAGCACCGTGCGCGAGCAGGGCCTGCACTTCCGGCCGGACTGGGAGGCTGTGGTCACCCCCGCCGTCGAGTTCGCGCTCACCTTGCCGGAGGTGGACACGGACCGGATCGCGCTCATCGGCACCAGTCTCGGCGGGTATCTCGCCGCACGGGCAGTGGCTTTCGAGCACCGTATCGCCGCATGCGTCCTGCACGACGGGGTCTACGACGTCCATGCCACGTTCGAGGCGGTCACCCGGGCCGCGGCGGAAGTCCCCGGCGGCCTGGACACCGTGATGGCGCAGAGCGTCTCGGCGCGCTGGCTGGTCCGCAACGGCCTGTGGACCCTCGGGGTTTCCGGCGTCGACGAACTTGTCGAGGCGTTCCGCGCCTACACACTGGAGGGAGTCGCAGAGCGGGTCACCTGTCCGACGCTCGTTCTGGAGGCGGAGAACGACCAGTTCTTCGCCGGTCAGCCGCAACGTGTCCTCGCCGCGCTGACCTGCCCGAAGGAGCTGATCTCCTTCCGTGAGGAAGAGGGCGGCGGCGAGCACTGCCACGAAGGCGCGGTCGCCCTGTGGCACCAGCGCGCCTTCGACTGGCTGGACACCGTGTTCGCCGGGTGAGCGCCCTGCGGATCCGCCGCATGAAATGCCCGCTGAGGAGCGGGAGTTCCGCACGGGCTCGGCCCGGCGCGATGTGCCCGCGGTGAGCGATGCGGCTCAGGGGTCCTTGCACTATGAGCGCGCGACCCGGGGTCGCCCGGCGGTGCCTGGGCGAGCAGCCCGAAGCCGGTCTCGCCGACATCGGGCATCATCGCGGCCAAGTGCACGAGATGCGCCACCTTCCGCGGTGGCGGACCGATGATGACGGCGCCGCCGTGGGAGTGGCCGCAGGCGACGACGGGTCCTGATCGAGGGAGTCGGCCGGGACGAGCGCGTAAGCCGCTCGGCGATCCTGCGCCACAGCAACCTGGAGCCGCGGTCGAGACGGCAGATCGCCTCGATGTCACGCACGGTCCCACACCGGGCCCCCGGGGAACTCACCGGCCGAGCGGTACCCCAGAAGTGGGGGATGGCCAGGCGGCTGCCCCGACTTCTAATCTCAGTCCGGAAGACGGAAGGCACAACCACAAGCACAACCACAAGCACAGGAGGTATCGCGGCATGTTCCCGTCCCTGCTCACCGTAGGTCTTGATCCCGCGCTGGTGGACGACGCGCCCTCGTCGCGGGCGGCGTTCCCCGAGCTCGACGCCGAAACGGTCCGGGCCGGCGTGGCCGCCGAACGGGCCCGGATGGAGGAACTCGGCTTCACTGTCGACATCTGCCTGCTCGACTACGGCCGCACGGCCGAGGCGGTCTACCGCGCCGCACTGTCCGGGAAGGACTACGACATCGTGGTGATCGGCGCAGGCATCCGGCTGGACCCGGCGCTGACCCCGCTCCTCGAGGTCCTGGTCGGCACCACCCACGAGTTGGCACCCGGCGCGAAGCTCTGTTTCAACGTGAGCCCGTCGACAACCGTCGAGGCCGTCCAGCGATGGTGGCCCGAACGCAAGCCACTGGAGCCACTACTCTGATGCTTGTCCGGACCTCCCCATCAGTGCTGGTCAAGGACTTGGGTGTGGAGAGAGTGCGGCGCCGCTGCCGCGATGGGCGGAATCCGCCCGGTTCGTCGGAACGCCCACGGCGAGCGGAGTCCGGTCAGCGGCGGCAGGCATGACAAGGGAAAGGCGTAAACGCATGGGTGTCAGTCGCGTCATCGACGAGAACGGGACTGGAGGGGGCGTCTCGGGGGAGCGCCTGGTGCTCTTCACCGACGCGGTGACCGCGATCTCCATCACCCTGCTGATCCTGCCGCTGGTGGACCTCGTCCCGGAAGTCGCGTCCGCCCACAAGCCCGCCAGCGATGTGATCACCGGTCACCTGAGCCAGATCTGGAGCTTCCTGCTCAGCTTCGCGGTCATCGCTAACATCTGGCGGGAGCACCACCGGGCCTTCTCGACGGTCAAGACGGCCTCCCGCTCCCTGACAGGGTGGAACATGGGGTGGCTGCTCTCCGTCGTCGTCATACCCCTCCCGACGGAGATGATCGGCGCCTTCGGCGGCCACGACCGGTTCGTGGGGGCGTTCTACTACGCGGCGCTCCTGGTCGGCATGGTGTGCCGACTGGCCATGCTGAGAATCCTGAAGACCAACCCGGGGATGGTCGAGGGGGACAGCGAAGGTACCCGCCGGAGGACCGCTGACCTGTACACCGACAGCTTCATCACCGTCCTCGCCGTGGTCGTCGCGTTCGCCATCGCGCTCGCCGTGCCCGTGCTGCAGTACTACAGCCTTCTGGTGCTGATCGTGGCGGGGCGGGTGCCCTTCACGGGCCGACGCACCGCTCGCTGACCACTGAAAAGGCCGGCGCCGGGCCGCGCATCACTGCTGGGCCGGTTCCCAGGTGTCCCCGCCGAGCGGGTGCACGTAATGGGGCCGGCCCTTCATGCTGCTCGCGCGGAACGGCCTGCCGTGGTCGTCGATACGGATCGTCCCGTGCCGGTCGCCGCTGCTCCACTGGAGATCCAGGTACCAGCTGACGTCGTGGGCCGACGTGGTGGCGTTGATCTCCAGGACCTGCGGGTCGGTGGCGGACACCTTGTACGGGAAGTCGGTGGCCGGGACCTTGCGGTCGCCCTGGACCCCGGCGGCCGGTTCCGCCAGGGGGGTACCGGTGTCCAGGTTCACATCGAACCCGGCCGGGACGATCCCGCCGCCGCAGCCGTCGCCCATGGCGTACGAGGCCCAGGCGAGCGGCGCGTGACGTCCCACGATCCGTACGTGCAGGGCCTGGAGCACCACCGCGTCCGCCGTCTTGCCCTGCACGGACAGCTCGATCCGCGCACCGCCGCTGGAGACACCGCCCAGGGCGGTGGCCCAGCTCGCGGCATCCTGTTCGGCCGGGGGCGGCGGCATCTTCGCAGCCGCCCGGTCCACCAGATACGACTGGCTGCACGGGTCCTCCCAGATGTACGGGCGGACGTTCACCGTCAGCGGTACGGCGGGGACGCTGCGGCCGTCGGGCCCCAGGTCACCGGTGGTCCCGGCGGACCGGCCACCCGGCGCCGGGGGAGAAGCGGAGTGGGACGGGGTGGAGGAGGGAGAGGGGGAGGCGGAGTGGGACGTCCGCGGGGACGGTCCCGTGGACGGCGAACCGGTCTGCGGATGCCCCGGAATCCTCTCCGCGACCGAGGCGGCGCCGGACGTACCGTCGGGGCGCAGCGCCAGCGCGACGGGTACGGCGACTGCGGCGGCGAGCACCACGGCGGCCCCGATCAGCCAGAGGCGGGTGTTCCCACGCGACCGGCCGGGCGCCGGGCCCGACCCGGGAGCGGCGGAAGGCTCCCCGGGGCCGGATACACCGGAGCCACCGGAGCTATCGGAGACATCGGAGACATCGGAGACACCGGACAGAAGCTCCGGCTCCGGCTCCGGCTCCACGCCATCCTGAACTACCGCTTCCGGAACTACCGCGTCCTTGGGCCGCCTTCTCGCCGCGTCGGCCAGCAGCCACCGCCGGTGCAGCGCGATCAGTTCGTCCGGGGTCGCCGCACAGAGCCGTGCGAACCGCTCGACGGGCGCGTAATCGGTCGGCACGGCGTCGCCGTTGCAGTACCGGTGCACCGTGGACGTACTCATGTGGAGCTTCCCGGCCAGGGCTCCGTAGCTGCGCCCCGAGCGGTTCTTCAGCTCCCGGAGCAGCGCGGCGAATTCCTCGGTCTCGGAGCCCACGGCCACCGTCCCCCTCGTTCCATGTCCCGGACACCCGATGCGCGTTCCAGGAAGGCGTTCCAGGGACGTCCCATCCCGCCAGGTCAGAGTACGCGCAGCCGTTCCACCGTCCCCAATGGCCCGGGAACGATTGCGGTGGGAATCGGCCACCCCACAAGCTGAGTTCGTGTTCAACCGACTCCGGCACGGCTTCGACCTGAGCGTCGTCGACATGGTCGCGCTGGTCGTACTGGCCGCGTCGGCGACCACAGTCGTCCTGCTCATCAGCCATCTCTGAACTTCCACCGGCCTCCACGGCTTCCACCGACTCCACGGGGAGAATCACCATGAACATCCGCCGCACCCGCGTCGCCACCGCAGCCGCCACCGGTCTGATCGCCGCACTCGCCCTCACCGGCCTGTCGGCCGCCACCGCGAGCGCCGCCCCGGCCAAGACGACGAAGATCGTCACCTGCACCAGTGCCACCACCAAGGTCGCCGTCTCCAAGGTCAGCAAGCCCGTCAACCACCTGCTGATCAAGGCCACCAACAAGGGCAGGACGCCCTGCTACGCGTACTACGCGCCGACCCTCCGCTTCGACCAGGACCAGGCCGCCACGCAGATCAACGAGGACAGCACCCCGCAGGCCGTCGTGACCCTGGACCCGGGCCAGACCGCCTATGCGAGCGTCCGTACGACCGGTGGCGGCGGCCACCCGCGTGCGGCCAAGAAGCTGGGCGTCGGCTTCGCCAACCGCGCGGGCAACGGCACCGGTTCGCTCACCACGTCGGCCCTCCCGAAGGGCACCCGGATCGACGACTCGGCCGAGGTCACCTTCTGGCAGTCCACCTCGGCGCTCGCCCTGCGCTGGTAGCCCGACGGGCCCCGGCCCGCGCCCCGTGACGACCGGAACGTCCTGGCCTCTCCCCCGGAGACCAGGACGTTCCGCCGTGGCGCGCTCCCGTTAGCATGCAGGCGTGACCAAGCCCGTTGAACTCGTGATATTCGACTGTGACGGCGTTCTGGTGGACAGCGAGCGCATCGCGGCCCGCGTGGACGCGACGAGTCTGGCGGAGCTCGGCTGGCCGCTCAGCGAGGCCGAGGTCGTCGAACGCTTCATGGGCCGCTCGCACGCCGACATGATCGCCGACATCGAGAAGCACCTCGGCCGCAGCCTTCCGGACGGGTGGGAGGCCGAACAGCTCCGGCTGTACCGCACGGCCATGGAGGCCGAACTCACCGCTGTCGACGGCGTGGTGGAGGCCCTCGACCAGATCCGGCTGCCCACCTGTGTGGCGTCCAGCAGCGGCCATGACGCCCTTCGTCACACCCTGGGTCTGACCGGGCTGTACGCACGCTTCGAAGGACGCATCCACAGCGCGGCGGACGTCGCCAACGGCAAGCCCGCACCGGACCTCTTCCTCCGCGCGGCACAGCACATGGGATTCGACCCCGAGGTCTGCGCCGTGGTCGAGGACAGCCGCTACGGAGTGCAGGCTGCCCGAGCCGCCGGCATGCGTGCGTTCGGATACTGCGGCGGACTCACGCCCGCGGAATGGCTGGACGGGCCGGGCACGGTGGTCTTCGACGACATGCGGGAGCTGCCGGCTCTCCTCACCAGGGCGGGGCACTGAGGTGCGGGGTACCGAATTGTTGATCACGAACGTCCGCCCCTGGGGCGGCGCCCCCTGTGACCTGGCCGTCCGGGACGGCGTGATCACCGCGCTGACCCCGCACGACCCGGCCCGCCCCACCACGGGCGACGCGACGGGTGACGCGGCAGGAGTCACGAAGGACGGCCCGGCCGGCGACGTGGTCGCGGGCCGGGGCAGGCTCGCCGTGCCCTCCTTCTCGGACGTCCACTGCCATCTGGACGCCACCCGTATCGGTCTGCCGTTCCGTCCGCACACCGGCGCCCCCGGCGTCTGGGCCATGACGATGAACGACCGCGCCCACTGGCGGGACGACGAGTGGACCGTGGCCGAGCGCGCCACCCACACCCTCGGCCGCATGATCGAGCGCGGCACCACGCGGGTCCGCAGCTACGCGCAGATCGACGCGGACTCCGGCCTTGAGCGCTTCGAGGGCGTCCTCGCCGCCAAGGAGGCCCACGCCGGCCGCTGCGAGGTCGAGATCATGGCGTTCCCGCAGGCCGGTCTGCTCCGGGAGAAGGGCGTACCGGACCTGATGGACCGGGCGCTGTCCTCCGGCGCGGCCGTGGTCGGCGGGATCGACCCCTGCACCCTGGACCGCGACCCGGTGCGCCACCTGGACATCGTCTTCGGTCTCGCCGAGCGCCACCAGGCCCCCATCGACATGCACCTCCACGAGCCGGGCCCGCTGGGCGTGTTCAGCGTCGACCTGATCCTGGAGCGGGTGCGCGCGCTGGGCATGGCGGGCCAGGTGACCCTGTCCCACGCGTACGACCTGGGGAGCGTCGACGAGGCGACGACCCGGCGTCTCATCGAGGAGTTCGCCGAGCTGGACATCGCGATGGCGACCATCGCCCCCGCCCAGCACCACGCGCTGCCGCTGGCCGACCTGACGGCCGCCGGGGTCCGGGTCGGGCTCGGCGAGGACGGCCAGCGCGACTACTGGTCGCCGTACGGCAACGCGGACATGCTCGACCGCACCTGGCAGCTCGCCTTCACCAACCGCTACCGGGCCGACGAGCTGATCGAGCACTGCATGGCCGTCGCCACCCTGGGCGGCGCCGCGATCCTCGACGGCGGCCTCCCCCGTCTGACGTCGGTCGCCGACCGCCCCGGGCTCGCCGTGGGAGACCGCGCCGATCTGCTCCTCGTGGACGGCGAGACGGTGACGTCCGCCGTCATGGACCGGGGCACCGACCGTACGGTCCTGCACGACGGCCGGGTCGTCGCGGACGGCCTGAAGCTCGTCGGCTGAGCCGGCGCCACTGACCCGGCGCCACTGACCCGGCGCCGCTGAGCCGGCGCCACTGACCCGGCGCCACTGACCCGGCGCCGCTGAGCCGGCGCCACTGACCCGGCGCCACTGACCCGGCGCGACTCCCGACACCGCTCACCCGCCGAACCACCCCGCCACATCCACCCGGAAGCCGCCGCCCGGCACCGCGCCCGGGACGAGGGCCCGCAGGTCGGACTCCAGCCCGGCGAGCCGTTCCGGACCCAGGACCCGCGCCCACTGCGCGTACAGCTCGTCGAAGATCTGCCCCGACCGCACCAGCACCTCCACCCCGCGCGCGGTGAGCAGCACCAGCTTGCGCCGCCCGTCGGCGGGGTCGGCGGCCCGCTCGGCGTACCCGAGCTCCTCAAGGCGCTCCACGGTCTTGCCCGCCGCCTGCTTGGAGACCCCGAGCCTGCGCCCCATCTCGCTCGCCGTCGCGCCCCGCACCCCGATCGCCTGCAACGCGAAGCCGTACGCGGGGCGCACGTCGGGGTGCCCCTCCTCGGCAAGGCGCGCATGGAGCTGGTCGATGGCCGAGCGGAACCCGGCGAACAGCAGCATCGGCAGCTCGTACCCGCGCCCGTCCGCCGCACTCACCGCCGCGTCGTCCGCCGCCCCCCGCCCGACGCCGCGCCGAGCCGTTCGCCCGGCCCCATGTTCAGCTCCGTGCTCAGCTCCGTGCTCAGTCATGGTGCGGCCCGCCCTTGCGAAACTCGACAACCTGGTTTACGTTTTCGTCAATCACGTTGTCGAGTTTAGAGCGAAGGACCAGCCATGACCATTACCGCCTTCCCCGGCCACACCGTCGAGTCCGCCCCCGCCCCCGCCCGCCGCGCCATGCAGGCCACCACCGACCGCCTCGGCTACCTCCCGTCCCCCGTGGCCCGGATGGCCACCTCCCCGCAGACCCTCGACGGCTTCCTGAAGCTCAGCGGGATCTTCGAGTCGACCACCCTCTCCCAGCTGGACCGCGAGGTCCTCATCCTCACGATCGCCACCCGCAACGAGTGCCACGTCTGCGTGGCCATGCACACGGCGAAGCTCACCGCGATGGAAGCGGACACCGGCCTCATCGAGGCCCTGCGCACCCAGAAGCCGCTCGCGGACGGGAAGCTGGAGGCGCTGCGCACGTTCACGCTGGAGGTGCTGGCGACCGCCGGGGCGGTCGCGGAGCCGGAGCTCCAGGCGTTCCTGGCCCACGGGTACACCACCCAGAACGCCCTGGAAGTGGTCCTGGGCATCGGCACGTACACCCTCTCGACCTTCGCCAACCGGCTCACCGGCGCCCCGGTCGACGAGCGGCTCAAGCCGTTCGCGTAGGACCCCACTCGCACCACACGACCTTGCCGGGGCTGCGTCCGGCCACGCCCCACCGGTCAGCCAGCGCCTCCACGAGCAGCAGCCCCCGCCCGGACTCGTCGTACGACCTGAGCTGGAGCCGGTACCCCCGGCCGGGCGGAACGCTGACTAGTTGCGCGGCAGTAGCCATGACGTTCACGGGCGCACAAGCTTCGGCGGAGCCACACGAGTCGGTGCTCGTCACCAGGGGGCAGGGAGCGGACGCATGCCCCCGTGACGCCTTGTGTCTGTACGAGCACCGCGACTACAACGCGTCCGGACAGGGCGACATCTGGATCGTGAAGAGTGACGTTCCAGACCTGGGCAAGTGGGGCGGCAGCAACGTCGTCAGCTCCATCGTCCTCAACTCCACGGACCCCGACTCGCGTGCCTACCTCTATGACCTGGCGACGCCTGGGCTGAACGGCGGGGTGGGATCGGTCTGGCTGAAGGTGTCCAACAGGGCAAGGATTCCAGACCTGCGCGAAGTGCTCGTGTACGAGAAGAAGCTCGTCGAGCAGCCCGGCTACAACGACACCGTCGTCACAGACACGGCGTGACGCAACTACGACAACCGCATCAGTCAAGTGAGCTGGGGGAAGAAGCTCAACCCCAACTACAAGCCCCCCGTGGCCAAACCACTCCTCGATTACGACCCGAACGGAAACCTGAACCTCTCGGAGTGCTTCGCCAACAACACCTGCTGAGCGCGTAGGAACCCCCGATGCCCCTTGGCGTGGCGTCGGGGGGCCCGCATCTGACATCCAGGTTCTCACCGGGGCCGGGGCGGGCAGCCAAACGCCCCTGGCACGGGAGATTCCCGCGCCAGGGGCGTTTGGCTGCTGAGCCGGAAAGTTACGTCACCTTCGTGTGCCACTTCCCGCGGGCGAGGATGGTTGTCCCGTCCGGCTGGAACAACATGGCCGGCGCACTCGTGTGCTTGGCGCACGAAAGAGCTGCCTCAGCGGAGGGCTTCGATGGCTTTCACTATGAGGGACCGCGCGGTCGCGCCGTACACAGCCATCCCGCGCAGCTCTTCGAACGCCTTGAGGTACAACGCGATTTCTGACGGCTGCGTGATATTCACCTGGGCCGATAGCAGCTCGACGGAGACCAAAGTGTCGTCATACACGTTGAACATCTCCTGTGGCCACAGGGGGCGTTCTGACGTTGCCATAGGGATGACGCCGAGAGATACGGCCGGCAACGCACCAGCAGTCAGTAGCTGCCCCAGCTGGGCGGCCATGGCGTCGGCGTCGCCCAGCTGGTAGCGCAACGCTGCCTCCTCGATGAGCAGGAGGAAGTGATGCCCCGACTCGTGGATGATCTGCGAGCGCTCCAACCGCGCGGCCGCTGCTTCCGCCCCGTCGTCGGGAACATCGAGAAACCGGGCGTTCGCACTCAGGAGTGCACGCGCGTACCCCTCCGTCTGCAGGAGGCCCGGGAGCAGTGTCGGGGAGTACACGCGGAACGTACGGGTGGAGCGGTAGAGCTGGACGTAGCTGTCCTGTAGCTGCCTCAGCCCGGTGCGGGCCCGACGCCGCCACTCCGTGTACAGGGACTCGGCATGCCGTGATGCGGCGATCAGGTCGGCGACCTGATCCGTCGCGCTGCATGTGCGGCACCACAGGCGGATGTCCGTCGTAGACGGTGGTGTCCTTGCGTTTTCGATCCGCGATGTCTTGGCGTGATGCCATCCGCACTGAGCGGCCAGCTCGACGACGGTCAGCCCCGCGTCCTTTCTGAGGTCGCGCAGTCGCCGCGCCACGTTCTCGCGGGCTGCCTGGGCTGACGACGATGGGGAGATGGGCATGAGCTGGCCTGTTCAGTGCTTCCTGTTAACGGATCTCGTACTGGTCGTGCGGTGTTCCGCGCTCCCAGACTGCTTCGAACGCGTCAGCGCACTGCCTGACCAGTTTCGGTTCCGTGCGCAACTCCATTCCCCGTGGTGCCCAGTTGCCCTCACCGGTGAAGTGGTTGAAAAGCACCGACGAGCCGTCGAAGATCCACAGATCGCTACCCGGCAGCAGTAGCTCCGCGGCCCGGTGTCGAGGTAGCCATCGAACCTTCTCCCCGGCGTGCACGTTGACTGATGTGCCGGCGTGCTCGTACCGGATGTACTCGGTTACGGGCTCGGAGACCACGCGCGCCCGGCGAACGGTGACGCCGCGCTTGATGGCGCGGGAGATCAGGTCGACCCACGGCGTCCAGTAGGCCGAGCCGGGATCGGAGTCGCGTAGGCCGGTGCTCTGCCAATGGGTGAAGTCGGCGGCTTCGTCGCCCACGCCGTAGATGTCGCGCATCTCAAGGTGAACGGCGGAGTGCTGTGCCGCTTCCATCAGTTCACGAAAGTTTGGCTCGCTCTGCGGCATCGCATGCCTCCCTCAGCATCGGCACCAGGTGGACGGGAATTCGGATGACGCTCTCGTGGTCCGGGATGCCCTTCGCGTGTCCAGGTGCAGTGTTCTCCACACACTGCGCGCGGGTGGAGTCGTCTGCTGTGTAGCTCTGCAGGACGATGTCTGCGTTCTCATGGTCGACCCAGGCAGTCGGGGACCCGTTCTGCCCGGTGTTCGGATCGATCCCGATGAACTCTAAGTTCATGGTCACCCTCCGTGGCTTCACTGTGCGGAGATGTGCGTCAATCTTCTCGACCGGGCGCCATGGGTCAAGGTGGAAAGTAGCCAATCGTCCCAGTGAATTCGTCCAGGCGCACATTCATGCACACTGCTGGATCTCACGCACATCGCTTCCCTACGTTCGTGGGTAACGGCAGCCCGACTGTGCTTCTGCGGGCGGCCCATCGGCGCGGCACACCGAGGGGATGACTCATGAGTGATCTGGAAGCCCGGTCGGCACAGCAGTGGATCGATACCGGGTCGGGCCCTGGCCGCATGCAGGCTGTTGTCAACACGAGGGCGGTGCGGGCGGACGCCGGTTATCGGCAGTTTCTCGACCACGTCCGGAGCTGCCCTGACTCGTGCCGACTCGGTGTGAACTGCGCTATCGCCATCACCTTGCAGCACGCGTGGCGCGACGCGAAGAACATGGCGCTCTCGTGATCTGCGCGAGCTGTGACCGACCGATCCGGCCCGGCGAGCCGTCGCAAGAGTACGAAATCAGCAGCGGCACCGGGGCGGTCGCGGCGGTGCGCCTGCACGTCGCCTGCCCGGTCCGCGTCCGGTACGTGCGCCGCTACTGCCCATGAACTCCCGCCCCGACCGGATCTCTTGGCGGAGCCACCGGCCAGGGCGGGTCAATCCCCACCGGACACACCAGAGGAGATCACCGTGAGCGTACCTCCGAACCCTGGGCCCGACCCGTCCCCGATTCCCGTCATCGCCCGAGCGCTCATCACCGACGTGCAGTTCACCAGCTGCCGTAAGACCGTCATGGACGCCAACCCGGCCATGTCCCAGGACATGGCCGGTCGCATCCTCGAAGAGGCCCTGAAGTTCGTGGCCGCGTGCTCCCGGTACCCCGGGGTCGGCCTGGCGCCGTCGCGGATCGTGGACGAGGGATGGCACGCGCTGATCCTGCATACCGCCCTGTACGTAGAGCTGTGCGCATCCCTCGGCGGCACGTTCGTCCACCACTTCCCGGGGTACGACCCGACGAACTACGACCCGGAGATCCTGGACCGGACCCGTGAGGCTGTCGCCGCCCTCAGGTACACGGCGGACCCGGAACTCTGGGGGCCGCCAACTGATGAGCTGCTGGTGTCCGTCGCGGCGGGGTGCCAGCACTCACCGGATTGCACGATCGTCGTGCAGCCCAAGCCCAAGGGCTGATCGGTAGCCTGCGGAGAGAAGGGAGGCCGTACATGGAATGGACCGACCCCCGGTACGCGGAACTGGTGGCAGCGTGGGACGACACGCAGACGCCGGACTCACGCGACCCGGAGCCCCGGCCCGCGCGGGCATTCACCGCCCCGCCCGCCCCGGACACCACGCAGGATTGAGCACCGGGCCCCGGCCGCACACGGCCGGAGCTTTCTCGTCGCGATGTCCGCAGCAGCAGCCCGGAACACGCAACGAGCGCCCCCTCCCCACATTCGGGGGGCGGGGGCGGCTGCATGTGATCACGGGTTGGCAAGCTGCCACAGGGTGAGGGCAAGACCAATGACGCTGACCAGGGCGGCGATGGAGGGGAGCGGCCACCGAGACCGCTCCAGGGCGGAGAGGCGTTTCTCCTGGTCGTCCAGGCGCCGGTCTGTCTGGTCGCCCCGCTGGGCGGGTAGGGCGAGCGAGCCGTTCACTGTGGCGAAACCCTCGGCGACCGTGCCGCGGAGCTCGGCGAGGGCAACGGCGACGCCTTCCCGGCTCACCCCCGGCTCGCTCACTCCCCGCTCTTGGCGGTGTCGTCGCCCACCAGGCCGAGCCCGTCGGCAACTGCCTCGAAATCGCCACCCACCCCGCCGCCATCCACGTCCGTGACTCCAAGAACACCGGCGGTCCCACCCTCACCCTCGCCCCCGCCGCCTGGTCGGTCTTCGCCGGGTTCGTCGGCGGCACCGGAACCGCCTGATCCGTCCCGGGGCCGGTGGCAGGATGAACGCACGCCGACGGGAGAGGGACCGAAGACATGGCTGTCATCCACCGCACCACGCTCACCCCGACCAAGCTGGAACTGCTCGCCACCTGGCTTCCCACGCAGCCCTGGTACCTCGGCGGTGCGGACGCCAAGCCCGAGTTGACCAGGACGGGCGGCTTCCGGCTCGACGACCCGACCGGCGCGGTCGGGATCGAGTTCATGCTGACCACCGACACGTCCGGGGATGAGCCCGTCACGTACCAGGTGCCGTTCACCTACCGGGGAGCGCCGCTCGACGGCGCAGGCGACGACGCGCTCATCGGCACCACCGAGCACGGGGTGCTCGGCAAGCGCTGGGTGTACGACGGGACCCACGACCCGGTGCTCGTCGCCCAGCTGGTCGCCCTGATGGCCGGCGCGGCCGTGCCGCAGGAGCAGAGCCTCAGCAACACCCCGGACCCGACCGTCGAGGGCCACTTCACCGGCGCGGAACACCCCGTGGCGACCGGGATCGAGGCGGTGACGAGCGACCCGGACGGCACCGGCGTACGCGTACGGACGTCCAACACCTCCGGTCCCGGGCTGACCCTTCACATCAACCGTGTGGTCCGCCCCGGCCAGGACGCCTCCGCCCAGGACCTGGGCCGCGTCACGGGGGACCTGCCGCTGCCGGACGGTACGAAGGCGCGCACCCTGTTCGCGGCCGTACGCGAGACCGGCTCGGGCCCGACCGCCGCATAGACCCACCGAGCCCCGGCGCCCCGGCGCCGCCCGCCGGGGCGCCAGTACGGGTGGACTCCGCACCACGCCGGAGTGTCGGGGTCCGCCGCCTCCTGGATTCGTAGCATGATCCGACTCTCACTCCGGAGCCGGCATCGTGGTGTGGACAGGACGGACAGGGCACGTGTCATTGACTCGTCGGGCTGTAATCGCCGCCGTGGTGGCCGCCGGGCTGGCGGGATGTGACGCCAGGTCCGGTTCCGCGAGCGCGTCCCTGGCGAAGCGGACCACCCCGTCGGACATCGAACCGCCGAGCCGTGCTCCGCGCGCCGGCCGCAGGGCCACGCCCGAAGCGGCGGCGGCCCCGGCGTTGACCCGGGCGGCGGCGGTGGCCCGGTACGGATCGGCACGGCCGTCGGGCTGGGGCTTCGACGCGCCGGGCGTCCTGACCGCCCTGCCTCCGTCCCAGCGGGCCATCGCGCTGACCTTCGACGCGTGCGGAGGCCCCGGCGGCAGCGGTTACGACCAGGACCTGATCGGCTTCCTCCGGTCGAGGAAGGTACCGGCGACCCTGTTCATCAACTCCCGCTGGATCGACGCCCGTCCAGCGGACTTCCGCGAACTGGCCGCCGACCCGCTCTTCGAGATCGCCAACCACGGAACCCGGCACCGCCCGCTCTCCGTCTCGGGCCGCTCCGCGTACGGCATTCCCGGGACGCGCGACGCGGGCGAGGTCTACGACGAGGTCGCGGGGAACCACAGCAAGCTCACCCGGCTGCTCGGCCGGCCGCCCCGCTACTTCCGGTCCGGGACGGCGTACTACGACGATGTCGCCTCCCGCATCGTGGGCGCCCTGGGCGAGCGCCCGGTGAGTTTCACGGTCAACGGGGACGGCGGCGCGACCTTCACGGCCGAGCAGGTCCACACCGCCGTCGTGGCCGCCGGGCCCGGATCGATCGTGATCGGCCACATGAACCAGCCCACGGGCGGCACGGCCGAGGGCATCGCCACGGCGGTCCCCCGGCTCCTCGCGTCCGGGCACCGGTTCGTGCGGCTCTCCGACGCGCGCTGACCTGCCGACGCGCGCTGACCTGCCGAGGGGTCGTGCCCGGGGTGGGTGCAGCGCACCCACGCCCCGGCGTCCGTCCGCGGCTAGCGTGCCTGTCATGGAAAGCGGAACGGAAAGCGGGACGGAAAGCGGGACGTCCGGCGGGAACGAACTGGGTGACTACCTGCGTGCCCGTCGTGCGGCGGTCACGGCGGCCGACGCCGGTCTGATCGATGACGGCGCCCGGCGGGTGCCGGGGCTTCGGCGCGATGAGGTGGCGCTGCTGGCCGGGATGAGCACGGACTACTACATCCGGCTGGAGCAGGGCCGCGAACGGCACCCGTCCGAGCAGGTGCTGCGGGCGATCGCCGGGGCACTGCGCCTGGACGACGCGGCGGCCGCCCATCTCTTCCGGCTGGGCCTGCCCGCCTTCGGGACGGCGGCTGCCGCGACGACCGTCGCTCCGCAGTTGCTGCGGCTGATGGACGGCATGCGTGATGTGCCGGCCTTCGTGGTCGGGGCGGCACAGGACGTGCTGGCGGCCAACGCGCTGGCGCGTGAGCTGTACCGGGGTTTCGCCCGGTACGACAACCTGCTGCGGATGATCTTCCTCGATCCCTTCGCGCGCGAGTTCTACGCCGACTGGGACCACGCGGCCCGTATCGCGGTGGGCAACCTGCGGGCGTCCTCCTCGCAGTTCCCGCGGGACGGGCGGATCGAGCGGGTCGTCGGCGAACTGAGCGTGCGCAGCGCCGCCTTCGCGGGCCTGTGGGCGCGCTACGAGGTCCGCCCCCGTACGCACGAGGACAAGCACTTCCGGCACCCACGGGTGGGGGAACTGCGGCTGCACTTCGAGGCGCTCGCCGTCACCAGCGCCCCCGGACAGCACCTGTCCGTCTACAACGCGGACCCCGGCAGCGCCGCCGCCGACGCCCTGGTCCTGCTCGGCCGGCTGAGCGACGCGGAGAGCGACGACCTGACCGGCTCCCCCCTCGCACCGTGACCGGGCTGCCCAGCCCTTTCTGTCCCCTGTCCCGCCCCTGTCCCACCTGTCTCCACCGAAGAAAAGATGCCCGCCATGCTGCTTCCCCACGATGAGGCGGGCCGAGGCCGGCCCGTCGTCCTGCTGCACGCCCGTCCCACCGACCGCACCATGTGGCGCGCCCACCTTCCGCTGCTGGCCGATGCGGGCGTGCGGGCCATCGCCCTGGACCTGCCCGGCCACGGCGACGCACGCGTACCCGACGACGGCCGCGCGGTGGCCCCCTGGACGGACGTGCTCGACACCCTCGACCACCTCGGGGCCGAGGGCGTCGTCCTGGCCGGGAACTCCCTCGGCGCCCTGGTGGCGCTCCAGGCCGCCGTCACGGCGCCCGAGCGGGTCGAGGGCCTGGTGCTCGTCGGGTACCGGCCCCACGACCAACCGGCCTCCCCACAGCTGCGAGCCGCCTGGGACGCCGAAAGGACGGCGCTCGCCGCCGGCGACCTGGACGCAGCGGTGACAGCCGGCGTCGAGGCGTGGACCTCGCCCGGCGCGACCGGCGGAGTACGCGCTCACGCGGCCCGTATGCTCCGCGCCCGGCTCACCCAACAGCTCGCCCACGGCGAGCCGACCCTGGCGGCGGACCCGCTCGGCGAAGGGGGCGAAGGGACGGCAGCGCTGCGCACCCTGACCGCTCCCGCCCTGGTCGGCGTCGGTGAACACGACATGCCCGACTTCTTCGAGGGCGGCGAGGGACTGGCCCGCGACCTCGGCGCGGGCCGGACCGTGGTCATCCCCGCCGCAGGACACCTCGCGCCGCTGGAACAGCCCGCCGCGTTCTGCACCCTGCTGCTGGACTTCATCCGCCGTCTCCCGGAGCAGCGGCGCTGACCCCCTCCGGGTCACTCCTCCAGAGCCGCCGCGATGCGGTCGAGGTCGGCGAGGAGATCCGTGACGCGCTGCGGCGGGATCGCGCCGACCATGCGCTGTTCGACGGCGTACACGGCGGCCTGGACCGTGGCGAGGCGCGCCCGGCCCTCTTCGGTGAGGCGGGCGGGCCGGGCCCGGCCGTGATCGGCGGTGTCGGGGCGGACGATCAGCCCCGCTTCCTGCAGGCCCCGCAGGACGACGTTTCCGGACTGCCGGGTGACGAAGGTCGCGCGGGCGAGGTCGGCGTTCGACATGCCGGGGTGCAGGGCCAGCAGTTCGAGAGTGGAGTACTGCGGCACGGTCAGCCCTTGCCCGCGCAGCACCTTGTCCATGGCGCCGCGCAGGGCCGCCTGGGCGCGTTTGAGCAGATATCCCACGTGGCGGGTGACGTCGTCGCCCGTGGCGTGGAACGGATCCGTCGGCAGACTCTCCTCCATGTCAGCATTTTGACATAGCAATCCCCGGGGCCTAGCCTCCCCCTATGTCAAAGTCCTGACATAGAAATCCCGACTGCCACAGAAGAGTGAGGGAAACCCATGCCGGTTGCCATCGACGGCCCCGACTTCGTCGCCCTGCAGGTCCACGACGTGGAAGCCGCGGCGGTCTTCTGCGAACGGCACCTGGGTCTGCGCCGGGCCGCGGTCTCGCCCCCGCACGGGGTCGTGTTCGACACCAAGCCGACCCCGTTCGCCGTCCGCGCGCTCCTGCCGGGCGTCAGCCTCGCCGACATCGCACGACCGGGCCTCGGCGTGGTGATCTGGTTCCGGACCCCGGACGCCCACCGGCTTCACGAACAGCTCGATGCCGCCGGCATCAAGATCCTCACGCCGATGGCGGACAGCCCCTTCGGGCCGATGTTCTCCTTCGAGGGCCCGGAGGGATACACACTGACCGCGCACGGCGGCTGACCGGATCCCCACAGGGGACGAGGGCGCCGGGCGGTGGCGCTCGCTGAGCGCCACCGCCCGCGGCACCTCAGAGCCGGCCCGCGACCTCCGTCGCCCAGTACGTGAGGATCATGTTCGCGCCCGCCCGCTTGATGCCGGTCAGGCTCTCCAGGATCGCCTGGTCCCGGTCGATCCAGCCCTTCTCCGCGGCCGCCTCGATCATCGCGTACTCACCGCTGATCTGGTACGCGGCCACCGGCACGGACACCGAATCGGCGACCTTCGCGAGGATGTCCAGGTACGGTCCGGCCGGCTTGACCATGACCATGTCGGCGCCCTCGGCGAGGTCGAGCTCCAGCTCGCGCAGCGACTCGCGGGCGTTCGCCGGGTCCTGCTGGTACGTCTTGCGGTCGCCCCGCAGCGAGGAGCCGACGGCCTCGCGGAACGGGCCGTAGAAGGCCGACGAGTACTTCACCGTGTAGGCGAGGATCGACACGTCCTCCTTGTCGATCGTGTCCAGCGCGTCCCGGATCACGCCGACCTGGCCGTCCATCATGCCGCTGGGGGCCACCACATGGGCGCCCGCGTCGGCCTGGACCTGCGCCATCTCCGCGTACCGCTCAAGGGTCGCGTCGTTGTCGACCCGGCCCGACTCGTCCAGGACCCCGCAGTGGCCGTGGTCCGTGGTCTCGTCGAGGCAGAGGTCGGACATGATCACCAGGTCGTCGCCGACCTCGGCGCGCACATCGCGCAGGGCCACCTGGAGAATGCCCTCCGGGTCCGTGCCCGCCGTGCCGATGGCGTCCTTCTTGGCGTCCTCGGGGACACCGAAGAGCATGATCCCCGCGACACCCGCGGAGACGGCGTCGACGGCCGCCTTCCGCAGGGTGTCACGCGTGTGCTGGACAACGCCCGGCATCGCCGAGATCGGCACCGGCGCCCCGATCCCCTCCCGCACGAAGGCGGGCAGGATCAAGTCGGCCGGACGAACCTGCGTCTCGGCCACCATGCGGCGCATCGCGGGGGTGGTGCGCAGCCGCCGCGGACGGGCGCCGGGAAAAGATCCGTACACAGTCATCCTCAGTTACCTCTTCGAGCTCTTCGAACTCTTCGCTTCGGCTTCTGCTGTCCGCCCGGCACCCGGGCCGCCGCTCAGGTGGTGCGCCGCCTGCGACCACCCGGACGGCGCTCGCTGGGACGGGTGACCGCCTCGCCCGCCTCCCGGGCCGTCTCACGGCGCTGCGCGCCGAACTCGGCGAGCGCCTCCGCGAGTCTGTGCACCGAGGGCTCCGGCGAGAGCACGTCCACCCGCAGCCCGTGCTCCTCGGCCGTCTTGGCCGTGGCGGGACCGATACAGGCGATGACCGTCACGTTGTGCGGCTTGCCCGCGATCCCCACCAGGTTGCGGACCGTGCTCGAAGAGGTGAAGAGGACCGCGTCGAAACCGCCGCCCTTGATCGCCTCCCGGGTGTCGGACGGCGGCGGCGACGCCCGCACCGTGCGGTACGCGGTGACGTCGTCGACCTCCCAGCCCAGCTCGATGAGCCCGGCCACCAGGGTCTCGGTGGCGATGTCGGCGCGCGGCAGGAACACCCGGTCGATCGGGTCGAAGACCGGGTCGTACGGCGGCCAGTCCTCAAGCAGACCGGCGGCGGACTGCTCACCGCTCGGTACGAGATCGGGCTTGACGCCGAACTCGACCAGCGAGGCCGCGGTCTGCTCGCCGACGGCGGCGACCTTGATCCCGGCGAAGGCACGGGCGTCGAGCCCGTACTCCTCGAACTTCTCCCGGACCGCCTTGACGGCGTTCACGCTGGTGAAGGCGATCCACTCGTAACGCCCGGTGACCAGGCCCTTGACCGCGCGCTCCATCTGCTGCGGGGTGCGCGGCGGTTCGACCGCGATGGTGGGGACCTCGTGCGGCACGGCGCCGTAGGAACGGAGCTGGTCGGAGAGCGAGGCCGCCTGCTCCTTCGTCCGCGGGACGAGCACCCGCCACCCGAAGAGCGGCTTCGACTCGAACCACGACAACTGGTCGCGCTGGGCGGCCGAGCTGCGCTCGCCGACCACGGCTATGACCGGCTGGTGGCCGTCCGGCGACGGCAGCACCTTGGCCTGCTTGAGCACCTGGGCGACCGTGCCGAGCGTCGCGGACCAGGTGCGCTGGCGGGTGGTCGTACCGGCGACGGTGACGGACATCGGGGTGTCGGGCTTGCGGCCCGCCGCGACCAGTTCACCGGCGGCGGCGCCGACCGTGTCGAGCGTCGTGGAGACGACCGCGGTCGCATCGCTCGCGCCGACCTCGCTCCAGCAGCGGTCGGACGCCGTACGGGCGTCGACGAAGCGGACGTCGGTGCCCTGCGCGTCACGCAGCGGCACACCGGCGTACGCGGAGACGCCCACCGCCGTCGAGACACCCGGGACGACCTCGAACGGGATGCCCGCGGACGCGCAGGCGAGCATCTCCTCGCTGGAGTTGCCGTCGAGTCCGGGGTCCCCGGTGACAGCACGGACGACCCGCCTGCCACCGCGTGCGGCCTCCATGACAAGATTGCCCGCATCTCGGATGGCCGGGATCCCGGCGGCTGTTGACGCTTCGTCAACAACCGTCAGCTGAGGCGTGCTTACGGTCGCTCTCGCATGGCTGCGTACGACATCGAGCACATGCGGCTCGGCGATCAGTACGTCCGCACTCGCGAGCGCTTCGACGGCGCGCAGTGTGAGAAGTCCCGGATCCCCGGGTCCGGCACCGAGGAAGGTGACGTGCCCGTGCGCGGGAAGGGCGGCTGGCAGGTTCGAGGTGGGGTTCATCGTGCTCGCTCCCCCATAAGACCGGCCGCACCCTTGGCCAGCATCTCGGACGCGAGTTCGCGTCCGAGCGCCTCGGTGCCTTCGTGCGACGTGGGTACGGGACCGGTGGTGGACAGCTGCACCAGCGTGGTGCCGTCGGCCGAGCCGACGACACCGCGCAGGCGCATCTCGGTGACAGCCTGCCCGTCGGCCAGGACGTCGGCCAGTGCGCCAACAGGCGCACTGCAACCGGCCTCCAAGGCGGCGAGCAGGGATCGCTCGGCGGTCACGGCGGCCCGGGTGTACGGGTCGTCGAGCTCGGCGAGCTGGGCGACGAGATCAGCGCGGGATGCCGCGCACTCGACCGCCAGGGCCCCCTGGCCGGGGGCGGGCAAGATGATGTCGACCGGCAGGTACTCGGTCACTTCGGCGGCCCTGCCGGCACGGTGGAGTCCGGCCGCGGCGAGAACCACCGCGTCCAGCTCCCCGCTGCGGACGAATCCGATGCGGGTGTCGATGTTGCCGCGGATCGGTACGGTCTCGATGCGCGTCCCGTGGTCACGGGCGTACGCGTTGAGCTGTGCCATCCGGCGCGACGAGCCGGTACCCACCCGGGCCCCGTCCGGCAGCTGCTCGAACGTCAGCCCGTCCCGCGCGATCAGCACGTCCCGGGGGTCCTCACGGACCGGGATCGCGGCCAGCACGAGACCGTCCGGCTGGGCGGTCGGCAGGTCCTTCAGCGAGTGCACGGCGAAGTCGACCTCGCCGCTCAGCAGCGCATCGCGCAGGGCGGTGACGAACACACCGGTCCCGCCGATCTGCGACAGGTGCTCACGGGAGGTGTCCCCGTACGTGGTGATCTCGACGAGTTCCACGGGGCGACCGGTGATCTGCCGCACCGCCTCGGCGATTTGTCCTGACTGCGCCATGGCGAGCTTGCTGCGCCTGGTCCCCAGCCTCAAGGCATCGGTCATGCCCGCCCTCGGTTCTTGACGTCTGTGTTGCTCAGGTCGGTCAGATCGGCCCTGCTGACGGCCGCGACCGTCAGCGGGTCGAGGTCGAAGAGTTCCCGCAGCGCGTCCGCGTACCCGGCGCCGCCGGGCTCGCTCGCGAGCTGCTTGACCCGCACGGTGGGCGCGTGCAGGAGCTTGTCGACGACACGGCGCACGGTCTGCGAGATCTCGGCGCGCTCCTTGTCGTCCAGGTCGGGAAGGCGTCCGTCGAGCCGCGCGATCTCACCGGCGACGACGCCGGCGGCCATGGTGCGCAGTGCCACGACGGTCGGAGTGATGTGGGCGGCCCGCTGGGCCGCGCCGAACGCCGCGACCTCGTCCGAGACGATGGTCCGTACGGCGTCGACATCGGCGGCCATCGGGGCGTCGGCGGACGCGTCGGCCAGCGACTCGATGTCGACCAGGCGCGCACCGCTGATGCGGTGGACCGCCGCGTCGATGTCGCGCGGCATGGCCAGGTCGAGCAGGGCCAGCCGCGGCGGGACCCCGTCGGCGGGAGCGCCGGCGATGCGCCGCACCGGTCGCGGGGCGGCGGGCCCGGCCGTACCGGCCCAGGCGCCGTGCTGCTCCAGCGCGTCGACCGCGCGCGCGGCGGCGGTGGCCGCCGTGGCGTCGGCGGGCACATCGGGGACCGGGTCGGGTGCCGCGCCGTGGATCGGGCCGCCGTGGACTGCGCCGTGGATTGCGCCGGCCGGTTCCGCGGGGGTGAACTCCTCGCCCAGCGCCCGGGCGACGGACTCCGCGGTCAGGACCAGACCGGTCGCGCCCGTACAGGAGACGACGAGGTCGGCACGGGCCAGCTCCCCGTCGACGGCATCCATCGGGACGGCCGCCGCGGCCACCCCGGCACCGCCGAGGATCTCCGCGAGCCGCTCCGCGCGCGCCTGCGTCCGGTTGGCGACGATGATCTCCCCGGCGCCCGCGCGGGCCAGCGTGGCGGCGGCCAGCGAGGACATCGAGCCCGCGCCGATCACCAGCGCGCGCTTGCCCCGGGCCCAGCCGGCCACGTCGGCGCCGCCCGCGAGCTGTTCGAGACCGAAGGTGACGACCGACTGTCCGGCCCGGTCGATCCCGGTCTCGCTGTGCGCCCGCTTGCCGACCCGCAGGGCCTGCTGGAACAGATCGTTCAACAGCCGCCCGGCGGTGTGCAGTTCCTGTCCGAGCGCGAGAGCGTCCTTGATCTGGCCGAGGATCTGGCCCTCGCCGACGACCATGGAGTCCAGCCCGCACGCCACCGAGAAGAGATGGTGGACGGCCCGGTCCTCGTAGTGCACATAGAGATAAGGAGTGAGCTCTTCGAGCCCGACACCGCAGTGCTGGGCGAGCAGCGTGGACAGCTCGGCGACGCCCGCGTGGAACTTGTCCACGTCGGCGTACAGCTCGATGCGGTTGCAGGTGGCGAGCGCCGCCGCCTCGGCGGCGGGCTCGGCGGCCAGCGTGTCCTGCAACAGCTTGGCCTGCGCATCAGCGGAGAGCGCCGCCCGCTCCAGCACGCTGACGGGCGCGCTGCGGTGACTGACTCCGACGACCAGGAGACTCATGCCGGCATCACGGCGGGCATGTCCCCGTCGGGTCCCTTCCGGTCGGCGTGGGCGGTGCGGGCGCTCACGGTGTGCGCGGCGGCAGCCGCCGCGTGTGCGGCGCCGCGGACCGGGGGCGCGTCGGTGTCGGGGTCGGCGAGCGCTCCCTCACCGGCCTTCCGCTGCTCGTGGAAGGCCAGGATCTGCAGCTCGATGGAGAGGTCGACCTTGCGCACGTCGACACCTTCCGGCACCGAGAGCACGGTGGGGGCGAAGTTCAGGATCGAGGTGACACCGGCGGCGACGAGGCGCTCACAGACCGGCTGCGCCGCACCCGCGGGGGTGGCGATGACGCCGATCGAGACGCCGTTGTCCGAGATGATCTTTTCGAGGTCGTCGCTGTGCTGGACGGGGATCCCGGCCACCGGCTTCCCGGCCATGGCGGGGTCGGCGTCGATCAGCGCGGCCACCCGGAATCCGCGCGAGGCGAATCCGCCGTAGTTGGCGAGCGCGGCGCCGAGGTTACCGATACCGACGATGACCACGGGCCAGTCCTGGGTGAGACCCAGCTCACGCGAGATCTGGTATACGAGATATTCGACGTCGTAGCCGACGCCCCTGGTCCCGTACGAACCCAGGTAGGAGAAGTCCTTGCGCAGCTTCGCGGAGTTGACCCCGGCGGCCGCGGCGAGCTCCTCGGACGAAACCGTGGGCACGGAGCGCTCCGACAGGCCGGTGAGGGCGCGGAGATACAACGGAAGTCGGGCGACGGTGGCCTCGGGGATTCCTCGGCTACGGGTCGCCGGTCGGTGAGTTCGGCCAGTTGCCACGGTGCTCCTGCGGGATGAGCGAGGCTGCAGGCGGCCACATGCAGCAGGACCGCCCCGTCGAATGCAGGCTATGTCTTTGTGAACGCGTGCACAAAGATGGTGTCCGTTTTGTCCGTGCAAAGTGACCGGGGTCACGCACTTCGGCGGCGCATTGACGGAACCACGGGCCGATCCGATGCGTTGAGATCCCAAAGGGGGCAAAACGGCACACACTCCTCACGCCTACGCCCCCGAGACCGCTCAAATCGCCCATGATGGTAGCTGTATTTTCCGCGTGAAGCGCCGCGCGGACCGGTCGCCCGCCCCCGCCCCGGCCCTCCGCGCCGGCCGTTCACATCCGTCCGGACCGCTCAGGAACGCAGCGCGCGGCGGAGACGCTCGGGGTCCACCCGCCAGAAAGTGTGCTGTTCCCCATCGATGAGTACGACCGGAATCTGCTCCCAGTACGCCTCGTTGAGCGCGGAGTCCCGGGTGATGTCCTTCTCCTCCCACACCGCGCCGACTTCTCCGCACACAGTGGAGACCACGGCACGCGCGTCGTCACAGAGATGACACCCGGGCTTCCCGACGAGAGTGACGACCCGCTCGGCGGGATTTCCGTGACCGGCACTGCGGCGGAACAGAGGGCTCATCCCCCCATTCTCCGCCGTCGGCGCGGAGACATCCCGCACCGAGCCCCACCAGCGGCCGGGCCGGCGGCCCGGCCGGTGCCCGAGGCCGTCCGCCCCGGCCGGAGGCATCCGTACGCCGGAGTTCACCCCGCCGCATTCCGCCGAGTGAGGAACGGTCCACCGAACTGGCTATGCTCGCACCATGGCCGCACTGGGATGGCTCACCCCCCGCAGGCGCTCGGCGACAGCACGCAGTGTGCTGGCAGGCGAGGCCGCAGCCGAAGCAGCCCGGAAGTCCTCGCAGGAGCCGGCCCGGGCCGAGGCCGGCCCACTCGGCCGACCCACCGAAGAAGCCGGCCCGGAGGCCGAGTTCCCCGTCGCGGGGGACAGCCTGGCCGCCGCCTTCTTCGATCTCGACAACACCGTGATGCAGGGCGCCGCGATCTTCCACTTCGGCCGCGGCCTGTACAAGCGGAAGTTCTTCCAGCGCCGCGAACTGGCCAGGTTCGCCTGGCAGCAGGCCTGGTTCCGGCTGGCGGGCGTCGAGGATCCCGATCACATGCAGGACGCCCGGGAGAGCGCCCTCTCCATCGTCAAGGGACACCGCGTCTCCGAGCTGATGTCCATCGGCGAGGAGATCTACGACGAGTACATGGCCGACCGCATCTGGCCGGGCACCCGCGCCCTCGCCCAGGCCCATCTGGACGCGGGCCAGAAGGTCTGGCTGGTCACCGCCGCCCCCGTGGAGACGGCGACGATCATCGCCCGCCGCCTCGGCCTGACCGGAGCGCTCGGCACAGTGGCGGAGTCGATGGACGGCGTCTACACCGGCCGCCTCGTCGGCGAACCGCTGCACGGCCCGGCGAAGGCGGAAGCCGTACGGGCACTCGCCGCCGCCGAGGGCCTCGACCTGGCACGCTGTGCCGCGTACAGCGACTCGCACAACGACATCCCGATGCTCTCTCTCGTCGGCCACCCCTACGCGATCAACCCCGACGCGAAGCTGGCCCGTTACGCGCGCGAGCGCGAATGGCGGCTGCGCGACTACCGGACCGGCCGCAAGGCGGCCAAGGTCGGCATCCCGGCCGCGGCCGGGGTCGGCGCACTCGCGGGCGGCACCGCGGCCGCGGTCGCCCTGCACCGCCGCCGCCACTGAGCGGCACACCACCCGACCCGTACGCCACCGCCCGGTGAACCACCGGCAGGCGGTCACCGACTCGCGCCTCGGCCGTCCGTACGTCAGCCGGGGCTGACCGGAACGTCAACAGCTCCGCGCGCCCGCGCCACTCCGGCGAGCGCGGGCGGATCGAACTTCTTACCCCGCTGCGCCCGCCGCCAGTCCCGTTGCGGCCGCTCGCGCACAAGTGACCGCCCAATCAAACGGATCGTGGGGCTATCCGATCAATAAACGGTCACGAAGTGCTACTTGATCCGACGCGTATACGTAACAGAAGCGACGTAATCGATGATTTGAGCAACTGGGTGTAGCACTGCCTGTACGAAGCGTTATTCTCCTCAGACGCATACCGGACCTCACTCGCCATCACGTCGAGTGAATCATCCAGCACTGCACGTGATGGAAGCTCTGCCTCTGGGAGTCCCGTGTACCCACACGTCGGGGTTGACGCCTCGGGCCTGGCTACGCTGCGCGCAACGGTCTTTGACCAGCTGCGCGGCTTCGTCCCCACCGCGTACGCCGTCCCCGCATTTGCCACAGCCGCGCCCGCCGGACCCTGCTATGCCCTCGCCGAGAGCGGTGCGGGCGCAGCGGTCGGCAGACGCAGCCGTGGCGGCACCGGCACGTCCACCGCCCGTCGGCCTGCGGCCGACAGCGACAGCGCACGCATGATGGACCTCGTCGAACGAGCTCAGGCCGGCGAGGCCGACGCCTTCGGGCGGCTCTACGACCAGTACAGCGACACGGTCTACCGCTACATCTACTACCGCGTCGGCGGGAAGGCGACGGCGGAGGATCTCACCAGTGAGACCTTCCTGCGCGCTCTGCGCCGTATCTCCACCTTCACCTGGCAGGGGCGCGACTTCGGCGCCTGGCTGGTCACGATCGCCCGGAACCTGGTCGCCGACCACTTCAAGTCGAGCCGTTTCCGGCTCGAAGTGACCACGGGCGAAATGCTCGACGCCAACGAGGTCGAGCGCAGTCCGGAGGACTCCGTCCTGGAGTCCCTCTCCAACGCCGCCCTGCTCGAAGCCGTACGGAAGCTCAATCCACAGCAGCAGGAGTGCGTGACTCTGCGCTTCCTGCAAGGGCTCTCCGTGGCCGAGACGGCACGGGCCATGGGCAAGAACGAGGGCGCCATCAAGACGCTCCAGTACCGGGCCGTGCGCACGCTGGCGCGGCTCCTCCCCGATGACGCTCGCTGATCACAACTCACCGTCAGTCATGGGCTCATGACACTGCGGTCCGATCATCCTTCGTCCGTAACCCAAGTGCTGTGCGGCTCGTTGAGTGGGATGCAGGCTCCCTGTGGTCAAGCCACGCCCGCAGGTACTCACCCGATCGAGTGGAAGCACTCAAGGTGGGCAACCTTCCGGACCCCGAGGGGAGTCGATCGTCATGACGAGAGGAGGTGCCGCCAGTGATCGGACAAGTTTCGGCACACCGGCGGGCGAACGCCTTCGCCCAGGCCCTGGAGGAGCAGACACTCCAGGGCTCGGCGGCCGACCAGCCCGAAGCTCCCACCGAACCGAGCGCACAAGGGCAGTTGCTGACCCTGGTGACCGGGCTCGAAGAGCTACCGAAACCGCAGCTGGATCCTGAGGTCAAAGTGGTGCAGCGAGCCCAGCTCGTTGCCGCCATGGAGACGATGCTCGCGGGGGGAGGTGTGTCCGAGGGCCCTCAGGTGCCCGAACAGCGGACCGGCCGAGGCGCCCACCGGGCGTCCCCGCTCCGGAAATTGCGCCCCCGCTCCCGCTGGTCGAAGGGCCTCGCTGCGGGCGGACTCACCGTCGGCGTCGCGGCCGGAGCCTTCAGCGGCGTCGCGGCTGCCAGCTCCGACGCCCTCCCCGGTGATTCGCTGTACGGGCTGAAGCGCGGCATGGAAGATCTCAAGCTGGGGATGGCGAACGACGATGCCGACCGCGGCGAGATCTACCTCGACCAGGCTTCCACCCGTCTCCAGGAGGCGCGCCGCCTCATGGAGCGCGACCGGGCGGGCCGGCTCGACCACGAGCAACTGGGCGAAGTCAGACGCGCGCTGAACGGCATGAACCACGACGCCGGAGAAGGCCACCGGCTGCTGCACGAGGCGTACGCGAGGAACGGGACACTCGGCCCGATCCAGACGCTCTCCTCGTTCTCCCGCTCGCACCGGGAGGCCTGGAGCAGACTCCGGGGCCGGCTGCCCGTCCAGCTCCACGACGTGGGAAACCAGGTGAACTCGGTCTTCGACGCCATAGACCAGGAGGTCAGCCCGCTCCAGGCGCAGCTGCCGCACATCCCCGGCACCACCGCCCGTACCCCCGGACACCCGGGCACCTCAAGGCCGGGCACCCCCGGGACCGACCGTCCCGGCCACGCCTCGGCCGCACCCGACCACAGCGGCCAGCACAACGCCCGGCCGAAGCCCTCGGGCTCCGAGAGCGGCAAGGCCGACCAGGGCCTGATCGGCGGCAACACGGGCGGCCTCCTCGGCCCGCCGAAGAACAGCGGCGATTCGTCCTCCTCCGAAGGCACGGGCAAGTCCGGCGAGGGCTCCAAGCCCGCCCCGGACGTCACCCTGCCCCCGCTGCTCCCCGGCCTGCTCCCGGGCCTGGGCATCAACGGCGAGGACGCACCGTAGGCAGCAATGCGTGCGGACGAAGGTGCCGGGCCCGGTGTGTCACGGGCCCGGCACCTTCATGCTCGTCCAGGGACGCACTGTTCGGCCGGCCGGTCAGAAGAAGACCGACCGCCGTTGCACGAGCAGCTTGTACAGCGTGTGCTGGATCTGCTCCCGCACCTGGTCCGTCAGGTTGAACATCAGCATCGGATCCTCCGCCGCCTCCTCGGAGAACCCGTCCGTCGGGATCGGCTCACCGAACTGGATGGTCCACTTCGTCGGCAGCGGCACCAGGCCCAGCGGCCCGAGCCACGGGAACGTCGGCGTGACCGGGAAGTACGGGAAGCCCAGCAGCCGCGCCACCGTCTTCGCGTTGCCGATCATCGGGTAGATCTCCTCCGCCCCGACGATCGAGCAGGGCACGATCGGCACCCCGGCCCGGAGCGCGGTCGACACGAAGCCGCCCCGCCCGAACCGCTGGAGCTTGTACCGGTCGGAGAACGGCTTACCGATCCCCTTGAACCCCTCGGGCATCACCCCGACGACCTCGCCGCGCTGGAGCAGCCGCTCCGCGTCCTCCGCGCACGCCAGCGTGTGCCCGGCCTTCCGGGCCAGCTCGTTGACGACCGGCAGCATGAACACCAGATCCGCGGCGAGCAGCCGCAGATGGCGCTCAGCCGGGTGGTGGTCGTGGACGGCGACCTGGAGCATCAGCCCGTCGAGCGGGAGCGTCCCCGAGTGATTGGCGACGACGAGCGCCCCGCCGTCCGACGGGATGTTCTCCACACCCTTCACCTCGACGCGGAAGTACTTCTCGTACAGCGGCCGCACCGCCGACATCAGTACCTGGTCGGTGAGCTCCTTGTCGTACCCGAACTCGTCGACGTCGTACTCACCGGTGATCCGCCGCCGCAGAAAGGCCAGCCCGCCGGCGATCCGCCGGTCCCAGTCGCCACCGGTGGGCTCCGCGCGGTCCTCCGGTGCCTGCACCGGCACGTGTGACGACGGCTCCGCCTGCCCGGCCGCCTCGGCCGGGCCGGACGGCTCAGGCCCGGTCTGCTGCTCCGGTACGGGCGCGAGCGGTCCCGTAGCAGCCCTGCCGCGCGCCCCGGACCGCTTGGCGGCCTTGCCGCTCCTGTTCCGCCTCGCTCGCGGCTCGTCGCCGAAGGGGATGACCTTGGCATCGGCCATGTCAGATGCGCTCCTTGCTGACGGAGTGGGCGGGGATCACGGGCCGGGCGGCGCCGGCGGCTGCGGCGGGTCCGGCCGGCCCGACGGATTCGGCGAAGGCGGCGACCCGGTCGACGGCCCGCGCCAGCGCCCGGGGCGGCAGCAGGCCGTCCCCCCGGCTGAGCGCGAAGTCCTCGAAGGTCTCGGCCGTCGAGTACCTCGGCACGAACCCGAGTGTCTCGCGCATCTGCACCGTACTGACGACCCGGCCATGGGTGAGCAGCCGGATCTGCTCCGGCGAGAAGTCGGTCACCCCGACGGTCCGCAGCGCCGAACCGACCCAGTTCACGGCGGGCAGCAGCACCGGCACGGTCGGCCGGCCGAGCCGCCGCGAGCACTGCGAGAGCAGCAGCACACCGTCGCCCGCGATGTTGAAGGTGCCGCTGTTGAGCGTCCCGCGCGGCGGTTCGCCGAGTGCCAGGCGGAGTACGTCGATGACGTCGTCCTCGTGGACGAACTGGAGCCGCGGGTCGTAACCGAACACGGTCGGCAGCACCGGCAACGAGAGGTACTCGGCGAGCGGGTAGTCGGTGCTCGGCCCCAGGATGTTCGCGAAGCGCAGGACGCAGACCGCCACATCGGGCCTGCGCCGGGCGAAGCCCCGTACGTAGCCCTCGACCTCCACCGCGTCCTTGGCGAAGCCGCCGCTGGGCAGTGACTTGGGGGGCGTCGTCTCGGTGAAGACGGCCGGGTCGCGCGGTGCCGACCCGTACACGTTGGTACTGGACTTGACCACCAGGCGCCGGACGGTCGGCGACTTCTGGCAGGCGCCGAGCAGCTGCATGGTGCCGATGACGTTGGTCTCCTTGACCGTCGTCCGGCCACCGGTGCCCAGCGGGGTGCCCGTGACGTCCATGTGCACGACGGTGTCGACGTCGTACTCGGCGAGCACCCGGGCGATGGCGGGCTGGCGGATGTCCGCCCGTACGAAGACGGCGTCACCCAGTCCGTGGGCCGGCTCCACGATGTCCACCGCGATCACCCGGTCCACCTCGGCGTCCCGCAGGATGCGGCGCACGAGCCGGCCTCCGAGCTGCCGGGCCACTCCGGTGACGAGCACGACCTTGCCCAAGATCAGCGCCTTCCCATTCGGACTCCCGTACGGGCCACGGTAGCGGCTCGTTGTCGCGCTGTACTGGTGATGCGCTGCGTGAAGTCATCGGAAATCTACCCGCAGGAACGCGCAGAGGCCCTCCCACCATGCTGGTGGGAGGGCCTCAGAACCACGTACAGCTGCCGCTTACTTCTTGTTGCGACGCTGAACGCGGGTGCGCTTGAGCAGCTTGCGGTGCTTCTTCTTAGCCATCCGCTTGCGCCGCTTCTTGATAACAGAGCCCACGACTACCCTCGCTCACTTCTCTTCACTCGGTGCGGGGCGTCTGGGCCCACACGACCTACGTCGGCCTAGCCTACCTGCCGCCGAGTGAGGGACGTAATCCGAGGGGAACCCCAGACTTCGACCGGACCCCGCTAGGCGGTCTGGACCCCCACGAAGGACTCGCGGAGGTATGCGTGCACTGCTTGCTCCGGGACCCGGAAGGACCTGCCCACCCGGATCGCCGGCAGATGACCGCTGTGCACCAGCCGGTACACGGTCATCTTGGACACTCGCATCACCGAGGCGACTTCCGCCACGGTCAGGAACCTGACCTCGTTGAGAGGCCTCTCACTCCCAGCAGCCATGACCCACCTGAACCTTCCGCACCCGACGGGGCACCGGCTTCCCCTTCCGGTGACTCTTCGTCGTGGCGCGCTCACTCACCAGACTAGGTGCGGGTGATACGAGTGGGGAAGAGGAGCAACACCCCCTTCCCTACTGGGACAGAAGCGCCCGATTGAGTACATAGCGAGTGAGCGGCCGGTAGAAGTCCGACCGCACGCCGTCGTCGAGCGGAACGGCGACGGAGACCCGCCCCTCCGCCTCGCCGACGAACAGCGCGGGATCGTCGGTGTCCGCCAGGCCGATGGCCTCGACCCCTAGCTGACCTGCCCCGCAGACCCATCCGTGGTCGCCGACGACCAACCCGGGAAGGCCGTGCGAGTCCCCCGCTGCCGCCTCCAGCGCGACCCGGACCGGCAGCGGGGAATGGGTGTGTGCGCCGGGCTCACTTCCGGGCAGCCGCACGCCGGGTTCGCGCATCAGCGCGACTCCCCGTACGTACTCCAGAAGGTGCGTACGTACGCCGAACCGGGTCGTTATGTCGACACTGCGACCCTGCGCAGGGGTGAGGACAGTACATCCGGCCGCCGACAAGGCGTCTGCCAGCGCGGCGTAGAAACCGAGCAGCCGATGCGGATGCCCCGTCCCGAACAGCACACTGGCACCACACGCCACAGCCTCGCCGAGCCGCGCCGCGAAGGCGTCGAGCGCGGCCAGCGTCCGCTCCGGGTCGATGACATCGGGCCCCGACACATGGTCCGGATCACCCGACACCCCGCACCGCTCTGCCATCAGACCCAGCAACTCCGCCTCGTCCCAGGCCCGTTCGGGTTGAATGCCGAGCGTCACCCGCGGATCGCGCGCGGCGAACAGCCGATAACTGCGCAGGCTCACCTCCCGAGAGGTGGCCACGGGCCCGGCCAGCCGGGCTGCCAACAGATGCGCACGGAGGGCGCCGGTGGTCAACACCCTGCCGATCGTGCCGCACTGCGTACGGGGGCGGGCCGGAACCCGGGATATGCGGCACAGTTGGCGTAACGCCCCGCGAAAACACAGCGGCGGCACTCTCCTAAGCCAGCAGCCCCCGCAGAGGAAACGCCGCCCGCCGAGTGGCCAGCACCGCCTGGTCCAGCCGGTCCGCCGGGTCGTACCCCGCGTCCCACGACCGCCAGGCCACCGGCCACCGCCCGTCCGTCATCCGCGCGGGCCCCACCCCCCGGGTCCGCGCGTACACCTCGTCCCGCCAGGACGGCGGGATCACCGAATCCGGATCGATCTCGGCGTGCCCGGCGATCCCCACCAGATGCGTCCACGACCGCGGTACGACGTCGGCCACCGCGTACCCGCCCCCGCCGAGCGCCACCCAGCGCCCGCCGTCCGCGTACTCGTGGGCCAGCTCATGGCAGGCGACCTGCACCGCGCGCTGGGCGTCCAGCGAGACCGCCAGATGGGCCAGCGGGTCCTCGAAGTGTGTGTCGGCGCCGTGCTGCGACACCAGTACCTGCGGCCGGAAGTCGGCGAGCAGCTCGGGCACCACCGCGTGGAAGGCCCGCAGCCACCCGGCGTCCCCGGTGCCGGCCGGCAGCGGGAGGTTGACCGCCGACCCCTCCCCCGCGCCCTCGCCCGTCTCGGTCGGGAAGCCCGTACCGGGAAAGAGCGTCCGGGGGTGCTCGTGCAGCGAGACGGTCAGCACCCGCGGGTCGTCCCGGAACGCCTCCTGCACCCCGTCCCCGTGGTGCACGTCCACATCGACGTACGCGACCCGCTCCGCCCCCAGTTCGAGCAGCCGGGCGATGGCCAGGGCTGCGTCGTTGTAGATGCAGAACCCGGAGGCCGCGCCCGGCATCGCGTGGTGCAGCCCGCCCGAGAAGTTGACCGCGTGGTCCGCGTCGCCGCGCCACACCGCCTCCGCCGCGCCGACCGACTGCCCGGCGATCAGCGCGGAGACCTCGTGCATCCCGGCGAAGGCCGGGTCGTCGGGCGTCCCCAGACCGTACGAGATGTCCGCCGCCCCGGGATCCGCCGAAGCCGCCCGCACCGCGTCCAGATAGTCCGCCCGGTGCACCAGGCGCAGGGTCGACTCCCCGGCCGGTCTGGCGGCGACGACATCGACCGCGCCATCGAGTCCGTACGCCCGGACCAGCCCCATGGTCAGTGCGAGCCGCACGGGATCCATCGGATGGCCGGGCCCGAAGTCATACTTCGTTACTGCTTCGTCCCACATCAACAGTCGGCGGCCGCTCATGCCGGACACCGTATCGGGCATCGCCGGAGCCGAACGAGCGGGCGTACACGAGGGTCGCCAGCACGAGCACCATCGGGATGAGCATCGCGCCCCGGTAGTTCCACGCGTCACCGATCGCGCCCACCAGCGGCGAGCCGACCAGGAACCCCACGTAGTTGAAGATGTTGAGCCGGGCGATGGCCGCGTCCGAGGCGTGCGGGAACAGCCGCCCGGCGGCCGCGAAGGTCTGCGGCACGATCACACAGAGCCCGAAGCCCAGCAGGGTGAACCCGAGCATCCCCACCCAGGGACCGGTCGCGGCGGCCACCACACCGAACCCGACAGCCGCGACGACGGAGCCGAAACGCACCACAGCCACCGCACCGAAGCGACGCACCCCGAAGTCCCCCACCGCCCGGCCCAGCAGCGTGGTGACCATATAGACGTTGTACGGGACCGTGGAGAGCTGCTCGGAGCTCCCCAGTACGTCCTGAAGGTATTTGGCACTCCAGTTGGAGACGGTCGAGTCGCCGATATAGGCGAAGGCCATCACCAGGCACAGCGGCAGCAGCATCTTGAAGACGACAGAACCCCCGGTGGCACCCGCGCCACCGGCCCCGCCGACCGCCTCGGTGCCCACTCCCGCCCCAGCCGCCCCAGCGGCCTCCCGGGCGTCCGCGTACCAGCGGCTCCCCACCAGGCAGACGGGCAGCAGCACCACGGCGACCGGCCAGTACGAGGTGAGCAGGGACAGATGCCAGTGCGCCCCGGCCCAGGCGAGCGAGGCGCCGGCGATTCCGCCCAGGCTGTACGCGGCGTGGAACCCGAGCATGATGCTGCGCCCGTACGCCCGCTGGAGGCTCACCCCCAGCATGTTCATGGAGGCGTCCAGCGCTCCCACGGCGAGCCCGAACACCCCGAGCGAGACGGCCGCCTGCCAGAGCTCGGTACCGGCCGCGGCACCGAGGAGAGCCAGCAGCACCACGGGCTGCGCCCAGCGCAGCACGGCCGAGGGCCGCACCCGCTTCACGAGCTGCTCGGTGCCGACGCTGCTGACGCCGGCGAGGACCGGGACCGCGGCGAGGAACACGGGAAGCAGCCCGTCGGATATCCCGTAACGGTCCTGGATGGCGGGGATCCGCGTCACGAGAAGAGCGAACGCGGCGCCCTGCGCGAAGAAGCTGAGCCCCAGAGAGGCCCGGCCGTGCCGCAGGCGAACATCTGTCGTCATGGCGGCACAGTAGGCCCCTCGCCTACCCGTGGGTAGATGGATCAGGCAAGGAGTTGGGGCAGCTGCGACATATTCGAGAAGAAACCGTTCGCCCCGGCAAGCCGCTCGGCGGGCGTCATCGCCGTGAACCCGTACACATCCATCCCCGCGGCGTGGGCCGCCGCCACCCCGAGAGGGCTGTCCTCGATGACGACGCACCGGTCGGGGGCCACGCCCATCTGCTGGGCGGCGTGGAGGAACAGGTCGGGCGCCGGCTTGCCCCGGCCGACGTCCTGCACGCTGAAGATCCACTCGTCCTCGAACCACTCGTCCAGGCCGGCGGCCCGCTGGCCGACCCGGATCCGCTCGTGGGTGCCCGAGGACGCGACGCAGTACGGCACACCCTGGGCGACCAGGTCGCCGAGGACATCGGCCACTCCGGCGACCGGCTGCAGCTCGGTCTCGAAGGCGGCGAAGACACGGGCGTGCAGGGTCTCGTCGAAGTCGTCGGGAAGCCGCTGTCCGCTCCGCTCCAGGATGGTGTCGTGCACCCGGTGCACGGCGGCACCCATGTAGTCGCGGAGGGACTCGTCGTACGACGTGGGGTGTCCCAGTTCTGTCAGGTACCCCGCGAGGATGGTGTTGGAGATCGGCTCACTGTCCACAAGGACGCCGTCGTTGTCGAAGATGACCAGGTCGTAGCGCATACCCTGACCATAAACGCAAAAATGCCTCAGTCCCGGACCATAACGGTCCGGGACTGAGGCTAAAAATTGTTCGGCGGCGTCCTACTCTCCCACAGGGTCCCCCCTGCAGTACCATCGGCGCTGAAAGGCTTAGCTTCCGGGTTCGGAATGTAACCGGGCGTTTCCCTAACGCAATGACCACCGAAACACTATGAAATTAACCAACACCGGATAACAACACGGTCGTTCGTTATTTCAGAACTAACACAGTGGACGCGAGCAACTGAGGACAAGCCCTCGGCCTATTAGTACCAGTCAGCTCCACCCGTTACCGGGCTTCCACATCTGGCCTATCAACCCAGTCGTCTACTGGGAGCCTTAACCCCTCAAAGGGGAGGGAATACTCATCTCGAAGCAGGCTTCCCGCTTAGATGCTTTCAGCGGTTATCCTTTCCGAACGTAGCCAACCAGCCATGCCCTTGGCAGGACAACTGGCACACCAGAGGTTCGTCCGTCCCGGTCCTCTCGTACTAGGGACAGCCCTTCTCAATATTCCTACGCGCGCAGAGGATAGGGACCGAACTGTCTCACGACGTTCTAAACCCAGCTCGCGTACCGCTTTAATGGGCGAACAGCCCAACCCTTGGGACCGACTCCAGCCCCAGGATGCGACGAGCCGACATCGAGGTGCCAAACCATCCCGTCGATATGGACTCTTGGGGAAGATCAGCCTGTTATCCCCGGGGTACCTTTTATCCGTTGAGCGACAGCGCTTCCACAAGCCACTGCCGGATCACTAGTCCCGACTTTCGTCCCTGCTCGACCCGTCGGTCTCACAGTCAAGCTCCCTTGTGCACTTACACTCAACACCTGATTGCCAACCAGGCTGAGGGAACCTTTGGGCGCCTCCGTTACTCTTTAGGAGGCAACCGCCCCAGTTAAACTACCCATCAGACACTGTCCCTGATCCGGATCACGGACCGAGGTTAGACATCCAGCACGACCAGAGTGGTATTTCAACGACGACTCCACAACCACTGGCGTGGCCGCTTCACAGTCTCCCACCTATCCTACACAAGCCGAACCGAACACCAATATCAAACTGTAGTAAAGGTCCCGGGGTCTTTCCGTCCTTCTGCGCGAAACGAGCATCTTTACTCGTAGTGCAATTTCACCGGGCCTATGGTTGAGACAGTCGAGAAGTCGTTACGCCATTCGTGCAGGTCGGAACTTACCCGACAAGGAATTTCGCTACCTTAGGATGGTTATAGTTACCACCGCCGTTTACTGGCGCTTAAGTTCTCAGCTTCGCCACACCGAAATGTGACTAACCGGTCCCCTTAACGTTCCAGCACCGGGCAGGCGTCAGTCCGTATACATCGCCTTACGGCTTCGCACGGACCTGTGTTTTTAGTAAACAGTCGCTTCTCGCTGGTCTCTGCGGCCACCCCCAGCTCACCAAGTAAATTGGATCACCAGAAATGGCCCCCCTTCTCCCGAAGTTACGGGGGCATTTTGCCGAGTTCCTTAACCATAGTTCACCCGAACGCCTCGGTATTCTCTACCTGACCACCTGAGTCGGTTTAGGGTACGGGCCGCCATGAAACTCGCTAGAGGCTTTTCTCGACAGCATAGGATCATCCACTTCACCACAATCGGCTCGGCATCAGGTCTCACCCACCATGTCATCCGGATTTACCTGGACAACGGGCTACACCCTTACCCCGGGACAACCACCGCCCGGGCTGGACTACCTTCCTGCGTCACCCCATCGCTTACCTACTACCACCTTGGTTCAGCGGCTCCACCACTCCCCTTTGCCCGAAGGCTCCAGGACGGCTTCACGGCCTTAGCATCAGAGGATTCAGTATTGGGCGTTTCAAAGCGGGTACCGGAATATCAACCGGTTGTCCATCGACTACGCCTGTCGGCCTCGCCTTAGGTCCCGACTTACCCTGGGCAGATCAGCTTGACCCAGGAACCCTTAGTCAATCGGCGCACACGTTTCTCACGTGTGTATCGCTACTCATGCCTGCATTCTCACTCGTGAACCGTCCACAACTCGCTTCCGCGGCTGCTTCACCCGGCACACGACGCTCCCCTACCCATCCCAGCAGGCGTTGGCCCTATTGCTGGAATGACACGACTTCGGCGGTACGCTTGAGCCCCGCTACATTGTCGGCGCGGAATCACTTGACCAGTGAGCTATTACGCACTCTTTCAAGGATGGCTGCTTCTAAGCCAACCTCCTGGTTGTCTCTGCGACTCCACATCCTTTTCCACTTAGCGTACGCTTAGGGGCCTTAGTCGATGCTCTGGGCTGTTTCCCTCTCGACCATGGAGCTTATCCCCCACAGTCTCACTGCCGCGCTCTCACTTACCGGCATTCGGAGTTTGGCTAAGGTCAGTAACCCGGTAGGGCCCATCGCCTATCCAGTGCTCTACCTCCGGCAAGAAACACACGACGCTGCACCTAAATGCATTTCGGGGAGAACCAGCTATCACGGAGTTTGATTGGCCTTTCACCCCTAACCACAGGTCATCCCCCAGGTTTTCAACCCTGGTGGGTTCGGTCCTCCACGACCTCTTACAGCCGCTTCAACCTGCCCATGGCTAGATCACTCCGCTTCGGGTCTAGAGCGTGCAACTCAAACGCCCTATTAGGACTCGCTTTCGCTACGGCTTCCCCACACGGGTTAACCTCGCTACACACCGCTAACTCGCAGGCTCATTCTTCAAAAGGCACGCAGTCACGACTGACCGTACAAGTACGACCAGCGACGCTCCCACGGCTTGTAGGCACACGGTTTCAGGTACTATTTCACTCCGCTCCCGCGGTACTTTTCACCATTCCCTCACGGTACTATCCGCTATCGGTCACCAGGGAATATTTAGGCTTAGCGGGTGGTCCCGCCAGATTCACACGGGATTTCTCGGGCCCCGTGCTACTTGGGAGTCACACAAGCAAGCCGTTGATATTTCAGCTACGGGGGTCTTACCCTCTACGCCGGACCTTTCGCATGTCCTTCGCCTACACCAACGGTTTCTGACTTGCCCAACAGCCGGCAGACTATTGAAGTGCAATCCCACAACCCCGCATGCGCAACCCCTGCCGGGTATCACACACATACGGTTTGGCCTCATCCGGTTTCGCTCGCCACTACTCCCGGAATCACGGTTGTTTTCTCTTCCTGAGGGTACTGAGATGTTTCACTTCCCCTCGTTCCCTCCACATGCCCTATGTGTTC